>JANWJG010000088.1 GCA_025449485.1 Nitrosotalea sp. | reverse complement strand
CTACCAGGCCTTATCAATTTCAGCCCTTCAGCTTTTGGAATCACTTTACAGCCAGGAGGAAATATACTTGAGATCAAAACCAAATTTGTTCCGGCAATTCCCGCATCTCGTAATGCATATTCAAAACTTGTCAGCCTATCAGCATGAACACCCTTACCTTTAGTAAGGAAAATTTTCTTGGCTACTAAATCTAGCACAAGTCAAGTCTTAACTCACATCTTTAAAAATATATTGAATCTGTGAAGATCGAATTATTTCAAGTTCTGCAGTGACGAAATTATTTCTTGGCCATGTCTTTCCGGACTGATGTCTCTGAAAATTTTTGAGACTTTGCCATTCTTGTCAATGATAAAAGTAGATCTTTTTGCAAGTCCTGCAATGTTGAGCCCAGCATAAGATTTACAGACAGTTTTTGCAGTATCACTTAGGTGACTATATGGTACCCCATATTCTGCTACAAACTTTTTTTGATCCTGGACAGTATCTACAGAGATTGCAAAGAGCTCAGCATCATGCTCTTTTATCTTTGGATAGGCAGCAATTGTTGCCTCTGCCATCTGGAATACTTTTTTTGAAGGGCACGCAAACAGGTGGTTTTTAGGGTAAAAACACAAGACGATATTTTTTTTGCCTTGAAATGAGCCAAGTTTTACGGTACTACCATCATGGGATACAAGTTCAAAATCTGGTGCACTGTCTCCTTCATTCATGATATATCTGATTTGTAATACGGGTTAATACCATTTTTGTTTGGATTTTTTTATCAGAGAATTAAACAGGTGTCTACTTTTTGAAGGTCTTTTGGTATAGCTTTATTCCAGCAGATATTGCCTTTTTGGCACTTGCAGCATTTTTCCATCCAAGCACCTCAACTTTCTTTCCTTCAAGCTGCTTGTATGTTGCAAAAAAGTGTCCAATCTCCTTTGTTACATGCTTTTGAAGATCTGATATGTCGTTTACATTCTCAAATCGTACGTCATCTTTTGCAACACATAAAATCTTGTCATCCATCTCGCCACCATCTTTCATCTGGAGCATTCCGATTGGACGTGATTCAATTAGAACGCCAGGATATGTGGGATTGGTAACAAGAACAATTGCATCCATTGGGTCCCCGTCTTCTGCAAATGTCTGTGGAATTATTCCATATTCTCCAGGATAGAAAAACGGTGAAAACAATACTCTGTCAAGTTTTATGACACCGTGCTTTTTGTCATACTCGTACTTGTTCTGTGAACCTTTTGGAATTTCTACTATAACGTTTATCACTGCTGGTACTTTGGGACCAGTTTCAATATCGCGCCACAAATCCATGGTTGTGTCTCAGAAATAGGTCCTATTTAATTTACAGCATGAAACCATTGTTTTAATTTCTAAAATCTTTACACGCCCAAGACTTCGGAAAAGATAAAACTGTACCCAAGTCTCATGGATATAATGAAGGCAGCACATGTTTTGGGACCGTCTGATGTCCAGATAAAAAATGTGGAAAGGCCACAGGTTGGCAGTGGCGAGATCCTAGTCTCCATGAAAGCCTGTGGAGTATGCGGGTCAGACCTTGAGAAAATTTATGGCAAATACAGCCAGCCTTCCATGAGACTTGGCCACGAGCCTTCAGGTATCGTCTCTGAAGTAGGCAATGGTGTTACCAATTTTAAAAAGGGAGACAGAGTGTTTACTCATCATCACGTTCCATGCTATTCATGTCACTTTTGTACACACGGAAATGAGACCATGTGTCAGAAATATTCGGAGACAAATCTGGAACCATGTGGACTAGCTGAAGAGTTTATCGTTCCCCAATGGAACGTATCACATGGCGGAGTCATAAAACTGCCAGACCACGTATCCTTTGAAGAGGCCGCAATGATTGAACCCCTTGCATGCTGCATAAGAGCATGGAACAAGATAAAATTCAAGAAAGGAGATTCAATTGCAATTTTGGGTGCAGGTCCAACAGGTCTCATGCATCTAATGCTAAGCAAGGCATACGGAATTGAAAACATATTTTGTCTTGACATTAATGATTTTAGATTGGGCTTTGCAAAAAGATTTGGCATAACTGATACGATAAGATCAGATGACCCAGATGCATATCAAAAAATTCTTGCAAAGACCCAGAACCGCGGAGTAGACATTGCAATGGTTTCAACTGGAAGTGTCAATGCAATTTCTCAGGCAATCGATCTTGTAAGAAAAGGCGGTACAGTAATGATGTTTGGAGTTCCCACAAAAGATGTCAAGATCTCACTTGAAATGAGCAAGGTGTATTCCAAAGAAATCACCATCACGCCAAGCTATGCTGCTTCTGAAAATGACACAAACGAGGCATTTCGATTGATTGAACAAGGAACAATCAACGTGAAAAAACTCATCACGCACAAGTTTTCTCTTTTGGATTCTGCAAAAGCTTTGGATTATGCGCATCAAGGAAATGATTCCATGAAAATAATAATTACAAATTCAGAAACGCTTAACTAAGGCAAATTTTTTCGATGATGTTATGGACTGGGGACTCAAAAATAGACTAGCAAAAATAATCAAACCACAAAACAGACGCGGTGTGATGCTGGCTGTAGACCACGGTTACTTCCTCGGACCAACAGAAAGACTTGAGGTACCAAGAAAGACCATAGCCCCACTATTACCATTTGCCGATTCTCTCATGCTTACACGAGGTGTTCTAAGAACATCTGTTGATGCAAATTTTCCAGTGCCAGTAGTGCTTCGAGTCTCAGGTGGGGCAAGCATTATTGGCAAAGACCTCTCAAATGAAAAAATTACAACTTCGGTAAAAGAAGCAATCAGACTAAATGCATCAGCACTTGCAATGTCAATATTTGTAGGAGCAACTCATGAACACGAGTCACTTGTCAGCCTAGGCAATCTTGTCAACGAAGGTGAAGAATATGGAATACCAGTACTTGCAGTAACAGCAGTAGGGAAAGAACTAGAAAAACGAGATGCAAGATACTTGTCACTGGCATGCAGGATGGCTGCAGAGTTTGGCGCACATCTAGTCAAGACATACTATTGTGAAAACTTTGAAAAAGTTGTTACATCATGCCCTGTACCAGTAATAATTGCAGGCGGTCCAAAACTTGCAACAGAGATGGATGTATTCAACTTGACACATGATGCATTACATGCAGGCGCATCAGGAGTTGACATGGGAAGAAACATTTGGCAAAATGACCATCCAGTAGCAATGATAAAGGCAGTAAGAGCAATAGTGCACCAAAGAGCTACAGCAAAAGAAGCACATGAAATTTTCAAAAAACTAAAAGACGACTCTCCTCAAAAAAGCAAGCCTGCTCCAAAGAGCAAACCAAAAAAATAGCTACTCTGAAATTTTAGTCAAGTGTAGGTGGACAATCTTCCATTTGGCATATTTTCCAAGAACAAAGGTTGCCCTGCTCTCCATTGTCATGTGTTGGCCTCTGAAACTGTAATTGTCCACAATCATACCTGATTGTTTCACATTAAAAGTCACTATTGCAAAGTTTTCAAATATATCCACTCGCATATTTTTTAATTCAAAATCATAATCAGAGATGCTGACAAATCGAAGTTGTTCAAGTGCGCTAGTGGTTGCAAAATCTTTTAGATCAAAAGGTGGCACATCACTGTATGCAGAAAACCTAGGATCATCTAGCTGAATAACACTCAATGGTGCAACATTCTTTGTTTTTCCAGCATTGAAAAATGTAGTTACAATATCAAGAATATCGTCTTTGTCGCTCAAAATCGGTATTGCTTGAGGCAAATCTAGTTTAAGTCTTATGACAGGGTATCAAACCATCTCATGCCTATATACCACGCACCTTGATAAAACCCAGTTTTTGACGGTTTTAGGCACTTTTTGCCAACAATATATTTATTAATAATTTTAGACGCAAAAATTACAAGTATGACAAAAGTAGACTCGACAAGCATTTCAAGTATTTTGTTGCCAGTCGAGCTTGTGCTGTAAGATACAGCCATTTTCGGAGATAGAAAATTATGGAAAAAATATCAGGTGCTAGGTCTTTGATGATCGCTTTGGAAAAAGAAGGCGTGGAAATTGCCTTCGGGTTACCGGGAGGTGCAAACTTACCAATCTATGACGAGCTCTACAAGAGCAACATCCGTCATATACTTGTAAGACACGAGCAATCAGCTTCGCGCATGGCAGACGGTTTTGGCAGAGTAAGCAGAAGACCAGGAGTATGCTTTGCAACATCAGGTCCTGGTGCAACAAATATTGTCACAGGAATTGCAACTGCCCAGGCAGATTCTGCACCAATGATTGCAATCACAGGCCAGGTACCATCCAAGATGATAGGTCGTGATGCATTTCAGGAAAGTGATATCATCGGAATTACAAACCCTATTGTAAAATATGCATTCCAGCCAATGACTCCAAATGAAATTCCAGAGGTAGTAAAAAAGGCATTTTACATTGCATCAACTGGAAGACCAGGACCAGTATTGATAGACATTCCAAAAGATGTACAACAAAATGAAGCAGAGGTACATTTTCCAACCGAAGTAAAAATTAGAGGATATCATCCATGGGTTGACCCAGACATTACACAGATAGAGCGAGCAACAGAGATGCTCTTGTCTGCAGAAAGGCCAATAATTCTTGCAGGAGGAGGAGTCATAATATCTAGCGCATTTGCAGAACTCCAGTCAATTGCAGAGTTGCTCATGATTCCAGTAGTTACTACTTTCAAAGGAAAGGGATCGTTCCCAGAGAACCATCCTCTCTCACTTGGACCAATAGGAATGCACGGACACGCAGAAGCAAACAAGCTGATGACAGAAGCAGACTGTGTACTAGCATGTGGTTCAAGATTTTCAGACAGGTCAGTTGGAACATTTGAAGAGTTTGAAAGAAACTTGAAGATCATCCACATGGACGTAGACCCTGCAGAGATAGGAAAGAACCAGACAACAAATGTTGCAGTAGTAGGAGATGTAAAGACATCACTTCGAATAATGGTCAAGATGTTAATCCAAAAAGCAATCAAGCGAAATGGAGAGAGTGCATGGGCAAAAAGAGTAAAGGAAACAAAGGACTACTATAGAGAAAATCTCAAGATACATCCACATCCACTAGCAGCATCAAAGGTTCTCAAAAAATTAAGAGAGGTATTACCAGCACAGTCAATTGTCACTACAGAAGTTGGACAGCACCAAATGTGGGCATCATTATTCTTTGATGTAATACATCCTGGTACATTTTTCAGCTCTACAGGACTTGGAACAATGGGTTGGGGATTTCCAGCCGCAATAGGTGCCAAGGCAGCCAAGCCAGATGTCCCAGTGTTAGATATCGCAGGAGAAGGAAGTTTCAACATGACAGAAAACTCACTTGCAGTATCTGTACTAGAAGACATTCCAGTTATCGTATTCTTGCTAAATAATTTCACACTTGGCATGGTGGCCCAGTGGCAGAGAACATTTTATGACAGGAGGATGATTGGGGTAGACCTCAAGAACTGTCCTGATTATGTAAAAATAGCAGAAGCATATGGAGCACAAGGAATACGAGCCACAACACTTGATGAGATTGGCAAGGCAGTCCAGACAGCAATAAAGAGCAATGTTGCAACAGTCATAGACATACCAATCGACCCACAAGAAGACGTGTTACCATTTGTTGCCCCAGGAACATCACTTAAGGACATGATCTTACCATCATAGTGAAGGTATCATGTGGTCAATAATTTCCGTCCTAGTAGAAAACAAGCCCGGTGTCTTGTTCAAGATTACAAACTTGTTTAGATCAAGAAATTACAACATTGACAGCATATCAGTAGGGGTAACTGAAAACCCAGAAGTATCTCGAATGACCATAACCACAGAGGCAGACGAAAAGCAACTCAATCAAATAATAAAACAATTAGACAAGTTGATTGATACATTAGAAGTAAAACTATTAGACGAGAAAAAGAGTGTATATCGTGAGCTTGTCATGATGAAATTAAAAGTCTCAAAGCCTACAGATATCAAGGAAATAACAGACCTTGCAAATGCATTCAAGTGTGATGTACATGATGTCAGAAAGTCATCAATCATAGTAGAGATTACCGCAACTCCTGATAGAATTAATGCATTAACAGATCTTGTGAAAGGATATGGAATCTTGGAGATGGCAAGAACCGGTATTTGTGCACTAGCAAGAGGATACGGAGATGAAGGTTAGAATTTTTGATACCACATTAAGGGATGGGGAGCAGACACCAGGCGTAGCCTTGACTCCAGATCAGAAGATTGCAATTGCACAAAAATTAGACGAGCTTGGAGTTGATGCAATCGAGGCAGGATTTCCAATAATATCAGATGGTGAAAGGCAAGCAATCAAGTCAATAGCAGGTGCAGGGTTACATGCAGAAATTTGCGGATTGGCAAGAACTGAAAGAAAAGATATTGACGCAGCTGCTGCAGTTGGATTAAAATACATTCATACTTTTATTGCAACGTCTGACATACATCTCCAGTACAAACTAAAACTCACAAGAGAGCAAGCATTAGCTAAAGCAGTTGATGCAGTACAATATGCCAAGTCACTTGGAATGAAGGTGGAATTCTCAGCAGAAGATGCCACAAGAACAGAAAGAGATTTCCTAAAAAAAGTATTCAAGGCAGTAACCGAGGCAGGAGCTGACAGACTAGACATTCCAGATACGGTAGGATATTCCACTCCACAATACATTGCAGAAATTACAAAGGATACAATTGATGCAACCCACTTGCCAGTAAGTGTTCACTGTCATAATGACTTTGGACTAGCAGTAGCAAACGCAATATCTGCAATTCAAGCTGGTGCACAATGTGCACATGTTACAATCAATGGAATTGGAGAAAGAGCAGGCAATGCATCATTAGAGGAACTAGTCATGGGATTACAGTGTCTACAGTTTGATAAAAAATATGAAACAAACATCAAGACCAAGCTTCTTTACGAAACCTCGCGATACATTTCAAAGACAGTAGGAATCCAGGTCCAGCCAAACAAGGCAATAGTTGGAGAAAATGCATTTGGCCATGAATCAGGAATTCACACCCACGGTGTACTAAACAATCCATTGACGTATGAGCCAATCAGTCCAGAACTAGTAGGCAGAACAAGATGGTTCCAAGTAGGAAAGCATGCAGGTGCACACGGAATATCAGCAATGCTTGAAGAATATGGCATCCAGCCCTCAAAGGAGCAGAGCCATGAAATCTTGGAAAAGGTCAAAAAACTTGGAGACCAAGGCAAGCATGTAACAGATGTTGAACTCCTCGGAATTGCAGGCGAGGTGATGCAACAGCCAGGATTGAAAAGACTGGTTCACCTAGTTGGATTTTCAGTATCAACAGGCATTGGAAACATGCCATATGCATTTGTAAAATTAAACATTGAAGGCAAGGACTTTATCAGTACAGATTATGGAGTGGGTCCTGTAGATGCATCAATTAATGCAATACAGAAAATCACTGGCGAAATATCCAAAGTAAGAATAAAGGACTATAGACTAGATTCAATCTCAGGCGGCTCGGAGGCATTGTGTGAGGTTACCATCAAAGTTGAAGACCCATACGGCAACCAAGCATCTGCAAAATCAGTAGGAGAAGATATTGTAATTACAAGTGTACAGGCAATGATAGACGGCATAAACAGGATCATGCTCAAAAAAATTCTCAAACAAAAAAACCTGGGACAATAGATGTACAAAATAGCACTCATCACGGGCGACGGCATAGGCCCTGAATTATCAGAATCAGTAATTGATGTACTGGATACAGTAAATGACAAGATGGGAGTAAAGGTACAAGTTACAAAGTTACAAGCAGGTGATGCGGCACTAGAAAAAACTGGCAAGGCATTGCCAGATGAAACGTTAGATACAATAAAAAAATCAGATGCATGCCTTAAAGCACCTGTTGGAGAAAGTGCAGCAGATGTTATCGTAGTATTGCGAAGATTACTAGACTTGTATGCAAACATCAGGCCCGCCAAGTCATATCCAAACATGCCAGCATTAAAGGAAAACATCGACATGGTCATAGTCAGAGAAAATACCGAGGATCTATACACAGGAATGGAGTTTGATGTAGGAGATACCAGCATAGCATTACGTTCAATCTCAAAGAGTGCATCAGAGAGAATTGCAAGACATGCATTCGGTACCGCAGAGCAGCGAAACGGAAAAAGAAAGGTCACTTGTGTTCACAAGTCAAACGTAATGAGAAAGACAGATGGCTTGTTTGCAAGGACATGTGAGCAAGTATCAAAAGAGTATCCAAAGATTGCATTTGAACACATGTATGTTGATGCATGTGCCATGAATCTAATAAGACAGCCAGAGGCTTTTGATGTAATTGTTACCACAAACTTGTTTGGTGACATACTATCAGACGAGGCATCTCAAGTCGGGGGAGGACTAGGAATGGCACCTGCTGCAACCATTGGAGGCAAGTTTGCATTGTTTGAGCCAGTACATGGTGCAGCTTTTGATATTGCTGGAAAGCAAATTGCAAACCCATCTTCATTTATCTTGTCTGCAAAGATGATGTTCGAGTGGCTTGGAATAAAAAATAACGACAAGTCATGCCAGAGTGCTGCAAAAAGTATCGAGGATGCAGTTTATGGAATTGTCAAAGACGGAATAAAGACAAAAGACATTGGCGGAAACAAGAGCACCAAAGAATTTACGCAAAATGTGATATCACGTATCATTTGAGATCAGAGACTGGTGGTTCTCTTGACCAGAAAAACATTGCAAGGCTGATTGGTATCATAATCATTATTGCAACCCCCAATGAAATCCAATAAAAAGTAGGATCAATTCCTTTGATAAATGGAACTGGAAATACCGTATATGCCCAGACAAATGCGATAAACCCAAGCAAGACTTTATTTTTCTTAAAGATTCTCCAGCCAAGCTTTCTTTTTGCAATGTAACATCGCTTGCATCGTGTCCTGTCATCAGTCATGCATGAAGTACAACAATGTTTTTCACAAAAGTAGCATGTCCTGTCCCCAAACTCAGAGCCACAAAAATCACACTGTTGCACAAGTAATCTTGGGTTTTGTCAAAATTTATCTTTTTATGGAAATAACCGTTCTGGGTCACGAGGATAAAGAACCACTTCTCTGACATTATCAATTTGTGTCAGAACTGCCATCAGTCTGTCTAACCCCAAGCCCCATCCCGAATGAGGTGGCATTCCCCAGTCAAAGGCTCGCAAATGGTCCTCAAATTGTGCAGGGTTTAGCTCTTGCTCCACCAGTCTTTCTTTTATTCTGGCAGGGTCATGGAGTCTTCTTCCACCTGATGACAACTCGAGATACCCATACTGGAGGTCAAATGATTTTGAGACCAACGGGTCGTCTTCTTTTTCATGTATGTAAAACGGCTTTAGTTTGAGTGGCCAGTCAGTCAAAAAGTAAAATCCAGGATGAATCTCTCCGAGTTTTCTCAAATGAGAATCAAGCAAGTCATCACCGAATGCAAGCGGAAGGCCTTGTTTTCCAAGCTCTTCTATTGCCTGTTTGTACGTAACCCTGTCAAAAGGAGTCGTGGGTTTTTTGATTTCTATCCCCAGGTTCTTTTGTTCTTGGACACATGTCTTTTCCACATGTTCAAAGACAGATACGACCAACTGTTCTAAAATTTCCATCACATCAGTGTAATCCATGAACGCAGCTTCAATGTCAACACTTGTAAACTCTGTCAGGTGTCTCACAGTATGAGATTTTTCTGCCCTGTAAAATGATGAAATCTCAAATATTCTTTCAAGGCCAAGTGTCAATTGTTCCTTGTACAATTGCGGACTCTGTGCAAGATATGCTTGCTTGTCAAAATATTTTAGAGAAAATAAATTTGCACCGCCTTCACTTGCGCTGCCAATAATTTTCGGAGTATTTACCTCAAGAAACCCATGTTCAGTCAATACCTTGCGTATGCAAAGAAGAACATTGTGTCGTATCTTAAAAATTGATGCAGTCTTTTGATTTCGAAGATCAAGTGCCCTTGCGTTTAATCTGTTATCAATTCCACTTTCCAGTCTACCCAATGGGTCTATTGGCAATGGATGAACTGCTCGTGATAAAATCTCAACTTTCTCTGCTTTTATCTCATATGCAAAGTCTCGTGCTTTGGATTCTTGCACTGTGCCAGTTATCAGAACAACACTTTGTCTTGTAAGATCCTTTACCTGTTGCAAGTTTTCAGGACCTGCAACTACAATCTGGGACACACCTGTTACATCTCGCAAAGTAAGAAACGTAAGTTTTCCTAGTTCTCTAAGGTCTTCAACCCATCCCCCAACTACAACTTTTTGTCCTTTCATCAAAGGACCAAGTGCGCCAATGTCATGAGTTTTTTTTATGTCCATTAGATTTTCCTTACTTTCTTTCAAATTCCACTACTAGATCTATCTTTCGAAGATCGTGTGCTATTGCAACAACCTTGTCTACATCTATTGGAAAACGTGGTGTTTTTCTTCCCGATACGATAACCTTAGTTTTTTGCATGCCCCCCGGAGCCCAGACTATATTGATTCCAAGTATCTTGATTGGAAAAAATACATCTTCGATTAGTTTCTTGTCATCCGAGTCCTGGTGCACAAGCCAGATCTTTCCATCAAACTCCCCCTGTAGTATTCGGTATAGTTCACGGCTTTGCCTAATTGTCATAATATCCTGGCTAGCAAGATACAGAACGTAATCCCCATGAGATTGACGGCATGAATTTAGTGTAAATTTATCTATTTGAGGTATTTTTTGGGAAAGTTTTACAAGTTTTATTGCTGCAGATACATCTGCCTTGGTTAGTGCCCCTTGGTCTAGTTTTGATTCACATTGAGGGCAGAGTATACCATTCATCGCATCAAAGTTGCAAATTGGTGTCCTCAAGGAAATCGATTTTTTGCTTGCAAAAACTAGCAGATAAACCATGCGAAAATAGCGATCAAACTTAAACATGATAATATCAAAAATGTCAAGCAAGATCGCTTGTTCAAAACTCAAATGTACTACCAGTCCATAGAACATTCATGGTTACCATATCTGTAAATGATCTAGTGGTCCGGTACCAAAGCCAGGGAACAGAGGTACCAGCAGTAGACCATGTGTCATTTACATGCAAAGATGGTGAGTCAATCGGCATAGCAGGCGAGAGCGGCTGCGGCAAGAGCACACTTGGTCTTGCAATCAGGAAGACCCTTCAGGAAAATGCAAGTGTTTCAGGCGAGATTCTTTTGGACGGAACATCCACATTGTCAATGTCAGACGTGGAATTTACAAAAAATATCAGATGGAGGAAGGTATCAATGGTATTCCAGGGAGCAATGAATTCACTTGACCCTGTATTTACCATAAAAAAACAATTCGAGGAGATTCTAAAAATACACAACTTTAATGGAGACCACAAACAGGCAATTGAACAAGCAATATCATCAGTTGGACTGGAACAATCTGTCTTGGACAAGTATCCACATGAGATCAGTGGTGGGATGAAACAAAGAGTCATCATTGCCATGGCACTCATACTAAAACCAGCCATGGTCATTGCCGACGAGCCTACTACAGCACTTGATGTCTTGGTCCAGGCACAGATTATGATTCTATTAAAGAGGCTCAAAAAAGATGGATTGTCAATCATGTTGATTTCACACGATCTAGGAATAATATCAGAGATTGCAGAAAAAGTTGGAATCATGTATGCAGGACAGATTGTAGAGTTTGGCAGTACCGAAGAGATTTACAAAAATCCAAAGCACCCGTATACCATTGCACTGCTGGGATCAATACCAAAACTAAACGAGACAAAAAATATCATTCCATTGAAAGGCAACCCCCCAAGCCTAGTGAATCCCCCAACAGGATGCAGGTTTTATGATAGGTGTTCCCAGGCTATGGAGAAATGCAAGATAGAGCCACCAAAAATCAGTACAAAATCAGGATTTGTAATGTGTTGGTTGCACGAATAAACTAGTTCCAAGTATTTTTTATAAAAACAGTTTTACAGGATTTTACTTGATTCCTGCGCCGTTATAGTACGAGTTGTACACTCGTAGTGCATTGTCCATAGAGACTTGTTTTGCATCTGCAAGCAATGCGTTTCTGTCTGCACCGTTTTCATCTGTTGATGTGCTAGTCAAACCATAATAGTTTGATTGCAACAATGCAAGGTGTCTTTCGTGGATTTGGTTGAATATCATTACTGCTCTTTCTAGTGCATATGCTTCTTGTGGAGTGAGGTTTCTACCTGGGTGAGTCTGTTCATTTGTTACAGAGTTTGGTTTGTATGTAAACTGTGTTGGGTCTACATATTGGCTCAAGTCTACGTATACTTGATCAATCGTAGCAAGTTTGTTAACCAAGGCTGCTGCCTGGGCTTCACTTGTATCCATATTTTGTGTAATCATGGTTTGTCTATCATAAGTTGCAGCAGAATCAGTTGTTGGGCCTTGTTGGAAGCCTGCATAGCTTTGTTGAATCGTGACTAGTTGGTCTACAATACCTTGTGCATCGGCAAGCGATGAAGCGCGTGCTGCGTCAATCATTGCATTTCTGTCTCTGCCTTGGGTATCAGTTGCAGTATTGTTGAGTCCCTTGTAGTCATTTGACTGCAAGTCAACTAACTGTTTAACGTGAATAGTGTCAAATTGTGCAATTGCATTCTGGAGTGAAACTTGTGCTTGAGCATCAAGGTTTCTTCCTCTGCTGGTTTCATCAGTGCTAATACTTGTAAGGCCAGACCAGTTTCTCTTGGTTTGATCCAAGTCTGCAAACTGGTAGTAGCTCATGTATTTTGCCATGGCCTTTTGCTCTGCTGCTTGTTGTCTAGCAGCAATATCTGACCAAGGGTCATCTGCAAATACGGCATGATTAAGATATACTGAACCTGCACTGAATAAGAGTCCTGAAATCATTACAAATGCTACTAACTGAGACTTCACGATTTTCTCTCATATATCAGCCTTTTAAAACTTTGCGATGATCAGGTTTTAACCTACTGATCGCTTGATATATTTGCGATCACATCAGGAAATGATGG
>JANWJG010000087.1 GCA_025449485.1 Nitrosotalea sp. | reverse complement strand
TCTTGGACCTTGTGGACCAGGTAATCCTGGAGCTCCATTGATTCCGTTGGTACCGTTGAAACCTCTTGGACCTTGTGGACCGATAGCTCCATTGATTCCGTTGGTACCGTTGAAACCTCTTGGACCGGTACCTCCGGGGGATCCAGGCGGACCCCTCAGACTACCCTGGGCTGTCCATGTGCCAGTTATTTTTTTGTAATAATTTCCTGTTGATGTATCAAGATAGAAATCATTGTTGGAACCAAGTGATGAATTGGGAACTCCCACATCTGTAAATATTTGCGAGCCTTGAGGACCTACAATGCCAGGTAGGCCCTGTGGACCTGGAGGACCCTGAGCTCCATTGGTTCCATTGAGTCCTCGCGGACCTATATTACCCTGTGGACCGGTAGCTCCAGTAGGTCCAGGTGTACCTCTCAGACTGCCTTGTACAGTCCATGTGCCAGTTATTTTTTTATAATAATTTCCCGTGGAATTATCAAGATAGAAATCGTTGTTGGAACCAAGTGATGAATTGGGAACTCGTGCACCTACAAGTATTTGTGATCCCGGAGAACCAGATGGCCCCGGAGGACCTGGTGTGCGCTGTATTGTTTGAAGTAGATTAAACAGAATACATATTTTGTCTGGGTTGTCTTGCTTTTGACATCCCAAGATTAATTTTGCAAGCGTGCCATTGTCATTATCACTTGAAATAATATTGTCAGCAAAGGCCGGAAAACTTGACCCCAAAAAAAATAAGGCGGCAACCATAACGGAAACTGCAAAAACTATTTTTATCATGCGGCTTTTGTGTCATTGTCGGATAGTATAAAATTTATTTTCTCTAAACTTGGAAAAAAATCATTATCTTTTACAGAAAACAGCAATTAATTGAATTTAATATCAAATTAATGAACTAAAATGCGATACATATTCGGTGGAAACAGGAGAAGTTAGGCAACTCTTAACTCCAACATACCTTGGAGTATGACCACATATCATGTCATCAGATACCAAGAGCAACAAACTGGATAAGATGGACCTTGCCTATGCGGCAATACTTGGACTGACAGTTGTTGTAACTGCGTGGTGTGGATACCAGCACGAGTTGTGGGGCAGTGCATTGACATTTGAGTTAAAGTCTGCAAATACCGCACATCGAGAGTATACAACTGCCGAGCTAAAGGAGAGACAGTCTATCATAATAGATGTGATTGCATTCAACGGATATCTTGATGCAGCATCAAACCATGACCAGAAATTAGCAGATTATTACAAGAACAGTTTTCGGCCAGAGATGAAGGTTGCCTTTGATGCATGGCTCAAGACCAATCCCCTGAACAGCACTGGAGGAAAGGCCACCACGCCATTTGACATGCCAGAGTATCTTCTTCCGCTTGATTCTGTCAAGGTGCAGGGATTCTTGCAGACAGCTGACCAAAAATCTCAAAATGCAGACAGCATGAGCTCCATTGCATCAAACTATGTCTTTTTTACATCGCTTTATGCAAGCGTTTCATTTCTTGAGGGAATCGGAAGGGTCTTTGCCTCCAAAAAAATGCAGACAATATTTCTTGTAATGGGAGCAATCGTATTTACTGCCACTACCATTATCATGTTTGCAACAGTGCCAACCTATCCAGGCAACTTTTCACTCTGATCTTTCTGCAAGATACTTTTTTCCAAGTATTTGTGATTTGGTAATTTTTATGATTCCCCCTAAACCCAGGATACAAGACACAGATGACATCCAACTCACCAGTAGGAATTATAATCCAGGCAACAAAGGCTGGCATTCTAAGGGATGTCATTACCGCAGATAGGGCATTTACTATAATGATAACAGGAGAGCCAAATGACTTTGCAATTCATATCGGAATTGGCAAGTTCATACAAAATATTGCAGTGATAGCGGCAGAGGCATTACTATTGTCTGCGTTATTTCTGGCAGTTGACATTCCAGAGATGCTCTGGACAAGACATGTAGAGACAGAGATACTAAAGAGAATAACACAGATGATAAACTAACCAAAGGCGTAAAACATCAAATGATATACATTACAAAAAACCGACAATTAATATAATTTTATAGCAAATTAATGAACTCAGGGTTATGATTTACTAGAACTAAAAAATGAAGGGGTGTATTTTTCACACATTTATTGATGGTCGTCATTGTCATTACCACTTTGTGACGAGCTGCTACATGTACTGTTGGCAAAGTGAAGTGCAATTAACTCATAATTAGTTCCGGCAAAGTTGACAGACTTTGAGTTGAACACTTGACTTGTAATTTGGCCAAAAATTTGTCCCACATCAATTGTAGTAGCGTTGACAACGTTTGAGTTCAGTATGGGAATCGGAGCATAATTATCATTGCCACTCTGGACATAGACAATCCCTGCTGTACTGACTAGGGTTGTTATTCCATCAACACCCAAAGCTGGCGGATTTGTCAGATCCAGTATGTATATGACTCTTGGAAAAGATCCCAGGTTGTGTTTTATAATCGTAGAACTTGTCGAGCCATTTCCAACATAACTGACAACCGATTCTGAGCTACTGCAACTATTGCTACTTGTATTTGACTTGGTTTGATTATTGTAATACTCATGCTCCTTTTCTTTCACCTTGTCAGAATTGGGCATGTCGTAGTTTTTTGGGTATGAAAACCAAGACTCTTGTGTTGCTCCGTTTGTCATCTTAGGGTAATGAGAATCCCCATTATTCGAATTTGTATTATCTTTTGAGCCATCTGCAAATGCGTTGTATGTGACAATACCGACTGATGCGACAAGTACCAAGGCAAAAATAACTGTCAACCAACGTGTAGCGATGTTCAAATTTTTCCACGGATTCATTGAATGATTAACGATATGTCCTGCCTATATGGAGTGGTATGTAATGTTTTATTGAGACATTTTGAAGTGAACCTTGGTTCTACTACAAATGCCTTAAAGTAATCCTTCTTTTCTCTTCTTGTTGATTCTCCGGATAATCCTGTCTGCTAACATCTATTGAATCCTGTAAGGCTTGCTAGAAAATACCTTTTCTTTATTTTTCAGAATTATCAAAGCAGGTAAATCACTTGGCACTAGTCATCATTGTTACTTGACGCCGTAGCATATACCAGCGTCCTGCCCGCACTCGTATAATGGGTATCATCTCCGTTGTATGATGCATAGACAGAGGTGGTTCCAGGTCCATATTCTTGGTTTGTTACAAACTCTACTGAACAGCTTCCCGATGAGAGAGTACAGTAGGATGGACTAAAGGTGCCAAGTCCTTGATTTGATGCAGATAATGTAACATTGCCTGTTTGAATGCCAGATGCAGAGTCGTTAACTTGTACAGTACATATCGATCTGTTTCCGCTTGGCAGAGACGATGGATTGCATGTCACTGTTGTATCAGTACCAATTAGTCCCGTAGGATTAAAGGCGATTGTGCCATTGACAAGAGAGTAGGTGATTCCACCACCCCCGTCCGCTGTGTCCCTGGGCTTTGACATACACATCTGTAGAACCTGTAACCACAGTACCATTGTTTACATCGGTGGCAGTAAATGCACCCGTTACATGATAGATATTCCCAATGGGAACATATTGGATACTATACGGAACGCCACTTGTAACATTTAGCTCACCTGGCAATATGTAAGATAGAAAACCGCCCCTAGTTGATGCTGTCCCGGTTTCATTGTCGCCTGTTATGGTATAAGAGCAGGTAGTAATACTTGAGCACTTGGTCGCAGTTCCAGTTATCTGGGTGGATGCATATGCACTTAGAGTAAACATGCTGGCTAGAATGACAAATGTAGAGAGCATGACAACTTTTTTCACAGATCTCAACTTGTAATATCAAAAGATCAATATGAAGAGTTGGTATGATGGTTATAGAATATTTTTAGCATATCCTGATATTCATCAAAGTCAAAACAAGATTTTGGAACATATTCAGAGTGATAATGAATTATTGTTGCCATTATTTTTTTCTCCATACTGCTAGTCTTCCTAGGAATTCTTATGCACAGCGCCTATGCAATTATACCTTCAGAAAATCTACCGATAGTCTTTTTTGTGTATAGTATAGGTTATGGTATTTTCTGTCAGTCCAAATTTGGCCTTGCAGCCTAGATCATACAAAACAAGCTCATATAGAATCTTAAAGTATAATGACCACTTTATTCCCATGTCATGGTGCATTACAAAGTGAATTTCCTCCCCTTCTTCTATCTCCTGGTGATTAAACCCAGCTGCCGCTGATCTCAGCAATATAACATCAACCAAATTTTTGACGGTATATTTGCCTGTCATGGCATAGACCAAGTCCCGTATGGAGTTTTTGGCCTGGTTTGTAGCTATATCCTCAATCTCGGTATCATCCAGTCTTTCCATGATTGCTTTCAGGGTAGCTTTTGGCAGGGGCACCCAGCCAGCTTTAGAGGCTGGAATGGTCCATACAACATCAAAGCCAAGCAGTGTGCTCATGGTAGAATTCAGGCTAGTGCCTTCTTTTTTTGCGTGTTTCCTTAATCTATCCAGTACCTTTTTATCAATTCTAATGGAAATGCTTTCATTTGTAGATTTATCGCCCAATCAAGTTTTGTATGGCATCATTTAATTTAGTTCTTTCATTCCAGGCTTAAGATCCGGTACAAAATACTAGTAGATTTGTACATAATTTTAAGATCTTGAGATCATGCGTATATACCAATATTTCATTAACCAGTTCAATGACATACAAAACAAACAAGACCATACTTGTTCTGGGAATAGCAGCAGCAATAATTCTAGGCGGAATTATTGCAACAACAAATACATTTAGTACAGCTCTTGCCCAAACAGCACCACCTTCTACCACATCGCAATGCCCACCAGGTGATCAAGTCCAACATTGGGACAAGATTGTCTTTACCATACAAGCATCAAATGATGATGGAAAGGGACCACATTCCATTGGAACGATTCCAACACAGATGCTCAACACAGATCTTGACATCAAGATAGCTGATCAGCCAGGTGTTGTAGCAAACCTAAAACTTGAAATCGTTAATGCCTTGGTAAACCAGTACTCACTTACAACAGTGCAGAAAAATTTCTTGTTCAACAGCATCAAGATAACTTCTGACAGCTATGAGACAGTAAACTGTGGCATGACTGGTCCACAAGGTCCAGCAGGTCCCCAAGGTCCAGCAGGTCCCCAAGGTCCAGCAGGTTCATCAGGCACTGGCACTTTAGGCGATGAGCAATCTCCACCGATAACAAAATTCCTCAAAGTAACTGCAGCAAAACAAGGAGTCATCACTGGTAGTGTAACAGAGAAAGGAAAAGAAGGAACAATTGGTGTGATTGCAGTAGACCATTCAATCATAAGCCCAAGGGATCCAGCCTCTGGATTACCAACTGGAAAGAGAATGCATTCACCGTTAGTCATTACAACGCACATCGACAAGGCAACACCGTTGCTTTACGAATCGCTAGTAACTAACGAGAACCTCCCAACAGTCGAGCTTGACTATTATCAAACTGGACAGGACGGCAAGCAAACCTTGTACTTTAAGATAGTACTGACAAACGCCAACATATCTTCCATCAAGCAGACAAATCTAAACTCCCAAGATGATCCAAATGCAAACCTGTTTGGAGAATATGAGGAGCTTTCTTTCACATACCAGAAGATAGAATGGACTTGGACTGAGGGCGGAATCGCCGCACAAGACGACTGGGAAGCACCAGTGTCATAAACCAACCCTCTTTTTTTATTTTTCATAAAGGGATTTGCAGCTAGTAATTTATGATGTATCCATAGTGTTACATAGAAAACTTGTCATCAGTTTATCAAATTTAACCTGAAAGAATATGCGAAGTCTATTTCTTGAATTATAAACTGCTAGTTTTACCTATTCTATTTTTGCTTGTCTTGTTTTCTACATGTTCTACAATCTCAACTCGTACGGCAAATGCTGTTACATCTGGCAAGTACAACATACCAAGCAAGCCAAGTGACAAGCTAGACATCCTAGTAAAAACCAACAAAGGCGAACAAGAATTATCCCTCCCAGTCAACAAGCTGCTATTCAATGTGATTCCTCACTATGATAAAGACGGAAAAGTCAGGTCGCTTACCATGAAATTAAAACCAGAGTTTAATCAGATATATCAAAAGGTTGGATACTCACACAAGTCAGAAAAGACAGCATATGTGTATCCAATCTTTACCCAGGCTGCCTACGGCACCAAGGGCTTTTACGATTATTACAACAAAAAATGCGACACGTCATGTCTTACTGTACCAATACCAAGCAAGATCAGGGGATCGTATTCATCAAGCATTACAACCGCTTTTACCCTTACACTGCTTAACTATTCATCAATCAATGACATTGACATTGACAAGAATCCAGACATACTAAAAAAATATGACAAGGTGGTTGTTTTGCATAGTGAATATGTTACCCAGAGAGAATTTGATGCCCTAACACATCACCCAAATGTTGTCTATTTATTTCCAAACGCACTATACGCCAAGGTAAACACTGACTACCACAAGGGAACCATCACATTGGTTCGAGGCCATGGATATCCAGGCAAGAATGTTACAAACGGTTTTGGATGGAATCTTGACAACTCTAAATACGAGTATGATTTCAAGTGCGACAACTGGCATTTTAGTCCAGTAAAGAACGGCAAGATGCTCAACTGTTACCCAAATTACAGAGTATTGTATGACAAGTCCCTGTTACAAGCAATAAAGAATTTGCAGTAACATCATCATTTAATTTAGGCAACTATTACTTCTATGAAATAACATGGTCTCTGAAAAAATAGTCAGGTTTCAAAACAAGGGCAAGGACTTGAATCAATTAGCACAGCAGATAATCACGTTACTAAACCAAGATGGATACAAGACACAGATGACGTCTAATTCACCCGTAGGAATTATAATCCAGGCAACAAAGGCAGGTATTCTAAGAGATATCATCACTGCAGATAGGGCATTTACTATAATGATAACAGGCGAGCCAAATGACTTTGTACTACATATCGGAATTGGAAAATTCATACAAAATATTGCAGTGATAGCAGCAGAGGCATTACTGTTGTCTGCTCTATTTCTGGCAGTTGACATTCCAGAGATGCTCTGGACAAGACATGTAGAAAGCGAGATACTAAAGAGAATAACACAGATTATAGGTTAACCAAGTTCTTTACAGCAAGGATATTTTTGTCACACATTCTGCGTATTCCTTTCGGGTAACATTATAAGGGATTGCCAAACAAGGTTCCAAAGAAGCCCGGTAGTGTAGCGGTCAAGCATAGGGGCCTTTGGAGCCCTTGACCCCAGTTCGAATCTGGGCCGGGCTATTAAAATCAAAATCAGATGTGGAGCCTATTATACCAATTTTATGGTATCTTTAGAGCGGATTTGCTTTTGCAGCTTCTTTTGGCATTGATTTTGGGAATAATATCTCAAAGCCAATGACATGTCCCTTATCATCCAAATCAACAAACCTGTCCTCTCCTAGTGATATTGTCTCCTTGATGTGTTTTTTAATTGGGGCTACCCTGACATACAAGGCATTTGCCTCTTTATCGTATTTTATTGAAGTCATTTTGTACTAGCGCACAATATTTTTTGCAATATATAAGAATGAACAGAACCCTTTTTATCCGAATTTACGATACAATGATTATCCAATGAAGACTAGAACAGTGTCACATCATGAGATTGAAAAACTCTTGAAAGAATTCAGAGTCTACAAACGAACTACGGATAAAGAGATACGCACACTTTACTTACAGATTACAAGAGTACAGAAAATTGTAGAAAAATCAGTCATAAAAGGAGACATGCCAGATGAATACGAGATCAAGGCAATAAAGAATTTTGAAGCCAAGAAATCTAAGAAGTTAGACTATGTACCACTAGAGTCGCTAAACTAGTTAATTTGACCATCAAAGTTAGCATCAGAAAAGATATTGTCGATAAAGTTGACAGGTTTCCAGATGATCTTAAGAAAAGGATCAAAGACGCATTAAAAGAACTTGAACGAGATTGGCCAATGACAAGATTAGACATAAAGAAATTAAAGGGCTATAACAATCATTACAGAATTCGTGTTGGTGATTATAGAATTCTCTTTTTCCGCGAAACAGGAGAAGCACGCATTTATGACATATCAATGCGAAGTGATGCGTACAAGTAAATTTGGTTGCAGAAACTATTGGAATTTTAGGCACTTACTTCTACAAGTTCTTCTTCTATATGAGGAAGGGTCTCGTTGTGTTTTTTTAGACTTTGCAAATATCCGTTCACTGCATCTTTAATGTTTGCCAATGATTCTTCCCGTGTTTTTCCTTGCGATATACAACCAGGTAAAGATGGACATTTGGCTACAAACATTCCGTCTTCATCTTGCTGTATCAAAACTCTATATTTCATTAACACTATTTTGATCTTTTATTTACATAAACGTTTTAACTGACACAAATTTTTCTATGTTTCACACATAATGCATGCCTGGCATCATAGGTGGACCCATGTGAGGAATCAGTGTTATTCCAACCAATATAGGAACAACAATTAACAAAAACGGTATCACAGCAAGTACTATTCCAAGCAATAAACAGTTTCGCGCCTTTTTTGGATCGTCCTCTCGTATGACAAAGAATGCAATTATTCCCCCAATGACATTAAATAAGATAGGAAGTAAGAACCAGAAACTACTGCGTCTTTTTACTTGCATGATACCATATTAGTCAGCGACCAATTTAAAGGAAATTCTACAGTTCCAGTTTTGACAGTAATTTTATTGCAACAAGGAACAGTACAGTTATACCTACTCCAAGGATTGCCAGCACAGTTTGGCCCCAGAAATCCAAAGATCTTTCCCTTGATCTTATCTATTTTTATCCCAATGGCAATCACAGTTGCAACCTTCCTTGCATTTCACTCTTTTACAATCAGAACACATGTCTTGCCTTGAAAAATGATCTTTTTCCATAACGCGATTCTAAATAATAAAGATATTAATTTTGAATTTGTAATAATGGAAGTTCTCAGATATGATGGTCATTCTCCATCTTCCGTTTCCCTGATCTCTTCTTGTGCATCTTGGTTTACTTGCTCCAATTCATGAGTCTCTTCTTTCATTTCTTCTTGTTCGAACTGGGCTTTCTCTTTAATTGTCTCTTTACTTTTAGTTTTACAGCCAAATGCTCTCAAAAGTTTCTTTATCATTTTAACTCGCACTTGCCTCTGCAACAAGAAAGTCTTTCATCAAATTCGTATGTCTCTGCTGAACAGCCTTGACTATACGTAATGTCATCTCTGCTTGTGTGTTACCTTGGTTGTGGGCATCAGTAATTTGTTTGTCAATATGTAATAGAAATTTGAGTTTTTTTATTACTTGATTTGCAGATTTACAGTAGTTTTCGTTTTGTGAGTTATTTATCATCATATGGTTATGTGATCATTGCACTTAAGGTAGAGCAATGACTCATTCTGCATAATTAGAAAGACTGCAAGATATGAAATTTCATCATCTCAGTCATACTAGCAAGAAATTAGGAATGAATTGTGCTTTTTTCTGCTACAAGAAAGTCTTGAAACAAATTTGTATGTCATAAATTTATCCATATATTTCGGAGATTATTTTTATGGAATTTAAAAAATTATCAAGGGTGATCGTGACTGTTTGGCACATATTTTCCCAAAAAAGTCTCCTTGACTAACTTGATTGACAAGTAATTTCTTATAATCTTGACGTACGAAAATGTAAATAAACTTGACACATATGTACACAATTCTTTTTAATTTTACACAAAATTTGTATGATGCAAATAGGTTCAAACAAAACACGATGGATCAAGTATACACCAGAGTATTTTTTTATTTCATAATAAAAAGAATTGACTGTCTCAAGCATACTAATGTGCAATGCATTATTTTTTATTTTATCATAACCTGATTTTTTTATCAATATTTGTGGTATCTTCAATTTAGACCAGTCATAGATACGAAATTATTAAAAAAAGAGGGGTTTACTTTTTAGTTATGTGGTTGGTGTCTAATGTAACTGCACCATTTAGTGCAATCAATCTACCATCTACCATTGCATTGGTAGTTGATGTGATTGATGAGTAGGCAATTACAGTTCCTTCCATTACTGAATCAACTCCAAGAGTTGCGGAACTACCTACTTGCCAAAAGACATTTGAAGCTAGTGCTCCATGGGTTAGGACTACACGACTATTGTATGCTGCAGTGACAAGTGTACTGCTTATCTTGAAGATATACACTCCGTTGCCACTAAGAGTAAGTTTTCCAGTTATTGCTGCAGATGAAGGAAAACAATAGACTCCTGGCTTGAGTGTTAGTCCGCCTATATTTGCAACAGCTGGTTCATTGGTTGTACACTTTGTGTTCGATAGAGCATTGTATGCAATAGCTGCATCATCATGAGCTCGAGTTGCGACTGGTCCACCTGCATATGTTGTACCAATTACAATTCCTGGCGGAAAGCCGGTGATTGCGGTACCTGGACTGACACCAAGATTTCCTACAAGAAGGGTGTTACCGGTATTAGTTACCGTTGAGGAACCCAAGACTGCGAAGTTACTAGCTGTTCCAAGGTTTGGATGCATTGTTGTTGCGAAAGCATTGTTTTGTATCATGACTGAAGCTGAAAGTATCAGTACAGCAATTACAAAATAGCTTTTGATGTTGTTTGTTGTCATTATCAGTTTGTTGTTGACAAAACAATTAAGCCACGCTTACATCTATGTCATGTTCTGATACGTAATTGTCAGTGTAATGGACTGGCATTAGTGTAGTTTCTAAAATTGCCAATACAAACTCCACTTTAGTCAAAACCAATATTTGTTAGATATAAAAACATGGAAATTAGATCTGTTCACTATTTGTTTCACCACAGACAGGACATTTTGCAGGACTTGCCCATACGTTGTCTACAGCGTCAGTGAACACGTTTCTGCATTTTTTACATGCTAAAAGGACCATGACCTGTTACAATACCTTCTGATTTCTTATAGTCATGGGGGGGTAATTACTATCCTTCCCAATCATCCAATAATTTAAGACAATTATCACAAACTGGATACCCGTTATCGTCAGAATATTGTGTTTTACATCTTTTACAGATTTTCAGCGTAATTGTTTTCAAATTACATCACGTGATATATTTAAAAAAGAAAATTTACTTTTCTAAAAAAGCCCCTAACATCCATGCCATCTTCTCATGTTTTTCCATAAGGTCTGTTAGAAAGTTGCTTGTACCCATATCATCATATTCCGAGGCACATGTTTCCAAATCCTTTCTCAAATTTCGAATTATTGCTTTATGATCCTGTAATAAATTGAAAACCATTTGTAATGCCTCTGGATACTGTTTTGGGTGCTCTTTTAGACTGGTCTTAACCAAAAACTCTGTCATTGTAGCAATTGATTTTCCACCCAATGCTCTGCTTCGTTCAGCAACCTGATCAATAATATCATCGAGTTGTTCATACTGTTCGTCAAAAAACTTGTGTAGCTCACTGAAATTTGGACCAATGACATTCCAATGATAATTCCTGGTTTTTGTGGATAAAATAGATTCATTTGCAAGCACCTTGTTTAGAATATCGACAACTTTGACTTGATTTTTTTCCAAAAGTCCGATAGTTGACATTCCCATCTCAATTGTTTTTGTTTGTAATGTCATTAAATCAAGTATGCAGTCATCTGAATTAAACTACGCTTACATAATTGTCATTTTCATTGACTATTATACAGTTTAGTTTAAGATTCTGTTCGATCTTAGAGTGATCAAAAACTGTTTTGACATTAACAAGTTAACAATATTTTCAATGGAATTCTCTAGTACAGATACAATTTATTAAAAAAAGAGAGGAGTTAGTTTCGATCAGATTTGGCGTCTTTATCATGATGACCTTCATCATGTTCGCCCTTATCATGGTCGCCTTTACCGTTGTTGCCTTTATCATGGTCACCTTTACCGTTGTCTCCGTTACCATTATGGCCGTTACCACCATCAGTATTTACTACTGAAATGTTGTTGGTGTCTAATGTAACTGCACCATTTATTGCAAGTAATCTACCGTCTACCGCTGCATTGGTGGTAGCTGTGATTGATGTGAATGCAATTATGGTTCCTTTAAGAACTGAGTCAGTTCCAAGAGTTGCGGAACTGCCTACTGCCCAAAAGACATTTGAAGCTGAGGCTCCATTGGTTAGGATTACGTTGCTTGCGCCTGGACCTGCTGCTGTGACGAGTGTACTTCCTATTTTGAAGATGTAGACTCCGTTGCCACTAAGAGTAAGGTTTCCAGTTATTGCTGCCGATGAAGGAAAACAATAGACTCCTGGTGTGAGTGTTTGTCCGCCTATGTCTGCAACTGCTGGTTCAGTGGTTGTGCATGTTGCTGCATTTAGATTAGTAAATGCGGTAGCTGCATCAGCATGAGCATGAGCTGCTACTGGACCACCCGGGTTTATTGTTCCAGTTACGGTACATGGAGTAGCACCTAACACTATAGCAGTACCTGGACTTACTCCAATATCACCAATGATGGCACCAGCTCCGGTGCAGGTGATAGTAGAGCCAGCCAAGACTGCAAAGCTATCTGATGCTCCAAGGTTTGGAGCGCTTGCTGCGAAGGCATTACTTTGTACTATGCTTGTGGCTGAAATTATCAGCACAAACATTACAAAATAATTTTTGATGTTGTTTCTTGTCATTGTCAGCTTAGTAGTTACATAGTAGTTAAGCCGCAGTTACATCAATGTCATGTTCTCATACAAATCTGTCAATATTTTGAACAAGAATAATGTTGATAGGTCATTACATAATACTGACAGATCAGTCCATATAACTAACATGAACGTACACGTGGCTTAATTAGCAAAGATAGATGAATGATGTTACATGAAAAGCAATACAATACTTGATGAAGGTTTTAAGAGCATGCAAAAACAACAATATCGATCAAAGATAAGCATAATTTCAGAGATATTGGGGGCTACAATGGATAGTGGTAATAGCGGGGCGATGATCTCTTCGATATCTAGAAGAACAAACCTGTCACATAGCACATTAACTGAAAATTGTAAAAAGTTGATAGATGCAGGAATGGTAGAATCTACAAATAACGCTAGAAATCACATTTTTGTCATTACAGAAAAGGGAATACAGTTTTTTCATGAGATGCAAAAGTTCATAGAAATTGCTCAATTGGTAAAAATAAGATTTTAAATTTCATGTTTACCTTTGCGTTTGGTTTATGATTCTCTTTGCGAGATAGTTTTTGTTTACGAGGCTTTTTTGCGACAGGCGGTTTTTCTCCGCCACCTGTTCCAGATCCCCTTATGTGCAGGATATGAAAACCTCCATGTGATGGCGTAACCAAAAAAAGATCGCTACTCTAAAACAATTTTTATATCATACACATTCCATCAGGATTCCGTTGTCAGAATTTGATTCATTGTTAAGCAAGTTACTAGAGCAAAAGCCCGATGTTACCAGAGAACAGATTGACGAAATGATCCAAAGAAAGAAGGAAAAGATCGGTGCGGGCTATCTTACAGACCAAGGTGCATTATTCTTGATAGCATCAGACCTGGGGGTATCACTAAGTGAGCCATTGAAGGTAGAGATGGGACTAAAGGACCTCTATGTCGGTGCAAAAGAGATAACACTTGCAACTAGAGTGATGAACGTTTATCCAGTAAAGCAATTTTCCCGCAAGGATGGCACCCAGTTTTTGTTACGTACCATGACAGTATATGAGGGAGATTCTAGAGCGCAGGTAAAGTTGTGGGATGAGAAGGCAAATCTCCCAGGCATTGAGAATCTAAAGCCAGGCGACCTAGTCAAGATAATCAAGGCCTATGTAAAATCAGACATGAAGGGAAATCCAATAATCAATGTGGGCTCTGGTTCCAACATAGAACCAAATGGAACAACAAGCACCATACCATCTTTAGATGCAATAACAGATGATGTAAGCAATGTAAAAGAGAACCAGCAGAATTTGGTTGTTACAGGAATTCTTGACGGTAATCTTCGAACAACAGAATTTACAAACTTCAAGGGAGAGCCAGGAAAGTCTCTCCAGCTCAGACTAAAGGGAAAGGACGGAAATATCATGCGAGTGGTACTATGGAACAAGGACGAAAGCACAGTACCCAAAGTTGTAACATCAGGTGCAAAAACAAGATTGATTGGAGTCAAGACAAAAGTCGGTCAGATGGGCCTTGAGATCCATGGCGATGAAGGAACCGTACTAGAGATAGAGGGAGCTTCAGAGATCCAGCCTATTACAATTAGAATTTTATCCATGACAAAAAGCGATTCTGGAAACACATTGATCCTTGGCACAACTCAAGACAAGAAACTTGTAAGCATTTCAGACATGGCACATATAACAAAAGATCTTTCAGCTGGAGATGTTGTAGAATGTATGCCATCAAAGATGTATGGCAAGTCTATCATGCTAGAGGCCGACTCGTTTGTAAGAAAGGTAGACGAGCAAGGAATTCCAACGTTATCAGAGATTAGAACTAAAATCAAGGAAATAAAACCGGCCGAGACATTATACTGTGTAGAGGCAATAATTCTAAAAGCTCCAGAAAAGCGCGAGATACAGACAAAGGCTGGAGAGACTATATTACTCTCTGAGACATTTATCGAAGATGACACTGGCCAGATCTGGCTCAAGGGCTGGAGGTCTCAGGCAAGATTACTAGAACAGTTCACCCAAGGCGAAATCATTACGGTTACTGCAGTAAATGCAAAGGCAGGACTTGAGAACAGGACAGAGTTGTTCTTGTCTGCTTATTCAGTAATCACACGAAAGAACTAGTCCCAGAACCCACGGGTTGTCACATACTGCCTTTCTGCTTCGTAAATTTGCTTGTACACCTCTTCTTCTCCTATCATGTTTCGCAGTATCCTTGCAGCGGTATCAGCACCAACACCATATCCAGATATCACAACAAGTGCAGTCTTGCCAAAGTTTGCAAGAAGCGATGACACCTTCCATGCTCTGGTAAACTTGTGGTTCTCTTCAGTTGTTATTTTTTTTCCTGCAACTTTTTTTTGTACAATCTTTGGCAGGTCATAGTCAGAGTAAAACGTTGCAGCAATCTGTCGTGACTTGCAGTATGGACATGACGGAATCTCGTTTATCTGCCCAGTCTCTACTACTTTTTCCCACTTGCCACATCTTACACAAACCAATCGGTGTCTTGTCTTCATCAGTCTTGATTTTACCAAGTCAAGTATACCCTTGTCCATGTTTGCAGGAGACGCATAGTATTTTGTGGTATGATCAAGTATTGGTTCTGCAAGTTTTGAAAAGCCCTCGACTTCAACCCATGTTATGGCAACCTGATTTGATTTTATTTTCTGTAATAGATCTATAGTATTTTGTATATCATACTTGTCATGGTATAGTTCCCGCAGTGCTTCTTTTGCAAGCGCAGTTTTAGAATATTTTTCATACAAGAATCTTGCCGACTTTCTGTCATATACTGCCTCCCTACCTACAATTCCAAATTTTTTTGCAACACACCAGGTTCTCCAGTTAACATTATGTGTACCCGCAAGAGAGGCTTGCACAATATCTTGCAGGTCATACTCGTCTGCAATCACATCTCGCACAGGTTGCTCCAGGATACGCCCATTTGATGAAAGCATTATCCTATATGCATCAGACCGTGAGTCAACCAGGTATCCACTCTTTGCAGATATCATTGAAGACAATAGCATTGCAAGGGTAGAGTTGATTCTTGTTCCAAAGCAGGAATGTATGACGATAGTATTTCGTACCCTCTGCGATTCAATTACAATATTTTTCTCGTCTGGGATGGTTCCAAGCTTGAGATTCTCAATCACCTTATTTGTAAAGGGTGCAACAATTCTTTTTGTTCGCACCATGCCAACTTTTTTTGCAGTTGTATAATCAACAGGAATGTTCTCTCCCTCCCAGTATGGAACATTAATCCCAGCAGACTGGATTGGCTCCACATTTACCTTGAGTGAACTGTCATCAACATTTAGTATCCTCCACTGCATTCCGCGCAGTACAAAGACACTCCCCTGCTCCCCATTGTCTCCAACAAACCTCTGGTCAAGACTACCGATTATTTTTTTAGATGCAGTATCAAAGACCTTGAATTTTAAAATGTCTGGAATGGTAGACAGGTTTTCAAAGTGATACCTAAAGGAGCGCCCCCTTTTTGTAAATGTCATCTCGTCCTTGTCAAAAAATACAATATTTCCATTATGCAAGACTTCAAGCACCTCGATTAATTCCGTTATGGTAACATTTCGAAACGAATAGGCCTGTTGTATCATATCTAGTGCAAAATCAAGTGCCACCTTGCCAAATTGCATGCTCATTCCAACCAAATGATGTGCAAGAACGTCTAGTGCGCCATCATGGACTATCTGGTCTTCAATAGATTTTTCCTTGACACGCTCCAATATGGCAAGCGCTTCTATCTCATCATCAGGATTGTTTGTCACAATCAGCCCCTTTGCAGAGGACCCGCGGGTGTGCCTGCTTCGACCAATTCTCTGCATGAGTTTTGAGACCTGCCTTGGAGAGCCATAATGAATCACAAGCTCAACAGAGCCAATGTCAAGTCCAAGCTCAAGTGATGATGTACATACTACAATTCCAGGCTTGCCTGCTCGTAGAGTGTCTTCAGTCTCTTCCCTAACTTGTTGTGAAAGGGAGCCGTGGTGCAGTTCAATTGCAATGCTGGAGCGCTCTTTGAGTACCGATGCAATATACTCTGATTCTCCCCTTGTATTTGTAAACAGCAAGACAGGAGATGATGAATAGTTTTTTGTCACGTATTCAATGACATGATCAACTACATCGGTTATCGTACCCTCAATGTATTTTACTTCGACATCATATTTTCGAATCGAGTGGTCCTCAATTATTTTGCATTTTCTTTTTGTACCTACAACAAATTTTGCAGCTTCTGCAGTATTTCCCACAGTTGCCGACAGCCCAACTCTTGTGATTTGATATTTTGTGTTTGCCTGGAGTCTTTCCAAGCTAAGTGATAACTGTGCACCCCTTTCGTTGCCCAACAATTCGTGCACCTCATCTATTACCATCCATTCAATTTCGTCAAGTGCCTTTAGCATTACAGGCTGTGTAAGCAGTATGATCAAAGTCTCAGGTGTTGTAATCAAGATGTCAGGTGGAGAGAGATTTATCTTGCGTCTCATTGCCTGAGAGGTATCTCCGTGCCTTACCTCAATTCTTAGTCCCTCGTTTTCAGCATACTTGATAATTCTTTTGAATACATCTCGGTTTAGTGCACGAAGCGGAGTGATGTACAGCACTTTGATCTTTCCCTCCTTTCTAGAGCGTGAGACTCGAGAAAATATTGGAATTACCGCAGTCTCTGTCTTTCCAGATCCAGTTGGCGCAACTACTAGAGAATCAATCTTTTGAAATATTACTGGAACAGCTTTTTTCTGTATCTCGGTCAGGTGCTCAAAACCAAGATTACGAAACTTTACTTCTAACTCAAGCAGTTGATTCGGGTTCTTTGCTTTGTCTTGTTCTAGATCGTTCGTATACCATTACACCAACTAAACCAATACCAAATAGGGCAGCAGCGATGATTGGTATATCGTTAAAAATTCCTGCCATGCTGTTTGGAATAACATCCGAGTGATAAATATGTTAAGGCTGTTCCACCAATCCCGCTTCTGTTATGGTATACGAAATCTCTTTTCTTTTTCCAAATGAAGGCAACACTTTAGCCTTGAAGATTTTGCCATCTTTTTCAAGTTTTATTTTCTGGTGTGTAAACATGCTAATTGACTTTGACAGGCTTTCAACTTCCTGGCCATCCATATTTCGTATCATGTTTGTTACAACAACAGGAATCTTGGCACCAATTGATACCATACTGATATCATGCATGTACTGCATGAATTTTACATGTTTTTCAAGCAGGCTTGAATCCCTAGAATATTCAAACGTAAACAAGTCTGTGATGTTTTCAATTACAACAAGTTTTGGTTTTAATTCAGAAATTTTTTTCACGTAATCAAATTGCTCTGAAGTATTTCTCATCCTTGCTACAATGACATCATCTAAAAGCGATGGTTCTAACCCTTGAAGCTTGATTAGCTGAAGCATCCTTTCAGGTCTAAACCCACCAGTGGCATCCTGGTATAGAACAGTTCCATCTTTGAGCGAATTTAGAGAAATTTGCATAGCAAGTTGTGTCTTTCCACTTCCACCAGGTCCAAAAATATCAATTATCGTACCAGGTCTTATGCCACCACCCAAAAGATCATCAAGTCCCAAAAGACCAGTGGAAATCAATTCTAATCAAAGAATTATCACAGATCACAGAGTATAAACGATGATCGGGAAGGCTTTTATTCCCTATTTCAAGCAGTGGTGACAAGTGATTTGTGATGTCACAAGCAGCAACTCCAAAAAGACCTTTAACAACACTGCAAAAAGGCATTAACAAAAAAGTTACAGTGCGACTAAAAAGTGAAATTGAATACAAAGGTAAGATGAACAACGTAGACTCTTACATGAATTTAATCATGACAGATGCAGAAGAGATCAGCAACGGCAAAATCATCGCAAATTATGGCCGAGTCATCGTACGAGGAAATAATGTTCTTTTCATAAAATTAGAAAATGAGTTATAGGAAATTTTATCATGGCCTCTCCTAGAAGCTATCTTTTTACTTCAGAATCAGTTACCGAGGGTCATCCAGACAAGATCTGTGACCAGATATCTGATGCAATACTAGACGAATTTTTAAAACAAGATCCAGATTCTAGAGTTGCAGTTGAAACACTAACCACCACAGGTGTAGTAATGGTTGCAGGCGAGGTTACATCAAAGGCAAGATTTGACATCCAGGATATAGTTAGAAAAACAATCAAGGAGATTGGATATGACAATCCAATGTATGGCTTTGATTCAGAGTCATGCAGTGTCTTGGTATCACTTCATGCACAAAGCCCAGATATTTCAATGGGAGTTACAGCTAATGACAACAAAGATCAGGGAGCAGGAGACCAAGGCCTCATGTTTGGTTATGCAACAAATGAGACAGAGGATCTTATGCCAATGCCAATTTTGCTTGCACACAAGCTTACAAAGCGTCTTGCCGAAGCTAGAAAAAGCAAAGAACTTCCATGGGCAAGACCTGACGGCAAGTCCCAAGTTACAGTAGAGTATGAAGGCGGCAAGCCAAAGCGTATAGATGCAATTGTCATTTCAACCCAGCATTCCCCAGAGATTACAAATGAGCAGATTAGAAAAGAGATAATCGATATAGTCATCAAGCCAGTTTGCGGACAGTTATGGAATGACAAGATAAAAATTCACATAAACCCAACTGGCAGATTTGTAATAGGCGGTCCACCAGGAGATGCAGGGCTGACTGGAAGAAAAATAATTGTGGATACATACGGTGGCATGGGAAGACATGGTGGTGGCGCATTTTCAGGAAAAGATCCATCAAAGGTAGACAGGTCAGCATGCTACATGTGTAGATATATTGCAAAGAATGTAGTTGCAGCAGGACTTGCTGACAAGTGCGAAGTCCAAGTTGCATATGCAATTGGAGTGGCAGAGCCAGTCTCACTTGCAGTAAATACATTTGATACACACAAAATCCCAGAAGAAACCATTGAAAACATAGTAAGAAAACACTTTGACATGCGTCCTTCTGCCATCATTTCTCAGTTAAAACTAAAGAATGCAATATACAGAAAGACTGCAGCATATGGACACTTTGGACGAACCGAGCCAGAGTTTAGCTGGGAAAAGACAGACAAGGCATCTGTTCTAAGACAAGATTCTGGACTGTAACACTTCATCATATCTTGTAAATCTCATTTTAGATAGACTAGCAAGTTTTTTGTGGTCTCCAATATAGTCACCTGCCATGATACTGAGGTCATCGACGCCAAATGGACCCTTGTTATGCAAGGCATCATGGTATACCGTCTCAAAGTCCATCTTTTTTATCTTGATTTTTTTCCCGTGCAAGAATTTTTTTACAAAATCATTATAGCTTACTATTTGCGGGCCCACAAGATCAATTATCTTGTTAGAGAATTTTTTCCCTGTCACAGATTGTATCACAACATCAGCCACATCATATACAAAAATTGGCTGGAACCTATAATTTCCAGAGCCAGGGATTACCATCTGTCCTTTTTTTATCTGCTGTTCTAGATCCTCTGACAACGGATCGTCATTTCCTATGATATATGATGCCCTGAAAATGGTATAATCAAGTCCAGAGTGAATAATTTCCTGCTCTGCCTTGTATTTTGAAATAAAATATCCAAGTGTTGTATTCTTGTCAACTCCAAGACCGCTGATGTAGATTATTTTTTTTATTTTTGCCTTTTTGCATAGAGCAACTGCATTTCTAGCAAGTGAAACATTCACGGTATCATAATCAGAATCTACAGTCTGTCTTCCCTGGCCGATGAAATGCAAGAATGCACTGGCGCCTTTGATCTTTGATGCAAGGTTCTTTTCAGAAAGGTTCTCAGTTGTTATGATATCGCCAAAGTTTACAGTCTTTCCCTTGCGTACAAGTCCTATGGTTTGAAATCCACTCTTTGATAGAAACATGCCAACGTTTCTTCCTACAAAGCCATTTGCCCCAGATATCACAACTGATGGATTCATGCAAAAGCACAGATATTGCCGACAAATTAATTTTGGTCTTGATACCATGGTATAATCATACTTGAATACAGCAGACTGCCACCAGATCTTGGGCGTCTAATCAGGAGCATCCCAAAAGGAGATAAAAAATGCATACAGGCAGCTTTCCCTGAGATATCACCCAGACAGGAACAAGGATGATGTCAACGGTGAGAGGTTCAAAAAGGTAACAGAGGCGTATCAGCAGCTAAGAAGTGAGGAAAAGAAAAAGGACAAGATCTCAGAGAGCGAGGTGGATGCCAAGTATTCCGACTTTTGGAAAAAGTACGACAAGACAGTAAATGAAGAGTTTCATTTTGGTCCAAACTTTGCAGAGTTTAGACGAGACTTTGGAGCCAAGGCAACCCAAGATTATGAACACAACCAAGAAAAGGAAGGCTCGCCTATGAGCACTCACATCATACTTTATGGAGGACTAGCAGCAATGGCACTCTGGATAATTTTGTCAACCATACTGAAATGACATCAATGGATTAATACGCAACAAATCCAAAGTCATTTCATGTCAGAAGAAGACAAACCAAAGGGAAAGATGCGAACAGGCTTTACCACTGGGACATGTGCAACTGCTGGTGCAAAAGCCGCACTGCTTTCAATCATGAATCAGGCCAAGACAGATTCTATAGATGTAACACTGCCAAAAAAATCACAGATTAAAATAAAAATCAAGGATTGCAAATTTTCAAAAAATACCGCCACATGTATCGTAATAAAAGATGGAGGAGATGACCCAGACGTAACTCATGGTGCAGAGATAGTAACTCAAGTCACACTTGGTGGAAAACCTGGAGAGATAGAGATTGATGGTGGAGAAGGAGTAGGTAGGGTTACAAAACCAGGACTGGGGCTAGACATTGGCTCTGCTGCAATAAACCCAACACCGAAAAAAATGATCCGAGAAAACATTTCAGAGATTGCAAAAGACATTCTTACAAAAAACGGAATCAAGGTGTTGGTGTCTGTCCCAAAGGGAAGAGACCTTGCCACAAAGACAGACAACCCAAGGCTTGGAATCATTGGAGGCATCTCAATTCTTGGAACAAGCGGCATAGTGGTGCCATATTCCACAGCATCATTTGCAGCCTCAATTAGGCAGAGCATCGAGGTTACAAGAGCAATGGGCGATGATACTGTTGTCCTGACAACAGGTGGAAGAAGCGAGGATTTTACAAGAAAGTTGTTTGATCTGCCAGACCATTGTTTTGTCCAGATGGGTGACTTTTCAGGATATACAGTCCAGGTTTGTGCAAAGAACGGAATCAAAAAGGCCCATGTTGCAGGATTCATAGGAAAACTTGCAAAGATGTCAATGGGTGTCAAGCAGACCCATGTAAAAGGCTCAAAGGTTGACATGGAATTTCTTTCAGGGCTTGCAAAAAGATGTGGCGCCCCACAAGATGTACAGGATGCCATAAAAAAAGCAAACACGGCAAGACATGTATTTGAAATAATAAATGAAAAAAATATCTCCGGCTATTTTGATGTCATATGTGAAGAGGCACGCAGACAGCTAGGAAAATATTCTGAGAACAAGTTTGAGATTGAAGTGATAATGTTTGATTTTGACGGCAAGGTCATTGGC
>JANWJG010000086.1 GCA_025449485.1 Nitrosotalea sp. | reverse complement strand
GTAGTTGCTTTTGCTCTTGGGCTAGTTGATACTCCTCCACTCAGAATTCCTGCCGACAAGAAGACCATGCCTACAAACATGGTCAAGCCTGAAAGTGCCTGCATTCCTGTAAGAAACGTATTTGCAATACCCAAATATGATAAAATTACTCCTGCAAGACCAATTGCTGTTAGTCCCATTCCTGGCATCATGAGGTCCCAGTCACTCATTTGTGCTTGTTCCATAAAGTGACATACTTAATTCTTTTGAACACTGGGACAATCTTCGAAGAAATTAAATTCCCAGCAAAACAGCTATAGATCCGTGGGATTAAAGGAAGTACTTGAAGTATCAAAACCTAGAATCATAGTTTTACTTGTTATCACCGCAATCACTTCGATGTATGCCGCAAGCATTTTGATCGCACACAAGCCACTTGATGGTACCACACTATTGCATCTGATAGTGGCAGGAGCATTGTCATCTGCAGGCTCTAGTGCATTGAATCACTATTATGACAGAGATATTGATCCATTGATGAAACGAACAAGCACAAGACCTATTCCGTCTGGGAGAATGTCTGCACGTAGCGTCTTGATATATGGTCTTTCAGTTAGTGTAATTTCAGTAATTTATGCATGGTTTACTCTAAATCCAGTTTCTACATTTTTCATTGCACTTGGAATATTTTTCTATGTGATAATCTATACCGCCTGGCTCAAACGCAGCAACTGGTCAAACATTGTAATTGGTGGATTTGCAGGAAACTGTGCATCAATGGCAGGATGGGCTGCAGCAACTGGCTCTATGGATATTCTTGGTGTGTTAGTTGGCATGTTGGTCTTTGTATGGACGCCGTCTCACTTTTGGTGCCTTGCAATGAAGATACGAGATGATTATGCTGAAGCCAAGGTTCCAATGCTTCCAGTATTGATTGGAATGCAAAAAACATCAAAGTACATTTTACTCAACACAGCAATACTTGTACCATATTCTGTTATGCTTGTAGCATTTGGACTAGGCTATATCTATCTTGGAGTTGCTCTGGCATCAGGCGGTCTGATGTTGCTTTATCACTATAAACTTACAAAGACCCCGACTTCGGACTTTGCATGGAAGGCATACAAGGTGACTGCACCGTATCTTACTATCATATTTGTAGGAATTGCACTTGATGCCGCATTTCACTTTCCAGTGATAAAATAATTACTCTTGAATTTCTTCTTCTTGGCCTACGCCTGGAAATCCTGATTCGTATTCTTTTTCCAGGTTCTCCATGTTCTGTTTTTCAATCTCGTCTTCATCTTCTTCTTTTTCAGCAATCTCTATTCTACGTTCATCTTTTGTAAGCCATGTCACTTTTATCAAGCCATAAATCTCAAGGTTGAGAAGTGTCTTGTTGAATTCATCTTCTGGAATTGAGATGCTTGCCTTGATAAGTGCCTTTGATAATTCTGAATCTGTAAGGGATCCTGCAATCTTTATTTTTTCATATATTGTATTTCGTAGTGGAATGGCCATATCTCTAACCGTAAAATGCCTTGTCCATTGGCTTTGGTAGTGCATAAGTGATATTATCTTTAACTGTGGTATACCAATCTTCTACTCCCTTTGTAATTGACGGCTTGACGTTTTTGAGTGCAGCAGAAAAGTCCGCGCTACTAATTTTTTGGATGTTGTTTCGCATTGCATTTACTGCAGATTCTCTGCATACTGCAACAAGATCTGCTCCGCTATATCCTTTTGTTGCCACTGCAATCTCTTTTAGATTAATGTCTCCAGAAAGTGGCATCTGTTTTGTTAGTAACTTGATTATCTCAAATCGTCCCTTCTCATCTGGCGGTGGGACAAAAATGACTAGGTCAAGTCTGCCTGGTCGTATCAGTGATGGGTCGATAAGGTCTGGTCTGTTTGAAATTCCTAGCACTATGACTCTAGAAGCTCCTCCGTCTTCCATCTCTGTGAGAAGCTGACTGAGTAGTCTCTCCCCAATTCCTCCGTCTTCACTTGACTTGGAACGAGCAAGCGAATCAAGTTCATCAAATATTATTATACATGGTGACGAGGTCTTGGCTTTTCTGAAGATCTCTCTTATTGCTTTTTCTGACTCTCCGACCCATTTTGATAAAATCTCTGGTCCTCTTACAAGTATCATGTTTGCACCACTCTCTGTTGCAAGGGCTCGGGCAAGCAAAGTCTTTCCACATCCTGATGGGCCATACAATAGTGCGCCCTTTGGTGGCTTGATTCCCATTTTTTGGAATTTTGCAGGCTCTTTTATTGCAGTTATCAAATTGTCTTCTAGAGTTCTTTTTGCATCATCCAGTCCTCCGACTTCTTTCCACCATACCTTTGGACTTTCTACATAAAATTCACGCATCGCAGTTGGCACAATTTCGTGCATTGCATCGTAAAAGTCCTGTAATGTTATCTTTAACTTTAGTAAAATGTCCGGGGAAATCTTTTCAGTCTCGTTTTCTATCTCCGGTAAATATGTCCTGACTGCTTTCATTGCAGCTTCTCTGCATAATGATTTAATGTCAGCTCCTGTGTATCCATGTAATTCTGCAGCAAGTATCTTAAGGTCTACGTCTTGAAGCGGCATGCCGCGTGTGTGAATCTGTAATATCTCTAGTCTACCATCTGCGTTTGGTACGGAGATCTCAATTTCTCTGTCAAATCTACCTGGTCTTCGCAGAGCTGGGTCTACACTTTCTGGTCTGTTTGTGGCACCAAGAACTATGACATTTCCTCTATCGTTTAGTCCGTCCATCAATGCTAAAAGCTGAGCCACGACTCTTTTTTCAACATCGCCGTATGCTTCCTCTCTTTTTGGAGCAATTGCATCAATCTCATCAATAAATATTACACTTGGAGAATTTTCCTTTGCCTCTTTGAATATGTCTCGTAGTCTTGCCTCTGTCTCTCCATAATACTTGTTCATTATTTCTGGACCGTTGATAGAGTAAAAGTTGGCTTCAGATTCGCTTGCAAGTACCTTTGCAATCAAAGTCTTTCCACATCCTGGTGGACCGTACAATAGTATGCCACTGTGCGGCTCTATATTGAGTCTAGTAAAAATTTCAGGATGCTTTAATGGAAGCTCAACTATCTCACGCATTCTCTTTGTCTGAGTCTTGAGACCACCAATTTCCTCAAATGTGACTCTGATTTTTTTATCAATCGATGTTTCAGTAAGTATTGTAACGGTTGTGTTTCGTTCTATTTTTACAACAGCTTTTGGCGAGATCTTGTGAATTTTAAAATCCATGGAATTTCCAAGAATCATAACTGATATCTCATCACCTTCAGAAAGCGGCAAGCCTCGCAATCTATTTTTTACAAAATCTGTAAACTCTTTATCTACTGTAACGTTGCCGTTTACTGGCATCAGTGTAACACTCTTTGCAGGCTTGGCAACTATTTTTCTAACATTTACCAAATCATTGATTCCAACACCTGCATTCTTTCTTGTCTGTCCATCTATTCTGATAACGTCTGGTGCCTTGTTGTCATCATCTGCTGGCCATACTATGGCACAGCTTGATCTTTTTCCAACAATTTCAATCATGTCGCCTGCTTCTACTTTTAAAAATTCCATTGCCTCCGGTTCTATTCTGGCTCGTCTTTTTCCAACGTCTCTTTGTTTTGCTTCGCCGACCCGCATTTGTAGCAGTTCGTCTTTTTTTACCAAGTGGACACCTACTTCATATCAACAGATGTTCTGCTTAAACCTAGAACCTCGAACTCTCCTACTCCTTCTATTGCACGTATGGCATTTTCAAGAGAATCCATTTGACCTTCCTTGTCATCTAGGGCAAACTCTGCATTAAGGAAATAAAGACCAAAAGCAAGTGGCTCTTTAGTATATTTTGAGAGTGTGATTCCTTCTTGTAATGAAGAATTGATCTTTTTTGCAACATCGTCTAGGTCTATCTCAGTCCCGGTTGGAAGAATTTTTGCTCTAAGTGAAAGTCGTGCCAATTTTTAAGGTCCTTCAAAAGTGCATGAATTGCATTTATACGGTCTTGCTGCCTCTCTGCAACTCTCGCATCTCCAGAGCAATACGGAGCCACAACTAGGGCAGTTGAACTTTACACATTTATCGTTAGGCATTATTGGTCTGTGACAAGAACTGCACACAGGTAATGCTATAGTTGACGACATTGATAAAACTCGATTTTTACTGAATTTATACCTTGCTTATCACTTGGCATTTAGTTGAGCAATCTTCTCAACTCATTTCCAAGAATTGCCTGGATTGCTTTGACCGATCCTTTCACTCCAAGTAGTTTTGCAACAGATGTGGTATGAAAATCAAAACTTCCTTCTTTTGAGATCTCATCTACAATCTTTGGTGTTATGGAATCAAATATTCCGTCAATTGATTTGTTGTCAAGCCTCTCAAGCAAGGAACGGGCAAGAAGCATGTTCTCGAACTCTTTTCCAAATTTATGATTCCACTCTTTTTGGTATTCTGACAATTCTGATTTATTTCCTGATTCTAAAAACTTGGAAATTGCATTGCCTGCAAGAATTCCTCCGATTCCAGATGTATAGATTCCTCCTGCAGTTGTAGGTTTTGCCTGCCCTGCAGCATCGCCTATTGTAACAACATTTCCTGTGATAAATTCCTTGATTGGCCCTTTAATCCAAATTGGCGCAAATATTTCTCTGATGGTGGAATACTTTCCTTTTTGTTTAAGAAACTCTTCTATCACTAGAGCTGGATTGATTCCCCTTCCGGCTACTCCTACTTTTGCCTCGTCTCTTCTGGTAGGGATGACCCATGCAAAATATCCTGGATATTTTTCTTGATCAAGGTAAACTTCAATTTTTTCCTTGTCTATCCAGTCTCCATATACTTCGTATTGCGCAGACTGTAAAGTCCCAGTCCTGTCTTTTTGAATAAGCGATGATACGCCTCTTGCATCAACAACAATCTTGCATTTTATCTCACCATCTGATGTTCTGGCTCCTTCTTTTGTTATCTCCCTTAATGATGACCTTACTCTAATTTCTGCCCCATTGACTTGGGCTTGGTGGGCAATCTGCTTGTCAAACTCTCGTCTGTCCAAGACTATGACTTGTTGTGGTCTTGCATCAATTGTAAAATCTTTTCCAGACGGTGACACTATTCTGGCAGTACGTATCTTGTTGTCAAGTGTAGCCCTCACTGGTATGATGCCAAGGTCATCCATTGCAGGTATGCTGACTACACCGCCACAATGCTCTGGAGTTCCAATCTCTGAATCTTCCTCTATTACTAGAACACGGTATCCCTTGCCTGAAATCTCTCTTGCACACAAGAGTCCTGCAACACTTCCTCCTGCTATGACTACGTCATAATCCATATGTTTTATTTTTGATATCTACACTATTAATTCAATACGGATTTTGAAAAAATTTGATTTTGTTTGTAAGAAAAAATGGGTTAGTGGCTATGACCGCAACCGCAAGAGTGTTCACTCTCTGTTGATTCATGTTGGCCACCCTTGCCTGAACACTTGGAACATTTGTCTGAACCAGTGGCAGAAAAGAATCCGATTCCGCATGATACGCATTTCATACCTGGCATGTATGTAATAGAATACTGCCGTTATTTATGGATATTATATTCTGTAGATGAAAAACAAGTCTGGTCTTTTCATGGTGATTTTTCAAAAGTTTAACATGTCCTGATGTTATCCAAAATTATCATGGGCGATATCAAGCAAGTAATTGTTGTACGAAAAGATCTTGGAATGGGTACTGGAAAGATTGCAGCCCAGGTAGGTCATGCATGTGTTCTTGGGGCAGAACATGTACGAAAATCAAAAAGAGAATGGTTTGACCAATGGGAACGATACGGACAGGAAAAAGTAGTTGTCAAGGTATCCAGCATGTCAGAGCTTGATAAAGTAAAACGAGATGCAATATCACATGATTTACCATGGTCTGAGGTTACAGATGCAGGCCACACCCAGATAGAGCCTGGAACTGTTACATGCATATCGATAGGTCCTGCACCAGAAGAACTGATTGACAAAGTTACAAAGGATCTAAAACTTCTCTAGTTGCTAAATCTTGTGCTCTCTGTCTTTTACCTTTACGTCATATGACGCAGTGATGTTGTCCCCCACTTTAGCATTGCAAGGTATGTTAGGTATGTTAAAACCATCGTTTGTTTCCACGGTACACTTGCCATTGTCTACATAGACTACTCTGACTTTTTCTGTAACCATACTGGGAATCAAATTCCAAAACGGGAACACTATGGTTGACATTATGATAATTGCGGCAGCAATTGATCCGTATGCCAAGAGCTTCTCATTCATGTGTTTGATCGAATTACTCCGTTATTTAGGATTACTGAGACTGGATATGTTCAGAAAATATGTGATTGACCATACCTGAAAATCTTAGAAATATTCTTAAGCATATTCATATTGTCCAGTCATATGTTTGTGGTTTCAGCAGAGATACAAATCAAAAAGGGCTCTGAAGGTGAATTCAAAAACTGGATAAAAGAGTCTAATACAGAACTTGCCAAGTTTGATGGCTTTGTTCAAAGAAGGTTGCTTGAATCCCGTACCGGAAAACATGTCATATTGGTAGAGTTTGAGACTCAGGGAAAGTTTGAAGCGATGCACAAGACACAAGAGCATTTTAGAATCCAGTCCAAAGGGCACTCTTTCATGGAAGGTCCGCCCAAGCCAACATTTTACGAAGTAGTATCTCAATAAATCATCTTTGCACTATCTGATTATACATCACAAATAATGTATCTTCATGTGGTTGTTATGCACTGCCTCAAATTGTGTAACATGTCCACAATGCACGCATGAAAAAAACTGGTCTGTTGGCTGCGTTGGCTGGACTTCAAGCTTATAGTCATCTATTGCAACTACTGAAATCGTGTTTTTCTTTTGTACAACTGCAAAGTGTTTCTCAATTGATAATGACTCTAGAAAACTCTTGATTACTTTTATGACTAGTCCGGCATCAATATCTTCGTCACTTAGGGGCGCAAGCACAAACTCGTGAATCTTTAGTGCTGGCATTGCTCCCACTTGATCTGATGTATACACTGCAAGGGGAGACTTTAGGGACGGTATGTCTCTGCAGTCTACTGTAATCATATGTTGTCAAGTTGTTCCATGATATTTTAGTCTAACAATTTATTTGACAGAATTTTCTCTTGTTTTGTTAACATCCTGTTATGGTATACATGTAATGTATCCAGGATTCGGTTAGTAAGATTTACATAAATACTTGAATCATCTGTGTCGTGGGCACAATTTATGAAAATGCCGCAAATGATTTTCTAGAACTGGCAAGTGAGCAACGACTAAAGATAATTTTCAAACTATTAGAACAAAAGTCAAAAATCTCAAACATGGCAAAAGAGTTACATGCAACTGTCCAGGAGGTACACAGAAACTTTGAGCGTTTGTCAAATGCTGGACTAATAATGAAAGACAAAGATGGGTTCTTTGACCTGACAACATATGGAAAAACAATGTGTACTCAGGTTCCGTCACTGTTGTTTTTATCAAAGAATCGAAAGTATTTTGAAACTCATGACTTTGGTGACATTCCAATGAAATTCATACAACGAATCGGCGCCCTTGCAGGAGGGCAACAGATCAAGGGATTTGTCAATGTACTAGAACAGTGGAAACTTGTGTACAAGAATGCAGATGAATACATCTATGAATTATTTACAGAAGTTCCTTTGGATCTGATAGAACCACTGCTTGCCAGAGTAAAACGTGGAATCACACTAAATTACATATTTTCTAATACTGTAATCGTTCCAAAAGGAAGAAAAGAACTGTTACACAAATTGGGTATGAAGGAATTATTGGACAAGGGATTGGTTGAGCGAAAAATGAAGGATGGTGTCAAGGTAGTCGTCGTTTTAAACGAAAAAGAGGCATGTGTTCTATTTCCCACCCTTGATGGTGATGCAGATATGCGTGAGATGTTCTATAGCAAAGACTCGTTATTTCACGAGTGGTGCCTTGATTACTTTAGATATTGTTGGTATAACTCTGGACCATTTCACGAAAGCAAAATTTCAGAATAGGCAATAGTTATAGATTTAATCTCTTGTTGAATGCTTGATCTATATTGTACGAGTCTAGTTTGCAATACATTTGCTGTGTCAAATGCAGTCATTTATTGGACTTGGAAACCTTTGAGAAGAAAAATGAAATCATTGAGGGAATTCTCACTTGTGTCAAGTGTAATACTGTCTACCCAATAATTTTGTCAATTCCATTATTGGTCGAAGATCTTTCTTTATTTTTGTCCATTAGGACAAAACTTGGTGGGTATCTTTTACTACATGCCAAAAATCAAAAAATAAAATCAATGATAAAAAAATCTCTGAGAAATATAAAAAAAGTTGGTGATGATACGACTGATCTGGAAAAAAATTGGGTTAGAATTTATAAAAAAAGTACCCCATCTGCGTTTGAAACCACGATGAAAACCATCATTCGTAAACTGCCAAAATGTGATTTTGTTGTAGAGCATGGTTGCTCCATTGGTACAATGTCTGGAATTGTTGCAAAATATCATGGAATGATATTTGGTATTGACAAGTCATTTTTTGCTTTACTTGAAGCAAAAAAACATAAAACAAAAAATGCTGATTTTTTCCTTGCTGATTCATTGTCTGTACCGTTTGGTGCCATGAAGTTTGATCTTGTTGTGGCACTTAATGTATTGGAATTGGTGGAGCCTTTGAAACTTTTAAAAATTATCAGTATCCAGTCTAGAAAATTTGTACTATTATCTGATCCTTATGATTATGATAGGGGGAAAAATTCTGTCAAAATCAGACTAGATGAAAAAACATTACGGTCAAAGTTAAGACAAATGGGATTCAAGTTAATTGTAGGTACTGCCAAACCGCGCTTTATTTCATGGAAACTAAGGGTAAATCCCAGGCTGGAACTGAATTACAAGGCCGATGTGCTTCTTGTACAACTCTGATTGGTGTAATATTATTTACTTTCCACACCATGAGAAATTCTTCTTTTAACTTAAATAATGATTAAAAAAAGTATTATTGTTGAAAATCAATACAATTTCAATTATTTTGGTGCTCTTGACAGGTTCAATGATTGTACCAGTCGGATTGTCTTATGCACAAGTTTCCAATTCTACCATGTCTGATAAAACAAGCATGAATGATACCATGACTACATCTGAAAATGCTACCACATCTACTCATGCCATGACTAATCAAACTAGTACCAACGAAACAATGACTAGTGAAAATTCTACCGTCTCACAGACTAATGATACACAAAATGCTGTCAAAGTATCTGACTTTATCCATCAAGCAGTTACAGACTTTAAACAACAAGGTGATGACACACGCAAAGTCATATTTGACTGCAGAGATAGACTCTCAACTGCAGCTTCTGGTGATATTAGTTCAATAAAGAATGACTGCTCAATACAGCTTAATGCTATCAAGGCAAAGTATCAAGAAGAAAGAATCCAATACCATGACTTGATAAAACAATACCGACAGAGCGTAATGGTTTTCCTAAGTGATGCCAGAGGACTCTCAGTAGGTAAAACAACATTTGATAATGCTATCTCACAGTTGGGGATGATGATGCATAGTGCAATGTCTAATGGAAAAGTGACAGGTCAGGCAGCTACTCTGAACAACACCCATTGTGTAAATCCACCTGGTGGACCTGCATACTGTTAGATTCTAACGGTTCAAAATTCCACAAGATATTTTACTAGTCCATAAATTTTAAAAGTAAAATGAAGTCAATCAATTTTACACTTCTTGCAGACGACTCTATTGCAAAGGATTTTGGAAAAAAAGGAACTGCTACTGATATTACGATTTATGACAGAAAAGAGTCGGGGGTTTTACGTACATGGACCATACCAACTTCGTTTCCAGACAAGATCCAGTCATTGTTTCAAGCCATCAACATGGGAGAATATGTCATATTTCATATCACAAAACTAGACAAGTTCACAGGTGAGCAAATCATTGCACTAGACGTACTTGGTAAAAAACAAGGCATTCTTTCACACTCGTTTGATGTTGACAAGAATACGTTGCTTTCCATGATAAAGGGAACTGTTGTAGAACAATACAAACTGGTAGAACCTGAAAACCTGAAAAAAGAGATTGACTTGCTGGAACCAATATCTAAAGATGGAAATCCTTTGATTGTAATTGACCACTGCTTTGATGTAAAAGGTGTAGGCACGGTAATTCTTGGCAAGATAGCGCAAGGAAAGCTCAAAGTGTATGAAAACTTGAAGCTATTTCCCAAAGGGACTGATATTGTAGTAAAATCAATTCAAATGCATGATGATTCGGTTGAAGATGCAGTGTGTCCTGCAAGAGTTGGTCTTGCAGTAAAAGGTGCAGGGCCAGATGATGTTCAGAGAGGAGATGTGCTTTGCATGCCAAACACCATGCAGGTTTCACAGGAAATAGAAATTGATTATATCCAAAGTAAATTCTTTAAAGATAAGGTATCAGAAAACCAAATGTTTCTTGCAAGTATTGGCTTGCAAATACGACCTGTCAAAATTGTATCACTTGATCCAATGAAACTCTCGCTTGGAAAACCCACTGTCTATGAAAAAGGAGACTTGTGTGTTATCTTAAAACCAGAGTCTACCACTATACGCATTGTGGGAAGCGGAAAAATAATAAAATAATTCGGTACTACCAAGTTCACTAAAATAGGTCTACCCAGTAAACATCTTGTAGAATTTGGCTCTTGTTGATGCAGTTGCTCTTACTTCGTGGTCTGTTGTTACAGCAGTATGTATGGCAGTCATAGGTTTGATCTACATACGGTTTACTAGACACAAGAAAAATGAGTCAAATCCATCTTGAAAAAAAAGGCCTAAGGGGGCTTGTAATTGCTGAGAGTTTCAAACCTGGTGACAAGCAGTCAAGACTTGCAGGCATTGTAATGCGCAGAGATTTTGTAATTGACGGATTTGTTTTTGGGCATTGTACTATAGGTGGAGATGATGTGACAAGTTCAATTCTCAAAATGTATTCAAAACTTGGACGCGATGACATTAATTTTGTCTTGGTATCTGGGTTGATAATTGCACTGTATAACATCATAGATGTTACCACAATCCGTAAAGAAACAGGATTACCAGTGATTGGTGTGACCTATGAAGAATCTCAGGGAATAGAATCTGCAATAAAGCACCATTTTCCTGATTCATATGAACAAAAAATTGAGAAATATCGCAAACTTGGCAGACGATCTAAGGTTAGTCTACACACAGGTTATGATGTCTATCTGAGAACTGATGGCTGTACTCTAAAAGAGGCGCAAAAATTGCTAGATCATTTCACACTACAAGGTGCCATTCCAGAACCATTGCGGGTTGCACAACTTTTGGCAAAATCACTGTAACATTACTTTCTTTCTTCCTTTGTTACTTTCCAGTCTCCATGGGATAGCCTTGATGATTCAAACTCGATTTGGCCAACTGTCCTGTCACCTTTTTTCACCATCCCGTATTCATTTTTTGCAAGTTTTACCAAAAGTTTTCTTGTCTTGTACCCGCCTTCTATGACTTTGATCTTGAATCTCTTGCTTGCCCTCATTGTTATCTCCCTTGCAGCCTTTGGGTCTCCTATCAACGAAAACATTTCAAATGTCCCAAAGTTCTTTGTTTGAATTTCATAATTGTATAACCTTGCCTCAAACTTCCAGCCCATCTTCTTTGCTTCCCCATTCATCCATTCTACTGCTTGTTCACCATATCCTTTTTCAACTCCAAAAGTTTCCGAGTCCATATGTGTTGTCTTGACTGATCAGTTGAATATAACTCAAAACAAATAACCTGAATAATATTATTAGTTGGAGTTCATTACAGATTGTATGAAACGCACAGCTGCTGATATTCGAAAATCAATCGAATCAAGCTGGAAAGAATATCTGTCACGTTATGGTAACCTGTTTTCATCTAATCATATCGACGGTTCTACTCCCCCATCTGTCTTTGTTGGTGCATATGGATATCCCAAAGTTCTGGTAGGACCAATGCTGCCTCCTGTCCATGGGGATACAATGATCCTAGATTCGCCAGAAAAATGGACTGGAAAGAGTCTTGAGGATATAGTAAATTATCGACTAAGTTTGGTTCGGGGCATCAAGCCAGTAAAAGT
>JANWJG010000085.1 GCA_025449485.1 Nitrosotalea sp. | reverse complement strand
GTATCAGAATATGTTGTTGTGGTGGTACCAGTATTTTGTACAAGAGTAATCCAAGTGGAACCTCCATCATCAGATCTGTTAATCTTGTATCCGGTGATTGGTGAGCCACCATTATCTGATGGTGCAGACCATGACAGATTGACTTGAGATGAGGAGATTGTAGTAGCAGAAAGGCTAGTTGGTGACTGTGGTGCAGTAGGGGATATGTTTACTGAATACACATCTCCTCCGTATGCGCTTACAGGGCTTGATGCAATTACATTGTTGCTACCATCATAGACATTGATTGTTCCAGAGATTGGAAAATGGTATTTTCCAACATCAAGTGTTACAGTACCTGATGATACTGATGATCTTGCAAGTGTAGTTCCAGATTTATCCACCAGTGATACAGTTGCTGCATTTGATGGATTGTTTGTAACTTTAATTTTTTCATCTGATGTTACATAATAGTCACGATAAGTTGCATAATGTATGGAACTGGAAGATGATGTGTCATCCTGAACAAATGCAACAAATGGACCAGACATTCCAAGATTCATTGTAGTACTTGAAAAGACAAGATTGTTTCCAATGTAGACCTTGAGATAGTTACTACCGTTTGTTATGACTGTACAATCTTGGGTTTGAGGCAAACTGTTTGGCTGGGATATGTAGAGAATGTTATATGTTTGACCTGCATCGCTTGACTGTTCAACATCCCAATAGTATCCAGTAGAATCTGCATATGCTTCACACCCTACATGTGGAATGTAGTCTGATCCTTCTACATACAGGCCTATGTTTGACACTCCATCAGATACGGTAGTATCAGGAATGGTAATGGTTGTATGATAAAGTCGAGCATTGGGCTGGGATAAATCCGCATAGTAGTTGACCCATTGGCCATCTGATGGCGAACGTATCCCGATGTGTAATCCTTGAATGTCTTCATAATAATTGTGTGATGTTGCAGTTCCACCAAAATCCCACGATGAAATGTTTCCGGTGGTAAGCGAATCTGATACGACAAGACCTGATTGTACCTTGTTAACAGAATTTGTAGCATTTGCAGTGCCAGTTGTCGGTATTATCATTGCGGCAAGTACAAGTATGATTAGAGATGCTGTAATGGTGTTAACTGGTCTTATCGAGTAATTTCTCACTTGATGCGATTGCAATCATTTGGTATTGAATTGCATCTTATTTTCGACTATGCGCATATTTCTATGTAAAAGTCATCCTAGTTGGAACTACATAAGACTATTACAGTTTTTACGAATTTTTTGTATGTTGTGTTTTTGTTGGCAAACTAAATGAAAAGATTGCTCCTGCCACCTCTGTATTGTTTTCTGCCCAGATCCTTCCATCATGTGCTTCTATGATGTTCTTGCAAATGTACAGTCCTAATCCAGTTCCCTTGTCTGATTTTGTGACAAACTTGGAAAATAATATTGGAATTATTTGATGGTCTATGCCTGGACCGTTATCCTTTACATTTACGATGACATCAGCATCTTGGATTTTCGATGATATCTCAATTGTGCCTGTTTTTGTAAACTTGATTGCATTGTGTAACAAATTGGATATGACTTGAGACATTCTGTCTCTATCGGCTTCTATGTCTATTGGGTAACCGTCATTTTTGGTGACGATTTTAACCTCTTTGTTGTCTATGTGTGCACCCTCGTCTTTTACAACATTTTCTATGAGCGCGTTGATGTCAAATACTTCTTTTTTTAGGGTGAGAGTTTTACTTTCTATTCTTGTTACACTCAGAATGTTGTCAGTAAGACGGTGCAGCCTTTTGGCATTTCGTACAATTATCTTTATTTCTTCATTGTCGCTGCCAAGTCTATCTGCGAGTAATTCTACATTTACCAATATTGGCATGATTGGTGTTCTAAGCTCATGTGCTGCTATGTTGATAAATTCTGTTTGCATGACCAGTTGCCTTTGAACTGATTTGAAAAATTCTGAAGTGATTATTTTTTTTGCCTCTGATTTTGCACTGCTTGATATGATGGGGTCACGAATTGCCTTTTTGAGCATCTCATCTTCCATTTCTGTATCTCTGAGGATCTGGATGAATTTCTCTAATGCCTCAAGACCACGGTTGACACGAATGTTTGCCTCTCTGAATACTGCTTCTTGATTTAGTCGATCTTTTATCAATTCGTGTTTTCTAATTATTGATAGTGTGGTATCATTTAGTTTCTGCCTCACTTGTTCTATTTTTTCAGCTCTTTTCTGTATGAGTTCTTCACGAGCAGTAAACGCATCCATCTTTACCTTCTCGACTTGTTCTTTTATGTGATTCTGAATTTTTTTTACCTGTAACGCATGCATTATGGCTCTGTCATTTTCATCATAGGTACCACTCATCTAGACACTTGCCCCACTTCGTAAATCCTTTAGAATCTCTTCTTCTCTTGCGGCATATGTCTTGTCATCAATGAGTCCATTTTCATAATCTGTTCTTAATCTGATTAGTCTTGACTTTATCCATCTTGCACGTTCTGCCCTGTCTGCTTCTAGTGCAAGACGATTACATTCATTCAAGATTGCTCCAAACGTTAATTTCATAATCAAAAATGTTATCAACATCTCATTTTCCTCAACAAAATGAATATGGAGCCCATGGGCCGCTCTGGTGAATTATCAGCCCGTGTTTTTTGTATTGTATCTTAATTTTTTCTACGCTTTCAATGAATTTTGTAATTTCATTTTTATCTATTAGGTATGCAGTGTTGAGAACTATTTCTTGCAAGTCTGACTTTAACACGGCACTGTCTGAAACAATACCTGAAAGCTCACTGTGAATTTCGCTTGTAATCTCGTCTATTTTTTTCAATGTTTCAATTTTGATGGATTCGTCCATCCTCATCTTGAGAAAATATGACTCACCTTCTCCTGCCTTGGAAATTTCTTTTTTAATTTTTTTTGCTTCCTGTGAGCTATTCAATACCATGCTCTTGATTTTTTCCATGCTTGGCTTTTCTAAAACGACCTTTATTCCAAATTCTTCCTTTCCGTGGAGTTTGTTCATCTTTGATTTAAAATCATCATATGATTTGACTAGGAGTTGTTTTACACCCTCATCTGTCTTGAACATTATTCCAAATCTTACTGGAAGCGTGGTTCCTTTGTTTCTCGAATTTTCTACAACTTTTTGGTGTGTTATTATGCTGTCAACGTCTGGCTGCATTTCTTTGAATGTTATTTTGCTTATTACTGCGCTTATGTCCTTGTGGTGTATTGTGTACACTTCGTTATTTTCAAGGCCAATTTTTCCAAAACTCTGGCTTTTTCCGCCTCCATTCATAATACAATAAACATACCTGCCTATTGTCTTCATTTTTTATTTCTCCTCTGTGATTTTTTGACTCCGTGCACAGCAGACAAAACTCCTAGGAGATCAAGTATTACCAAGTCAATATCTGCAACAGAAATCTTTACCTGACCTCCAAGTAAGACTCCTTTGTCTAAAAGATGATCAACTACCTCTACAAGTGTGGTCTGGGAAGATACACCTGTTAATTTATTGTGTGATTGATTCAATCTTATGTCAAACTCCTGAGGTGAGAATCCAAATTGGTCTGATATGTCAGTTATTGTTTGCTTTATCTGCATGAATGCAAGTCCTAATCTTTCAACCTCTACTTTTGTCAGAGTACCTGATGAGATTCTTCTCTGGGCTTGCTTTTCTAATACCTGTCTGAGTAGTTCGATTATGACCAGCACTAATTTTGCAAGACCCTTTTGTAGATTCTCACCATCGAGATTTACTTGTTGGATTGCCACATTTTTTGATTTATTAATTTTCTGGCTAATTGCCATCCTTACCTCCTTGCACTTTTTTGTGATGTAATCTTTTGTGGTATTCGTTTTTGTTCTTTTTCCCATCTTTCCCAAGGAAGTTTTATGCCATATCGTTTTGCTGTCTCAAGGGATGCTATTACAAGATTTATCTTCAAAGAAAGCAAGTCTACGCCGACAATTGAAATTGTAATGTCTCCTGTGATTACTACACCCTTGTCCAGGATTCTATCAACTAGATCTACTATGGTAAGTTGTCCTGGTGTAAATTGACGCGGTTGACTAAGCGACATCTTCGCTCACACCTTCTCTTCTAATTTTACAATACCCGCATATTCCACTATCTTTGAACCAATGACGTGGACAGAATCCATCAAGATATTGTTCGGTTACTGTTTTTGCCAAGTGTGCCATGATAATATCTAATGGTGTACCGCGATGACACTCGGGACATCTCATAAAGACCCAGCCTCCGCTCATTGCTTTCTTAAGATCTATTTCCTCAAATTTACCACATACTAGACATACTGCCAATTTGGATCAGTTCTCTTATTTTTGAGGTAATCCAGGTGGCGCAGCAAGTCCAAGTGCTGATGCGTATCTTAGGAATGTATCAATACCTGAGACTACTATTCTTGCTCTTATGACAAGAATCTCTATACCTACTAGTGAAACTGAGAGGTTTGCATCGATAACTAGGCCCTTATCTAAGACACGATCAACTAGATCGTATATGTTGAGCATTGGTCTGTACATTTGTTGTTGTGACATATTCTAGACTATTGAACTGTGAAATTCTTAGATATAAGATACTATGGTACATTGTTCTATACCACAATTCTGTTTTTACGATTGATACTGTTCATAAATGATAAAGTGTGATTTTACGGCAAAATGTTAGATATTACTATTTAAAATATCGCGACTAACATCTAGTGATTGAAAAAAGTCATCACTGCAGTACTTGTGGCAATTGCATTATCTTTTGTTTTGTATTTTATATTTAAAACACATGATGGTACAATCAGCGAATCTGGAATAGGAAGTGCAATGGGGCAGAATACTAGTATCAGGATGATTGTTGTTGCGTATTTTGATCCACGTGACCCACAATGGGAGACAATTTACGCGGCTGCTGATAAATATCCCAAGACCATACAATATGTGATAATAAATCCTTGTAGCGGTCCTTGTGGAGATACTATATCCGATGACTGGAAAAAAGTGATCACTAATCTAAAACACCGGGGAATAAAGACGCTAGGCTATGTATTCAACACTGCAGAGAGCCTTACAAATATTGATTATTACATGAAGTCTTCGGTTCCAACTGACGGTATATTTTTTGATAATGAAAGTAGTACTGATAACCTGAAAAATTTCAAACAGTTCTCAGATCATGTGCACAATTTGGGAGGAATTGTATACATCAATCCTGGATATAATTTTCCTCAAGTTAATAGTTATATAACAAGTGGAAGTACTGACATTGCAAACATCCATGAAATAGAGTCTGACAAGTCGCACCATATTTTAATTAATGAAGATTTACCTCCTGCAAAACTGAGCGTAATACTTGGAAATGTCACATCCTCTGACGAGATGGCATCAAAATTAAAAGAGGTTGCATCAAAAGGAATTGGAACAGTATATGTTTACGAGAATTCGTACAGCACACTACCGTCATTTTTTTTGGATGAAGTAAAACAAGCTTCGATGACGCCTGTAAAATAGTGTTTGTCTAATGTTTTTCTAATTCTGTGTTTATGTGAGTCACTAGATCACTTATGGTGATAGGTTTTCTAATGAAACACTTGACTTCTAAATTGGGAAACATTTTTCTAAACTCGTCATAGTATACCTCAAAAGCTGTAAAGAAACAGATCCTTGCATCGCCGCTCTTCTTTTTTACCTCACGATATAGCTCAAAACCATTCATTTTTGGCATCCTGATGTCTATTAACAACAGATCATACGTATCGGGCTTGAAATTTGAGAGCGCATCTGTTGGGTCATTATACGTATCAACTTCAAATCCCTTTCTTTGTAGCCCGTTTTTTATTGATGATGTAATGTCTGGCTCATCATCGACAACTAGAATCTTTTTCATCACTTTATACCTCTATTGTTGAATTTAAAAATTTAGTGTAATTTATGTTAGAATTGTTGGGGTTTATAGGAATCTTGAATGAAAAAGTTGCCCCGTTCTTGTCATTATTGTTTTCTGCCCAGATCCTTCCACCGTGGGCATCTATGATGTTCTTGCAAATGTATAGGCCTAATCCTGTACCGCTATGCGATGAGGTAACAAATTTGTTGAACAAATTGGGTTTTCCATTGTTGTCTATTCCAGGTCCTGTATCAGTTATTGTTGTTAGTATGTAGTTGGCATCTTGCCTTTCTTCTAACTTGATTGATATGTCTCCATTTTTGGTAAATTTAACCGCATTATCTAAAAGATTTAAAATGACCTGAGCAAGTCTTTCTGAATCTGCATTAACATAAACATGTCTTTGGGAGTGGACTGTAATCTTGATTTTTGATTCCTGGTGTCTGATCATGTTCCTAAAATCCTCTGCTAGGGATAAAATCAATGTTCCAAGATCAAATCGTTCTTTTTTTAATCGTAGCATACCTGCATCAATCTTGGTATAATCTGTTAGATTATTTGAAAGCATTCTCAGTCTTGATGCATTTCTCAAGATTGCCTTGACATAATCTTCCCTGTGCTTATCATGTTTATCTTGTAAAAGTTCTGAATATGTCAATATTGCCTGAATCGAAGTTTTCATCTCATGGCCTGCCATGTTTACAAATTCTGTTTGGTACTGTGATGAAAAATATTTCTCAAGGTCATCATGGTATGTTTCTTGATTTTCTTGGTTTATCTCGTGATGTGTATTGTTGTATCTTTCAATTAACAAGTAATGGTAAATTCTTCTATAATCGATTTAAGGAGTATGGAAGATTCTTCTATTTCTAAACCGCGTCTGAAAATGTATGTCTATACTATGGGCTCTAACGAGATCTCGTTATGATCTGAGTATTTTCTTGGAACTATGGCATACAGGTGTGACCATGGAATTTCTGACTGTAAAAATAACGAGCCGTTTATTTCAAGTATCTTCAAGTGTATGTCAGAAATTTCAGATAGGTATTCAAGAAAACCGCCCTTTGACTGTCTTAGGACAAATATTGATAGTGCGGAATTTGATTTTATGAAAGATACAATGTTCTCTATTCCCTGTCTACCATTTTCTACATTGGAAAAACCACGTGCCATGTCTGAGCCTACTATGCTGAGTAATCCCTTTTTGTGTCTAGTTTTGAGTTTGAGCACAGTATTTTGAAAATCCTGTAGTCTTTTCTTGTTCTCGTTATATTTGGGGCTTGATAGATAGTCTGCAAT
>JANWJG010000084.1 GCA_025449485.1 Nitrosotalea sp. | reverse complement strand
GGTTTTCCTCTCTGAAAACAAACATCGCAGAATTCAAGAGGTTCCAAATCTAGATCTCTTCACGATGCAACAACCGGTATTATAATCGGTATGACAGGTCATGTAACGATAGTATTGTTCAGACAAATTCGCATTGTTTCCAGTTTAAAGATATGATCTAATATTGATCATATGTGATCGTGATATAAAAAATAAAAAGAATTTAGGATCAGGATTGTGATCCACTTGGGGTTGCCAAGTCAGATGATGGAGTTGTGCTGCCAGATGGAGCTTTTTGTGAGTTCCATGCGTGTCCTCCCATTTGACCATGCGTCATAGGTCTATGACTCATGCCAAAACCACCCATTCCGAATTGATGGCCTGGAGAAGTATACAGTACTTTATCATTTGCAGGATCGACAATCACGGAATATACCATGTTCTTGTCATCGACTACCTGGAAACTGTATACAACATATCCTTGTGCAACAGTCAGGCTTCCACCTATTGTCTTCCCATTTGTTACTGCAGATGCTGCAGTATCAGATGCTGCAGAGAATTTTGTCTGTACGCCAGACAGTATTGTCTGCTGTAGGTTGATTGTACCCTGTATTGCTGGAGGTTGTTGACTTGTCTGAGATGGTGTTGTTCCTTGAACTTGTGCAGATGCTGCTGACACTCCCACTGTAGCAATTATTGCTACACCGATTATGATGGCAATCATCTTTTGGTTCGCGGTGAAGTTTTTTGCGTTCATGACGTGAATTATTCAAATAACCTATAAAGAATTGTGACACATTATTCACTTACAATGTTAATGAACGATATTATCTGTGGTATTTGTAAAATCAACTAGTGTTCAAAATAAAGCATAGAAAATCACTGTTAACCATGTTACTGAACATGGTTGCACAATTCATTATAAGCAAAAACGCGTAATATAGCACATGAACAGAAAATGCAACATGCTTGCTGCATATATCATGATGCTAATAGTTCCATTTTCTGGAGACATATTTTCTGCAGCAGCACAGATGACAGTAAAGACAGTAGTTCCAATCATTTCAGGCTAGAATTATTGGATTATTAAAATAAATTAAAATTATTTTGAACTTGAGACAATCTAAAATTTTATTCTCTTCGTAATGCAACCATTGGTGATAATTTGGATGCTTTCCATGCAGGATACATTCCAGCTATAACACTTAACGTGAAAGAAAGAAACCAGACCTTGATCAAATCCATCAGAGCAAAAATGGGCGGTATGTGTACAGATGGACCGCCTCCTCCCATTGGAGAAGATGTAGTAGCGATACTCATTACATAACCACCACCAATGCCTATGATTACTCCCAACGAGGCACCAATAATACCAATCAAGCTAGCTTCCACTATGAATAGTGCCAGAATAGTAGTATTCTGTGCACCTATCGCTTTCATTGTACCTATTTCTCTAATTCTTTCTGTAACAGAGTTGTATAACGTAGTAACAATGCCAACTGCTCCTACAACAAGTGCAATAATTCCAACCATTAGGATAAAGGCAGCATTTCCGCTTGCAGCCTGTTGCCTTACTGCCATGATTGCTTTAGGAGTTGTAGCACCTAGTGTTTTACCAAACATGGCAGTTATTTCTTGCTGTACAGTATCAACATCATCAGGAGTAGTTGCTGCAACTATTACCTGATCATACTTGTTTTGCTTGTGCAACAATTCATTGCCAGCATCAAGATTTATGATAATTGAACGATCTATCATCGTATTGCCAGATGGTTTCAGTATTCCGGAAACTACAAAATTCTTTATTACAGTTGTTTGTTTTCCGCTTGAATCCGTATAACTTGAAGTGGCTTTGATTGTTTGTCCAAGCACAACAAAAGCACTATCAGATCCAGGCGGATTTACTATAGTATCCCCCACTAGTGCAGATGCCCGATCGTTTGCATTTACAGTAGAACCTGCCACATAGTCGAGATTAGGTAATTCTACAGTTAATTTTGATGGATCAATTGCAACAATTGAAGCGCGCTGAGTATTTCCCTGTGAATTCATTTGTACAGAACCAGTGTATTCAGGTATTACATCCGATATGTTTGGAAGACTCTTTATTTTTTGTAAAATGACATCATTAATTATCAAAGAATTACTCGATGAACTTGCAAATGAACTAAGAGAACGTTGCCCACTACCTACAAAGAGAACATTAGCTGCCAATGTGTTAAATTGTTTTTCCAAGAATGCTGATTGGCCTGCACTCAGACCATTTAATACAACAACAAGACTGCATCCAAGTACCACCATAAGTATGGTAAGTAGTGTTCTGACTTTTCTATCGACTAGTGCTTCAAACGACAGTAAAAAAAGATCTTTAGGATTCATTTTCTTTCTTTTTTACGCCATCAAATATTGATACAATGTCTGTATCTCCTTGTGTTAGCATGGCTAGTTTTTTCTTTGATCTTTTCTTTTTTATTACAAATGCAATCGCTACTGCTGCTGCAATCGGTATTCCAATAATTACTGGCAATGGCAGAGGAATCTGATCAAGTATGGATTGATCTTGAGGTGCAGCATTAGATTGTGGGGCTCTAGCAAGAAAGACTGTTCCATTTAATACTACAGTGTGAAAGTTCTTCAAGTCATCAGCATAAACTACCTTGAATGCTACCTGATATGGTCCAGGTTGTAACGAACCCATTCCTCTAATTGGCATACTGATTGGAATTGGGGAATCTGGTGAAAGATCTCCTATGAATTGTTGTGTGGACGCTGAACCTCTCTGACCACCGCCTCCTTGGAATCCTTGACCTCCACCGCCTCCTTGACCACGTCCCTGTCCACGTCCTTGGAAGCCTTGCCCATCTCCTGCTTGGAATCCTCCTTGTCCACCGCCGCCTCCTTGGAATCCTTGACCTCCACCTTGGGATACTTGGCCAGCAGCTTGTCCGCTGTCTCCTTGTGTAGTCGGTGTAAATGATTGAGATTGATTATTTGTAGAATTTGCAAATCTTGCAGCTCTCATAGCATCTAAAAGCTGGGAGGGTGCAAGCTGAACTGTTGTAAATAATGCAGTTGTACTACCTTGATTGAGTAAATTACCTACAAGATTAGTGGTTCCACCTACAGAACTTGCTGATAGTCCATAGATTTGGAGCTTGATGTTTCCAACTACAAAAGTTCCCAAGGTAAGAGAGTTTGTTAATGTTTGTCCTTTTGATACATAATTTGCAGTCAATGTAAAAGAAGCTGGACTATTGATCAGAGTATTTGCAGCATAAACCTTGGTGGTGAGTATTTGCCTGTCTCCTGGTTCTAGGTCTTGTATTGTCCAAGTAGATGGACCAACTACAGAAACTGAAGCTGATTGCGGTACAAGCGAGATTAAAACATTTGACATGGGATTAGTACTGTTATTTGCAACAGCAAAATCAAGATCATCCATTGTAGCTGCAGTAATCACAGGAGTTGATGCATTTCCAAGATATGACAAGCTGAGAGATTGTGGTGGATTTGGTTCAATAACAAGTCCTGTACTGACAGAATCAGTTGAAAGTTTTCCCCAGGCATTTTGATAGTTTATCTGAAGTTGTACTTCTTGAGTAGTACCAGCTGTTGCAGTACTTGGATAAACTGTTGTACTTATCACAACTTTTGATTTTGCAGGTATTGTACCCAAGTTGAAAGTATTAGGTCCCAGATTGACTATCTGTGTTGTAGCAGATTGCAATACAAGAGATCCTCCACTGCCACTACTACCTGTACCACCTTTAGAACTTCCAAGGTTTACAATAGTTGCAACCACTCCGGTTGCATCAGCAGAACCCTTGTTTTCAATTGTTATTGAGATAGAATTCTTTGTTTGAGGGACAAGGTCTGAGGTCGCAGTAGATGCATCCAATATCACTTTTCCAGGAAGAACAAATGGTACATTGAGTAGTGCAGAGGTACACTGTTGTCCAACTACTCCCACTTGAACATAATTTGCAACAACTGTAGTAGCAAAAGTACCTACCTTGGCACTTGGTAGTACGTTTATGTTAAAATACATTGTAAATGATGCACCTGGTTGTACAGTACCATAATAGTTTCCTACTGCAGGATCAGTTGCAACTCTTGATGCTTGGTTGTAATGTTGAAGCAATTGAGGATTTGCACTCTCTCCAGTAGGCGAAAATCCAGATGGTAGATTAAGAAATGCGGTAATCGAAGTTATTGGAAAAGCTGAATTTCTATTGTTAAAGACTACTGCAAAAACTGATGGTCCTTCTCCAGGACCTATTTCCTTTTTCACAGGGTTACTTGTAACATCACTTGCAGAGGATGTTCCCTGATCAACCCAATACGAGTCAACAACTACTGGGCCCGCATAAGTTGCATCAAGAATAGTAGTAAGAGGTGCAAAACAATCTTGTGTCTGTACTTGACCGTATGCAGTAAAAGTTGAGAGTGCGGTCGGTACAATCAACATTACAATTAAAATTGGAACCGCAAGTTTTACTCCAAGTCTTTGGGTGGAGAATTTCGGTAATCTAGTTGAAGACATCTTTTTCTATCCTCCCATCTTTTAGTAATATGGATCTATCTGTAGATTCGGCAAGTTCTGGATTGTGTGTTACCATGATTATTGTACGTTTGAATTTATGTGAAAGCATCTTTAACATGTCAAATACATCCTCACCTGTCTTTGTATCTAAATTACCAGTAGGTTCATCAGCCAAAATTATAGACGGGTTATTTATCAAGGAACGAGCAATTGCAACTCTTTGTTGTTGCCCACCACTAAGATTTACTGGCTTTTGGTTTTTCTTGTCAGCAATACCAAGAGATTCTAAGATTTTCAGGGCTCTATAATTTGCATCACTGCTTGACATGCCAGCAATTATTCCAGGTAGTTTTACATTTTTGTGTACTGTTGTCCTATTAATCAGATTAAATGACTGGAAGATAAAACCAATACGTCTATTTCGCATCGTGGCAATTTCAGAATCATTAAGAGAGAATATGTCTATTCCATCAATGTAGATTTTTCCACTTGTAGGTCTATCAAGTGCTCCAACCATGTTCAAAACAGTAGATTTTCCACTGCCTGATGGTCCCACAATTGATACAAATTCACCTTTTTTTATAGAAAAGCTGATTTTATCTAATGCAACAACTCGTCCTGCTGTAGAATCATAAATTTTAGAGAGATTCTCTACTTGTAGAGCAAAGGAACTGTTGTCTACAATTTCATTTTGTGCGCTTTTTTCAACTACCAAATCCTTTGTCATGTTTTTCAAAATCAATCCCCTTTTAGAACTCATCTATCTGAATTTCAGATGGATAAAAAATATAGCCATACGAATTACATAGATTCAGAAAAGAAGTCATTGTCTTTGTTGATTATTTTTAGAATAAAACGATTATCAAACCTTGTTCATGAACATTGTTAATGAAGGCACAAGAAATCGGCTGTTCTAAAAGTATAACCAGGTGTTCCATGGCACACCTCCAATCAATACACCTTGAAGCATTCCTTGTGATAATATTTTGGAGGTCTTGCACCAATTCTCACTACAATATCTCCTTCAATCAATCTCATAGTACATTTTCTGCATACATTGTTATCATTAGAGATTAATCTTGTAATATCCCTTGGTTCTAATCTAATTTGCATCATATGAAAGCCATTTCTATAAAATTTGTCGCACGTTATTTTGTAAATTTTTATCTGGACTTGGATTTTGCCAAAAAATCATGTAGTACAACTTGCTAATTATCCCAATACCATTTCTGCCTAAATCCATCATGTTTTGAAGGATGTGCTGCCTTGAAATGTATCTCTAACCTTTTAGGATCATCAAATATCATATTACATTCCTTACATTTGAAATCCTTTTTCTTATCAAACATGCTTTATTTGTCACAGCCTTTTGTCATGATACATCTTTTGTACCCAAGTTTGCTTCTAAAAATTTCAGAATTAGGAACGGCACTGCCATAAGATTGATCTTTTTTTCAGCAGAGACACACAGAATTTCATCACATAAAGGAAAATTCATTGATATTATTTTATCCCCATAAGAAATGGTAAAAATCACAGGTCCCAAATGCGAGTCATGTTCTTTGCGCATCCTTACTCCCAATGCAGTCTCCATGAGTAACATTTCTTGATCTTTCTTAGTTGTAAAAGCCCGAATTCCTTTCTTGGTATGTCCAGTAAGAAGTCTACCTTTATTATTTATCACACCGGCAAATCTGATATCAGGATCCAAGTCGAGGATCATCTCACAGATAGACTCTAGTGTCTCTTGTGACGGTGTTTTACGTTCAAAATTTGGAATTGCTTCAAGCTCAGGCGTCATCATTTTTTTACAGTCGTTTTGAATAAAACGCTTGTCAAACATTGTTAAGGAACAAGGTTATTCAAGGAAGATATTTTTCAAAACAAAATAAAAATGAAAAAATTTTGGATCAGGATTGTGATCCACTTGATGGGTTTGTTGTATCAGACGAAGGATTTGTTGTACCAGATGAAGGTGGTTGTGATTTCATCGAATAACCACCCATGTGGAATTTGTGTTTCATACCTCCAAAGTGACCACCCATGCCAAAGCCACCCATTTGGTGTCCTGGAGAGGTGTAGAGAACCTTGCCGTTAGCTGGATCGACAATTACAGAATAAACCATGTTCTTGTCATCAATCACTTGGAAGTTGTACACAACATATCCTTGTGCCACTGTTAGGCTTCCACCTATTGTCTTTCCATTTGTTACTGCAGATGCTGCAGTATCAGATGCTGTAGAGAATTTTGTCTGTACATTAGACATTATGGATTGCTCAAGGTTTATGGAGCCTTGAATCTGTGGCGGAGTTGTCTGACCTGTAGAATTTTGAACCTGTGCTGATGCAACTGATACTCCGGTGATAGCAAAAACAGCTACTCCTAGAAATATAGCCAGCATCTTTTTGTTCCTGACTAGGTCTTGTGTGTTCATTACTCATAATTTGATAATTAGTTAATAAAAAATTGTGCAACCATGTCAGTGAACATTGTTACTGAAAGGTAAAAGTACTAGTAATGATGGTTTTCAGTTTTTGTGAGAGATTAAGGTAAAAAGCTTAATACGTAATTTGTATGGCAGAACAATAATCTTGTCGCATGAATACAGAGACCGAGTCTACATTAGAAAAGATATCATATTAAAATTAACAGAGCATGGTGAACTTAATCAAACATCGCTTCTCAGTTTTTGCGGTTTAAATTTAATGAAGCATAAAGACATTCTTGAAAGCCTGGAAAGAAAGGGCTTCATAAGCAGAGCAGAACAGGCATGGGGAAATAAAAAAATAATAAAATACGCAGTAACACAGAAAGGAAGAGAATTTTGCAAGTTAATTCTAGAGCCGTATGAAGATATTTTTCCTAGGAGTGAAAAACATGATAGAGAACAAAGTTAGCGAAGCATTTTTAATGCAACCGGAGTGTTTCAAGTAAATGCCAGAACCAGAGGATAATCTGCCGGGAAAGAATGGGGCCACAGATGACAAAGACGAGAAAAAAGAATCTGAAAATATTCTTGAAATTTTAGACGAACTCTTATCCCACACTAACAGTTCACGTCGTTTATTTCTGATTTTTATTGCCAGCGCATTATTTTTTGGGCCGGTTGCGCTGATATTGGGTGGAGTCTTACTTGAACATCCAGATTACAACATTAAACATTTGGAACCAAGTGATAACTTTACAGGTGTGCACCGCATGCCCGGAACACATCTTCAACTGGTGGATCAAAATGGCACAGTAATTAGAGAAATGCCCATGATGCCACAGTTTGGAGGAGACAGATCTCATCTGGCACCAATATTATTCGGACTGCGAATATTTATCATAATCTCAATAGTGTTTGCGGTGATATTGCTGTTCATTGCAATAAAGGAATACCGCTTCTTTTCACACTGGAACAAGAGATTTACCAAATACAGAGCACTAAAAGACAAAGTAGACAAGGAACTTGGCGAAGACTAGATCAGTTAGACAGAGCTAATTTTTTGTTAGATTATATACCCAAAAGTAATCATCATGTCTAATGGCAATACTTGAGATTAAGGACCTACATGTGCAAAGAGACGGTAAAGAGATTCTCAAAGGAGTAAATCTCAAGACAGGTCCAGGAGAAGTTCATGCAATCATGGGTCCAAACGGATCTGGTAAAAGTACATTATCATATACAATTTTAGGTCATCCAAAATACGAAGTTACAAAAGGAGACATTTTACTAGACGGAGAAAGCATCCTTGGTCTTTCGGCTGACGAAAGAGCAAAGAAGGGATTGTTTCTAGCATTCCAATATCCAACAGAGGTTGCCGGTGTAGGTTATTCTCATTTTCTTAGAACTGCATACAATGCATTAAGCAAATCACTTGCAGATGAGAAAAGAGAAGTCTTCCTCACAGTAAGAGAGTTTCAAAATTATCTAAAAAAGAATCTTGATGAAGTCGGTTTAAAGCATGACTTTTTGTCAAGATACCTAAACGAAGGATTCTCAGGTGGAGAAAAGAAAAGATCAGAGGTTTTACAGATGGCAGTACTCCAGCCAAGAATATCAATTCTTGATGAACCAGATTCGGGTTTAGACATTGACGCAGTACAAGCAGTAGCAAAGGCAATTAGCGCAGTCTCAAGAAAGGATGCAACTGTAATTGTAATCACGCACTATGCAAGAATCCTCAAGTTCCTTGACAAGCTCGATTACGTCCATGTAATGGCACAAGGAAAGATGATCAAGGAAGGTCCAAAAGAGCTTGCTGATGAACTTGAACAGAAAGGCTATGCATGGCTTGGAATTCAAGAGACTGCACAATAAAAAGAACTTACATTTTAGGCAATTTTAGAGATAGAGTAGAGTAGCCGTTGTCTGCCTCAAATTCAGAGTAAGTTTTTCTCAGAGCCTTGCAGGCCCTCACAAGTAATAAAAAAAAGACAATAACAATGTCTAAAGTTTCTTACATCGGTGTACAAACCCAATTTTTTTAATCAATAGACATGCAAATAGACAATCAACCAAAATCAAATGAGTTTTACACAAACTGTATGCAATACTTTGAAGCATTAAGAAAGACTGGAAAGCAAGACTATGGTTTTGAAGACGAGTTTTTCTATACCATGCCTGCAATGTCAGAAAAAATCGTTAGTGAGCAATAAGTATTCGAAAATCAAGACGCATACGGTTTCAGTTATATATTCAGTATAGGGATCTCTCGTTGCAGAGGTACCGAAGCCCGGTCAACCGAGAGGGACTCAAGATCTTTTGTAAGACATCCCTTCCCTTAGGGGTTCGTGGGTTCAAATCCCACCCTCTGCATTTTTCTCTTCTTTTTCTCTCTTCTCTGTCTTTGTTTACGATTTGGCTCATCAAAACCTCGGTGGTTTTCTCCCATAGTAATCCATACTAGTGTTTATTAGAAAATTTTGCTATCTTTACATTCAGAGATGAAACCAACCGACAAGATACCAGGTCCAAAAGCTATGCGCGTTATTGATACAATGAAAAAACATGCCTATGATTCTACATTCATGTATTCCCTGGTTGTATCCCATGGACACAATTGCATCATCGAAGACATTGACGGTAACAAGTATCTGGATTTTACATCAAACATAGGTGCATGTCCTTTAGGCTATTCACATCCTGATATCATAGAGACACTTGCCCAGTACTCATCAAATGGAACATACAAGATAGCAGGACAGGACTTTTACTGCCAAGAACATGCAGACCTTGCAGAAAACATTTCAACCATACTACCATCAGGCTTTAAGACATTTTTCATAAACAGCGGTGCTGAAGCAGTTGAAAATGCAATAAAGATTGCATATAGGAAGATGGGTCCGCTTCCTGGAATCTCCTGCACTGGTGCATTCCATGGAAGAACTTTGGGGGCTCTAAGTTTTACATTTAGTAGACCTGTCCAGAAGTTCAACTTTCCTGAATTTCCATCAAAGAGAATCAAGTTTTGCATAAATGATAATGACATAGAGATTGATGCTGCAGAAAAGATCCTAAAAGAAAACAAGGCTGCATTTATCCTAACTGAGATAATCCAAGGGGAAGGTGGATACAATGTCGCAAGTAAAAAATTCATTTCATCTCTGAGAAAATTTGCAACAAAATATGGAGTACCTCTCATCTTAGACGAGGTCCAATCTGGCATAGGACATACCGGTAAATGGTGGGCTTTTGAGCACTATGGTATCAAACCGGACATAATGAGTACTGCAAAAGCATTACAGGTAGGAGCTACAGCATTTGACAAAAAATTTGATCCAGGTCAGAGATCAGTTCTATCAAGCACATGGGGAGGAGGAAACAGAATAGACATGGCAGTAGGTTCACGGGTGATTCAAGTGATAAAACGAGACAAGTTGCTAGAGAATGCGACAAAGATGGGCCATCTACTCAAAAATGGTTTGATGGAGATGACAGGAAAAAAAGGAATAGTAGATGTCAGAGGATTGGGCTTGATGGTTGGCATAGAGTTTGATTCAACAACACGCCGTGACAAAAAACTTACAGAATTGTTCAAGCATGGTCTATTGACTTTGGGTGCGGGACAAAAATCAATGCGAATCATACCACCACTGATAATTACAAAAGAGCAGATCCATCAAGGTCTTGATATCATGCACAAAGTTTTGATGAAAACCTAGTATGCATCATACTTGTCACCCATTTCAAGTGACGCTATCTTTAGTTTGAGTACCTCATTTGCACCCTCATAGATTACAATTGCTCTAGAATCAAGAAAGTGTCTTGCAACGCGACTTGTTTTTTGATACCCATAGGAGCCAAATATCTGAACTGCCCTGTTTGCACAATCAAGGGCCGCATTTGAAGCATGCAATTTGGCAATGGCGGCAAGTCTGTCTGCTCTATTTCTTAAAGCAGAGTATTCCTTGTTTTCTCTATTGAGTGCAGATAGCCAATTTGCATCATGTTCTTTGAGATTTTCAACATAATCATGTAGTTTTTGCCTTGCAGCACCTGCCCTATACACAAGCCACCTCGAACTTTCGATATTTACAATCATTGTAGCAATGTGTTCCTGAATGAGCTGTTTTTTTGCAAGAACTGAGCCATGCTGTTCTCTTTTTTGCGAATATCGGATGGATTCGTCAAGACAGTCTTTCATTACACCAACTGCCCCTGCGGCCACGCTCAGTCTACCATCAATTAGTGCACTAAATGCAACACTAAGACCATTTCCAATCTTTCCAAGAAGATTTTGTTTTGGAACAAGACAGTTTTCAAAAGTAATCTCGGCATTTTTTACCGTAAGCAATCCCATTTTATTTTTCATCTCTTCTGCAGTAAAGCCTTTTGAGTTTGCATCTACAATAAATGCCGAAACCTTTCCATCAGGGCCTCGTGCATATGTTGTTATAACTTTGGCAAATGTTCCGTTTCCTACCCAGTGTTTTGTTCCATTGAGTACATAATTGTCTCCGCGTTCTTCAAATTTTGTTGTCATCCTTCCAGGATCACTTCCTGCATCAGGCTCAGTTAGTGCAAAACCCATTATGCTGGTGCCATTTGTCGTATCTGTAAGATACTTCTTTTTTTGTTCTTCAGTTCCCCAATTTTGTAATACCATTTGGCCAATGGATACATGTGCAGAAAAAAATGTGCGAAGCGAGTTTCCCTCTCTTCCTATTCTTTCTATTGCAAAAAGATATGTGAGAATGTCATATCCAAGACCGCCATATTTTTTTGATATAGGACATCCAAGCATTCCAATTTCTCCAAATTCTGGAATTACTCGGTCGTTTAGTCTTTCATCCAGATAACATCTTGTTTCATAATCCCTAATGGATCTGCAGACCCGGTCTATCTTGTCAAGAAAAATCTTCTGTTCTTCAGAGATTTCAAAATTCATATTGGATACATTAGAGTAAGACATGATTTTATTCAGCCAACCTCAAGAATTATCACTTTGTTTTAGTTTCTATACTTTTACTATTTGGATCTCTCTTACATTATGTCTTGACAGGTCTTCATGCAATGCAGCGTGGGATTCATCTGTAAAGGTCAGATTGCATCTATAACATTTCCACGCTTTAGTGCTCACATGGATTATACGTGATTTTAATTTATAAATATATTGTACTTGGTTGACATTTTTTGCATAACTGGGACCCTGGATCAAAATGTCTTGAATTATTTACTCTTTTGTATCACATTTTAGGAATTTTTTATCAAAGCATGAATCAAAATTTACCCTCATGACCTTAATTTATAAAATGAACTCACACCAGTGAGCAAATTGGAGTTGAAAAAATTAAAAGAGCAGGTAAGAAAGAGGCTTGAAAAAAATGATGTGGCTCATGATTTTGAACATATCATGAGAGTGCTCAAGAATGCAACAATGCTTGCAAGAAAGGAAAAAGCAAATATCAGAATCATAACAGCCGCCGTTTTATTACATGATGTCATTTCATATCCAAAATCTGATCCTCGCTCAAAAAATTCCTCAGTGGAAAGTGCACAAGAAGCAAGAAAGATTTTAAAAAAATATAACTTTAGTCAAGGACAGATTGATACCATATCTGATGCAATAAGAGACCATAGTTTTTCAAGAGGCATCACACCCAAGACATTAACAGGAAAGATACTCCAAGATGCAGATAGGTTAGATGCACTTGGTGCAATAGGAATAGCAAGAACATTCTCAGTTAGTGGTGCAGAAAAAAGGCCATTTTACAATACCAATGATCCATTTTGTAGTAAACGTGTACCAGATGACACACGTTGGACATTAGATCATTTTTACAAAAAGCTCTTGTTGATTAAAAAAACAATGAACACCAATACTGGAAAAATCGAGGCAAGAAAGAGAATTAAGAAGATGGAAAGGTTTCTTGACGAACTAAAAGAAGAGATCTAGCCGTAATCTACATATCGTTTGTATCTTTTTTCAATCTCAGAATTATTACCAGTCAAGATTCTCCTGAGTTCATCTGCATGCTTGTCCTTTATGTAAGCAGTCATCTCGGTGAAATTTTCATTTGCAGGAAATGCGTTTGTAAGTGGTTCTAGCATTTTGAAATATTCGGCAACTTTTTCTCGAAATTGCTCTTTTGTAGGTCGTCGTATCTTATTCATACGAAACCAGACTGATGCCCAACTTGCACCCACTACATGTGGAAGCAAGTCATATGCACGTGTTATCTCAAATGTTAGGTCTTCTCTCATCTCTCGTTGAGAGTTTTTGCCGCATCCTTTGAGAAATATGTTACTATCATGTCTGCGCCCGCACGTTTTATGGCAGTAAGAATTTCCAGTGTAACCTCTTTTTCATCAATGTATCCTGCCATGGCAGCTGCCTTGACAAGGGCATATTCTCCTGAGACACTGTATGCTGCAATTGGCACATTGAATTTCTCCCTAGTCATTGAAATCAGGTCCAGGTAGGCAAGTGCAGGTTTTATCATTACAATGTCAACTCCTTCTTGGATATCAGTCTCCACCTCTCTCATTGCCTCTTTTGGATTGGTGTATGGTAACTGGTATGTCTTTCTGTCCCCAAACTGAGGTGCAGAGTGGGCCATGTCCTTGAATGGAGAATACAATGAAGATCTGTGTTTTGCAGAGTGGGACATTATTGCAACATCATGAAATCCTGCATCGTCTAGACCTTGTCGTATTGCCTTTACTTGACCATCCATCATTGCAGAAGGTGATACAACATCAACTCCTGCTTGGGCTTGGCTCACTGCAACTTTTGCAAGAGTTTCAAGACTTGAATCATTATCAATCTTGTCTCCCTTGACCAATCCACAATGACCAGAACTTGTATACTGACATAGACATACATCTGCCATTATTGCAATATCATTTCCGAGATTTTTTCTTATTTCAGAAATTGTTTTTTGTACAATTCCATTTTGAGTAAAAGCTGAAGTACCATGCTCATCTTTATGCGAAGGTATTCCAAATACCATCACTGCAGGAATTTTTAATTCTGCAATAGAGTGTACTTCGGTTGTCACATCAGCAAGTGGAAGTCTCTCCATTCCAGGCATTGAGCTTCCCTGAATTCTTGATTTGAGATCTTCTTGTACAAATATTGGACAGATTAGATCTCTTGGCGATAATCTTACTTCTTCTAAAAGTTCCCTAATTTTACCAGTCTTTCTCAAACGTCGCAGTCTTAAATTAGGAAAAGACATTATACACAAAATACGCTATTTTAGCAATATAATTTGTTACTCTCTTGTCTTATAATCAAAGAGTCGTGTGACAGTCTTTAGGATTTCAGAATCCCCTTGTTCTGATGCCTTTCGTAGATTATTCATAGGAATGGACATGATATCTTCAACAATTGCTTGTGTGAGCTGGTCAATAATTCGTATTCTTTGTTCGTCTTTTTCTCCCAACATTGAGAGCGCCTTTTTCAATTCCTTTACTCGTGCTTGGTCTATCTCCTTGAAGACATTAGTTACAATTGGCTCTACCTCAAGTCTTTTCATTGCTGCCTCTACTACAGGCAATTCTTCATTAATTATATGCTCTGCTGATGATACTACACCCATTCTGTTTTTCATGTTCTTTTCCACCATCTCTGCAATTTGATCAAGGTTCATCACCTTGACTTTGTCTATTGTTGATACCTTGTCATCAACAGTTCGTGGATTGGAAAGATCCATTATGAGCATTCCATTTTTTCTAGATTCCATTGCCTCTTTTACTCGTTCATGTGTAACAAGAAAATATGGTGCAATCGTTGCTACAAACAATACATCAATTGATTTGAAATTGGAAATTGCTTGTTCAAATTGCATTGGTTTTCCACCTGCAGTCTCTGCAAAAGCCTTTGAGCGCTCAAATGTTCTGCTGGTTACAAGAAAATCAATATCTCTTTTTTTGAGCGACTTTGCAACAAGACTTGCTGCCTCTCCAGTTCCAATCAACAAGATATGTTTTGATTTTAGGTCGTCAATGTTTTCTTCTGCAAGGTTTACTGCCATGGAACCAATCGATATGCTTCCCTTGCTGATGCCTGTTGCTTGGCGTACGCGAGTTCCAATTTTTATTGCCTTGTCAAACAAAGTATTGAGATTATCTCCAGATGCCTTGAGTCCCTTTGCAGTACTGATTGATTCTTTTACTTGGCCAAGTATTTGCTCTTCTCCAATTACAAGAGAGTCAAGACCAGAGGTAAGTTTGAGCAGGTGAGTGTATGCGTCAGTTCCTTGGCTTATCTCAAGGTTTTCCTTGAATGCATTCTCTTCAAGTCCTGCAACAGATGCCCATGTTTTTTTTATTTTGGCAAGATCTGCAGAATTGGTGCAGCCAAAGAGTTCGACTCTATTACAGGTTTGTAGTATGACACACTCTTGTAATCCGGAATGTTTTAGAAATGACTCGTATGCAGAATCTAGATCTGGAAAAGTAAACCTTTCAAGCATATGAATTGGAGATTTCCTAAAAGTAACTCTAGCGTTAATTACATCACTTGTCATATTAGATCACCTAACATTGCCATAACCCGCTTCTGTGCTTTTTTTAGATTTCCGTCTCGTATTAATTGTTTAACCTGATTGTCATTCATAACGCTGTAGAGGAACTTTTTTCGTTCGGGAAACGTTGGGATCTTGTCCTTTACTGCCTTTCTTGCAAAATCCTGTAATTTTATGTGATAAATGTCCTCTTTTTTTATTACTTTTTTAAAGATCTTTTCTGCCTGAAGTTTTAGTTTTCTTGCCATCGCAGGACTTCGTCCACCGGTAGATACTGCAATTTGGACCGTATCCTCTATGTTTATCACAGAACCAAATGCAAAGTCACTGACCTCTGGATCATCTGCTGCATATGCATAACATCGCATGGACTTGGCCTGTTCTACAATTTTACGGTTAAGTTCCTTGTCATCAGTTGTTGCCAATACCATGAACGGTTTGTATTTTTTTACAAAGTTTGCATTGACAAGCCTCATCTTCTTAAAGGAGATTTTCTTTTGTTTGACATAGCTTTGGATTTGCCTGTTTGTTGAATCACTGATAAGAAGAATCTTACATTCTTGCGTCAATAGCGTATTTACTTTTTTGAGGCCTTCATTTCCTCCTCCTACCACAATAACCAAATTTCCTTTAAGGTTTAGATCAACTATCAACGGATCTTGGCTGACTAGAAATGATATTTATAGATTCTATGAGAAACTAGGCAACGTTTTTAATTGTAAGATAGGTTTTCCATGTAACATGGACAAGCTGGACAAGGAGATTCTAAATGAGATCCAGTGGACTTTTCCTTTGACACCAAAACCATACGAGGTCATGGCAAAGAAATTTGGCCTGTCAAACGAAGAGTTGATGAAAAGACTTGTCGCACTAAAAGAAGCAGGTATAATCAGACAGATCAGTGCAATATTTGACACACGAAAACTAGGATACAAGAGCGCACTTGTTGCAATGGCAATAGATGCAGACAAGTTAGATGATGTTGCAAATCAGGTGAATAGACATCCAGGTGTAAGTCACAATTATGAGAGAAACCATGAATACAACTTGTGGTTCACACTTGCAGTTCCTCCGGGGTCTGATCTAAAGACAGAGATTGACAAATTTTCAAAATTATCAGGAATTCAAAAAACAAGGCTTCTTCCAACAATCAAGCTCTTCAAGATTGGAGTAAAACTTGAGATGGTAGAGGAAAAAAAATCAGACATTAAACCATCAGAGGAGAAGAAAAAGATTACAGATACCAAGTTTGTTGCAACAGAGGAGGAAAAAAACTACATACGTGAACTACAAAAAGATCTGGAGGTAGTTGAAAGACCATTTTTAAAATCTGCACAAAAACTTGGAATAACTGAAGAGCAAGTTCTTGAAAAGATAAAACAGTACGAAGAGACAGGAATAATGCGAAGATTTGCAGCCATCTTAAGACATAGAGAAGTCGGCTTTACTGCAAACGGCATGATAGTATGGAAAGTTTCAGACGAGAGAATTGAAGAAGTTGGTGCAACGCTTGGCGCGTTTCCACAGATAAGCCATTGTTACCAGAGACCTGTATACCAGGACTGGCCATACAGCGTGTTTTCAATGGTTCACTGCAAGTCAATTGCAGAGGCAGAGGACATGGCAAAAGAGATTCAAAAACAGGTCAATGTAGATGAATACAAGATTTTATTCAGTTCTAGGGAATTCAAAAAGACTCGTGTTGAATATTTTGTAGAACACGAGTTCAACATCGAAGATCCAATCACGGCCTAGTTATTTTATAAAAGTTCTAGGCCAGCTCAACCAATGATTCTGTAGCAGATGCTAGTGTTACCTTGATTGAGATTATCTTGCTTTTGTACATGAAGAACTTTTTTCCAGACAGATTTGTGTCCCCTGAGACACGCACTAGTCCAGAGCTGTGTAGCCTGCGAACCCACCTATACACCTGAGTCAGCGGAATTCCAGACATTATGCTGATATCATATGCTGATTTTGGGGCGTCAATTGTGGACCTTAGTATCTGCATGGCCTGGTCATTTGCCATGATTTTTAAAATCTTGTCTGCATCTTTGTTTTCAAGGACTCGGCCTTGTTGTAATACTTGCATGGTAATCAATACCAAGTTACAAAATATAACAAGAGCGATTAGAGTGAGTTCATTTGCAAACAGATGCAATCATTTGCAATTATTTATTCAGAAAATTTGAATGACATCATGCCTGAATTATACTCAAAATCGGCTTTTTTCTCCAAAACTTCTCGAAAGATCAAGCCAAGCACTGTAGTATGATACAAGGACCAGTTCTCACCGAGGTCGTGTTTTATGATAAACGTGTGGACGTTATTTTTGATGTTATGATTTATTTCAATTGATGATGCACGCATTCTTGCTTCAAACCAAGTGATAAATGAATTAAGATTAAAGTCACCTTGCATAAATAATGCTGTATCCCGTACTACATTTTTTCCAATACGAGTTGCCATTTCAATCGTATGTTCTTGGGTTAGATTTCCAAAAAGTTCCAAGATGATTGGTTTTGCGATTGGAATCATTCCCACCTTTGCTTCATACATGTCCCACTCTACGTATCTTTTGAATATGTGATTGACAAATGTATTAAGACTAGTTTCACGATGTTCAGATTCAGAACGAAGTTTTTTGAGCACATCTTCATCTATTCGAAACGTCATGGTTGACGTCTTTTTTTGATTGAGAGTCACCGTACTTACGTTAATTCTCTTTGAATATAATTTGTTTTATTTCTCTAGTTTGGAAAATCTAGGCAGTTTGTACAGAGGCTTTCAAATCATATGATGGCCATTGGTTGAAAAGTCCGATTATCTCGTTTTTGTCATTATTGTTTAGATACTTGCCATCAGACATTGCCGCAAACATTTCAATCTCTTCTTCACTTACAACTGTAGGTAATACAGATGAAACAGGCCTTTGGGACAAGATGAATTT
>JANWJG010000083.1 GCA_025449485.1 Nitrosotalea sp. | reverse complement strand
GCACAGCAAGCTGCCAAGGCAGTAGAAAAGATAAAACCAAAGATTGCAATCCCGATGCATTATGGAGGAATTGTTGGCAGCGAAAAAGATGCTCATGAGTTTAAACAACTGGTAAAGTACTGTGAGGTTCAAATCCTCACAAAAGAGTAATAAACAGAGTTTTTCCACCAAAAACTAGATTGCTCCAAGATGCCAAATTATTTACAGTACGAAAATTTGATTTTCACCTGAGGCATCTTCTTGTAATTGGAATTCTTGCAGTATCATTTTCCGTTTCTGCAATGGTTCGTTCCCAGGCTGCTGATTATGGATTTCAACTAAACGAATTTGATCCGTTCTTCAATTATAGGGCAACACAATATCTGCTAGACAATGGCCTAAACGCATACGTTCATTGGCATGATACCATGAGTTGGTATCCGACTGGGCGAGATGTTTTCTCAACTGCTCAGGTCCCATTGCATGTAACTGATGCAATCTTGTACAAAATATTTGGCGGTGGGATGAGCCTTTATGACTTTACCATAATATTTCCAGTAGTTTTCGGTTCCATGACTGCAATAGTGATATTTGCCTTGGTTCGTGTGCTGGGTGGAACAAGTGCAGGACTGTTTGCCTCACTGTTCTTTGCAATTTCTCCTCCAATCATAGTCAGGGGAACAATTGGGTGGTTCAAGTCTGAACCTCTTGGTCTGTTTTATGGACTGTTGGGAGTCTACCTGTTTCTTAGTGGATTAAAATCAGAAAACAAGAAAATTGCCATATCAAAATTGGTAGGCGGTGGATTCTTTCTTGCAATAGGTTTTGCATCTTGGGGTGGAATTGAATTCTTCCTTCTTCCTCTTGGACTGTTCTTTGTTGCTCTGCCTTTCATAAGAAAAGATCACAAGTTCTTGCTCTGGGCAGTTCCACTATTTGTAGCAGTAACCATGATAATATCTGGAGGACTGTTTGCAAGACCTGGTCCGTCATTTGTATTTGGTGTAAGGGGTTTGGCAATGATTGGTCCTGCAATACTGCTTGTAGTAATAATTCTTGTTCAAAAGTATAGCAAAGAGCAGTATCGTCTACGGAATAGCTTGTTGGTCTTGGCTGCATTGCTAGTAATAGGCGGTGTAATCTTGGCTGCAAGCGGTACACACTCGGTGAGCTTCCGTTACCTTAACGCAATAAATCCATTTTTGACTTCAGAAGATCCTTTGGTTGATTCCGTTGCAGAGCACGCAACTCCAACACTGCAACAAAATTTTAGCTACTTTTCGATACTCATGTTATTTGCAGGCCTTGGAATTTGGCTTGTGTTTAGAAAAAAGAATGGAGATGAAAATTCATCAAGATTCTCTATTCGAAATGAAATGATTGTGTTTGCCTTGATAATTGGTATGGTAGGAGCATATGCAGGTTCGACATTCTCTAGACTAGAGTTACTTACGGCAACATCTGTAATCGTACTTTCATCAATAGGTCTTGCAGCACTTGTTGGAGATATTCTTAAACGAGAAATCAAACAGGTCCAAGTTGTAGAATCATCAAAGAAAGGAAGCTCAAGAAAGGATACTCCTACAAAGAAAGCAAGTGACTTGCTTGGCAGAGTTCCAAAGATAGCATTTGTTGCTGTGATTGTGGCATTACTGCTTGTTCCAGCCCTGTATCCTGTAAACGCCAACTGGATTTCAATAACAAAATCTCCACCGACTATTCTTAATGGAGGATCAAACTTTGCAATATCTACTAGCGACTGGCCAGATGCTCTGAACTGGATTAAAAATAACACTCCAACTAATTCTGTGGTTGCATCCTGGTGGGACTATGGATATTGGGTACAGACTCTGGGAGAGAGAAAGACACTTGCTGACAATGCCACCATTGATACAAATGTCATAGCAAATATCGCAAGGATGCTTTTGAGCTCACCTGATGAGGCATGGAAGATGCTAAACAAGGCAGGTGCAAATTATGTTCTAGTTTATGTCGTAGGCCAAAAGTTTACCTCAAACAATCAGGACCTCTACATACTCGGTGGCGGAGGAGACGAGAGCAAGAAGCAGTGGTTCATAAAAATTGGAGGACTTGACTCGACCAAATTCCTTCAAGATGATTCCTTTACTCCAACTAGCTATTTCTGGCAAAATACTTTGCTTGGACAAATGTTCCCATTTACTCCTGTGACATACTATGATCCAAATACACACACAGAATCACAGACCTATTCTACAGGATACACTGGAATCTATTCTAAAACTATCAAGTATCCTGGAAATGGCACTGGACCACTACGTTTGGTGTATACATCTTCAAGCTTGAATAGAACTGATTCTGGCGTATTTTCTGGGGTATTGATTTACCAAGTCAATCCGGATTACAAGGTTGGAACAGTAACAACACCGTCTAGTATACTACAAGAAAATAATTCCACTACAACTCCTGTCAAGTCTACTGGTACCACTACAAGTAGCAGTGGAAACATTGCAGTGATCGATACCAAATTTGGAACAATAAAATTCAAATTATTTGACAACATTGCACCAAAGACCACTGCAAACTTTGTCAAACTTGCCAATTCTGGTTTCTATGATGGAACAGTATTCCATAGAATAATGCCTGGATTTGTAATACAGGGTGGAGATCCAAATACGATAAAAGGTGACAAAAGTACATGGGGTCTTGGAGATGCAGGATACACAATTCCTCCAGAATTTAGCACAAGCATAAATTTCACAAAAGGCATGGTAGGCATGGCACGAGGCTCTGATGTCAACAGTGGAAGCTCACAATTTTTCATCACACTTGGTGATGCTCCATGGCTAAATGATCAGTATACTCTATTTGGTCAAGTCATATCAGGCCAAGACGTTGTTGATAAAATTGCAGCATTACAGACCACTCCTGATACCAACCAACCAGTTGATGTCGAGTCTGCACGTGTGTCAAAAATTAGTATAGCGTCAAACAGTACGACAAAATAATTTTTTACTTGTATCTATCTGAGATACGATATCTTGCATACTTGTCATCTGGAGAATATTTTCCTGGATGTACAGTAGCAGTCTGGTGTCCGCATTTGGGGCACTCGTCCTTTAGGGTGTATTTCTTACAATCTGTACATTTTCTCATCTGAAAGTGCATCTCTAACCTTCTCTTGTCTTCTTTGATTCTTCTCTTGTAAACTTGAAGGTGCCTCCCTTCTTTTCTATGGCATCCTGGACTGAGGAAAGAATTGGTTTTAGCTCCTTTTCAGCCTCCTTAAAGTTTGGCGCAGTAAGTGTAATACGGTACTTGGGGGCACCAATGTATGTCACAGATATTTCCTTCTTGTTTGCTGTGGAATCAATTAGTGCCTGCTTGATTATCTCAATTCCATTTGACTTGGTGCAGGTAAGCTCAAAAATGCCACGTATCTCAACATGTGGAACCTGGATCTTTGAGCCAAGTTCTGCAATTACGGCAAGTGCCTTTGAGGGAATACTGAGATTATCTAAAATGGATATGCCTTTTGCTGAAACCTCCGAGAATGCGTCATAGACGGAGCCAAATTTATCCACCAAGACATTTTCTAGTTTTGTCATCTCGGATGCAGTCAAGCTTACTTTGGATTTCAGGTTTTCAATGAGGGCTTCTTCTTTTTCGCCTTTTTTTATCTCTAAAAGTTTCTTTTTCTTTTGATCAGATGATACTTGTTTTAGTGACAAGTCTATTTCGGATCTTCTTGGGTCTACACGTTTTACAAGTAAGACTTTTTTTTCTCCTATCTTGAGAAACTTGGCTACATTTCTAATCCAACCGGTTGCAATTTCGGATACATGCAAGAATCCTTGGATGTTGTTGAATTCATCGAGGGAGACATATGCTCCTTGGTCCACTATCCTTGTTACTGTAGCAATAACAATCTCTCCCACCTCAGGGAAGTCTTGGACAGTTGTAGTCATGGCTTTCAAATTTATTGTACATAATTTAATGTTGTTGATGTTTTGTATCGTTGATTTTGCAGAATATTCTAAAAGTCGATTCCTTTTTTTGCTTTAATTCCGGATTTGAATGGGTGTTTTATCTCCCTCATTTCTGTAACTAGATCTGCTTTTTCTATAATTTCGTCTTTTGCATGATTTCCAGTCAGGACCAAGTTGACATCATCTGGTTTGTTTGAAATTACATCCAAGACATCTTTTAGACTTACCAGTCCGAGATTTATTGCATAATTTATCTCGTCTAGTATTACGATATTGTATGTCTTTGAATTGATTTTTTCTTGTGCAACTTTTAGTGCCTCTTGGGCAATTTTTTTATGGTCCTCAATTGGACTCTTGTCGTCTATTATTCCAACAAAGCCCTTGCCAATTGCTGTAAGCTCAAACTCTGGCTCTAGCCTCTTTGATGATGTCATCTCGCCATAATGCCATGAACCCTTGATGAACTGGATCATGCAAACTTTATGGTCATAGCCTACTGCGCGAAGAGCCATTCCAAGTGCTGCTGTTGTCTTTCCCTTTCCCTTTCCAGTGTAAACTATGACAAGGCCCTTTGTCAACAAGAATATTTTTTGTGCGCTAGGTAAAAAGATTGGGTTCAAAGAATTGGCAAAACCACAACTTAAAATGTTGCATGACAAAAATTTGAGTAATAAAACATGGCAAAAAGTTATGATTATGATGTGATAATAGTGGGAGGAGGTCCTGCAGGTCTGTCGGCAGCATGGGGTGCTGCAAAAAAAGGCCTGCGTGTTGCAGTGCTTGAAAGAGATGAAGCGATAGGACAAAATGTCAGGACAAGCGGTGTGACATGGATTAAGGAGGCAAAATCATTTGGTATCCCGCCAGAATGTTATAACGAAATAAGCAACTATGCTTTTTACTCTCCAAATAATTATGTGATAAAAAAAAGCCAGACTGCACAGGCTGCAGTATTGGATGTAAGAAAAACATACCAGTTTCTTGCATATCAGGCAGCAAGCCAGGGTGCAGACATTTTTCTGCGAACTACCGTAACTGATGTGGTAAAAAATGACAAGGGAAAACTAGGTGGGGTCAAGGCAACCTCGCAAAAAGAAGAAGTTGGTTTTAATTCAAAACTTGTAATCGATGCAAGCGGTTTCTACTCTGTTGTTGGAAGATCACTTGGAATTGCATTACCATGGAAACGATTTGGAGCAGGCGCAGAATATGAGGCATATGTGGATAATGTTAATCCTGATACATGGCATATCATGGTGGGCTCGCAGTACTCTCCTGCTGGCTATGCGTGGGTCTTTCCTTTGGGAAAGAACAAGGTTCGCATAGGAGTAGGTGTTGGAAAACCAAACTCCCAGGCAGATGCAAGCAAACTTTTGATTGAATTGCTTGAAAAAAGACCGCGACCTCTAAATGATCTTGGCAGAATTGTTCCAGTAGAGTTTCATTATGGCTTGATTCCAAACGAAGGACTTCGGGAATCTACCATTGATGACAATCTCATAATGGTTGGAGATTCTGCAGGACAGGCAAACCCGTTGGTCCTGGAGGGAATTAGATATGCAATTGAGTTTGGCAGGTCAGCAGGAAGAATTGGAGCAGAAGCCATACTTCAAGGGGATGTGTCAAAGGAATCTTTGAGATCCTATGAGGGAGCAATGAAAAAAGCAATTGGCTCCAAGATAGCTGCTGCAGTAAAGGTGCAATACAGGTGGCTAAATCTTAGTGATCAAGAATGGGACAAGGAGATTGAAATAATTGGTGAACTGTCTGCTGAAGAATTTCTTGATTTTATCAAGGCAGAATTTGGTATGACAGACATGCTAAAGCTTGCGGCACACCATCCAAAACTTGCACTACGACAACTATTTCAATTCTTGAAAAACTCTGGAAAAGACCAAGAATGAAGATTCCAAGAATTGTTCTTGCAGGTGCCACAAGTGGAGTAGGAAAAACATCAATCACAACTGCAATAATATATGGTCTCAAGGAAAAGGGATACTCGGTTCAAGCATTCAAGGTAGGGCCTGATTTTATAGATCCAAGTTATCTAAGCTCTGTCTCAGGGAACGTTACTCACAATCTTGACTCTTGGATGATGGGAAAAAGTGGGGTCCTTGGAAACTTTGTACAAAATTCGAAAAAAGATGTATCCATAATTGAGGGCGTAATGGGTTACTATGATGGGTTTAGTGGCAAGTCAAGCTTTGCAAGTACATATGACATTGCAAATATCACAAAGTCAAATGTTGTTCTGATACTAGATGCAAGCAAGGCTGCCCGCTCTGTTGCTGCAACTGCACTTGGATTCAAAACTTTTGAGAAAAACTCTAGAATATGTGGTGTCATACTGAACAAAATTGGAAGCAAAAAACATGAGACGCTATGCAGGGATGCGCTAAAAAAAGTTGGGCTTCCAATACTCGGAGTCATTCCACGGGATGATGATATTAGTCTACAATCAAGACATCTTGGCCTGATACCTGTACGGGAAAGACAATCACTTGATGGAAAAATCAAGTCAATTGCAAAATCACTCTCTGGTTTTATTGATATTGAAAAGATACTCAAACTTGCAAAAAATGTGCCCAGCCTACCACCTGTCCCTGACAGGAAAAACAAAAAGACACAAACTAGGATAGCAGTTGCACTTGACGAGTCCTTTAATTTCTATTATCAAGACAATCTGGATTCTCTAAGAAATTTGGGTGCAGAACTTGTCTTTTTTAGTCCAGTCTCGGACAAAAAAATTCCTGACTGCGATGGAATCTATATCGGTGGTGGATTTCCAGAGGTCAAGGCAAACCTGCTTCAAAGAAATGATATCATGAAGAAATTGGTAAAAAAATATGCCCAAGATGGCATGCCAATTTATGCAGAATGTGGTGGACTGATGTATCTGACAAAATCCATACAGTACAAGTCTGGAAAGTATACCATGGTTGGACTATTTGATGCGGTAACTGTAATGGAAAAGAAACTAAAACTCAACTATACCAGTGCCAAGATTAGAAAGTCTCCATTTTCATTACAATCAAAAAATGTCAAAGGCCACGAGTTTCATTATTCTGAGCTTGACGAGTTGGCAAAGGACTCTAGATTTGCATATGACATGTCAATTGGAATTGGTATCAAGAACAAAAAGGATGGGCTGACTGTACACAATACACTTGCATCATACATGCATGTGCACTTTGCCAACTCACAAATTGCTAAAAGCTTTGTAAGCTCGTGTATTTCTTATTCAAGAAAATAATCTAGGCAGACTTTCTTGCTGCAAGAATTTTGTATAATGCGTTAATTATTGCAGAAGCGCATGGACTGCCTCCCTTTCTGCCAATGTTTGTGATATACGGAACATTGGTTTCACGAAGCTCATCCTTTGACTCTACTGCGCAGACAAATCCCACTGGAATTCCAATCACAAGAGCAGGAGAAGTTACTCCCTCCTTTATCATCTGGATTACCTCGACAAGTGCAGTTGGTGCATTTCCTATGGCTACAATCCCGTGGTCCATCTGCTTTGCAGCAAGTCTCATGGATGTCTGGGCACGTGTCTTGTTGTGTTTTTTTGCCTCCTCTATTACCAAAGGATCTGATATGTTGCATATCACTTGGTTTCCAAACTTCTTCATGTTGTCCTTGTTAAGGCCACCTATGACTCCATTTACATCAACTATGATATTGCAACCCTTTTGCAGTGCATCCATGGCGCTCTCTATTGCATTTTTGTGAAATACAACCTTGTTCTCTCTTGCAAAATCAAAATCTGCAGTAGAGTGAATGATTCTTTTTACTATGATCCACTCTTCAGGCGAGTATGGATGAGAGCCAATCTCACTATCTATTATCTCCATGCTCTTGTCTTCAATTGACTGGCCCTTCTGTGTGATCATGTCTCTACCTCTTGGGCTCTTTCTATGATGAGGTCGATCATTTTTTGGTCAGCTCCTATGTGTTGTGTTATCAAAACCTTGTTCAAGTTGTGCTTCTCTAATGCTGGCCTGAGATCTGCATTGATATCTGTTTTTACATGTGCGCCCTCGTGCAAAAAGTAAAAGACAACCACTAGGACCTCGGGATTTTTTTCTTTGCAGGCCTGTATCCCCTGCTCTATGTTTGGCTCTTCGATTTCAAGAAAACAATAATCTACGTTTCTGTATGTGTTGGAAAGCTCACCTACGATATACTGTATGGACATTTTTGCATTAGGATCTTTACTTCCATGACCAATAACCAAGACATCTATCTTGTTGTCTGGCAGTGATACTCCACCCTTGTCAAGTGCAGACTTGATTCTGCTCTGGACTAGCTTTACAAGGGTCATGTGCATTGACATGGGTTTTGTGACAAGAAATTTTACATTGGTACTTGATTGGTATTTCATGGCTTCGGTAACTGCAGCTTTTACCTTTTTTCCTGGATACAAAAAGTATGGCACAATTGTAAGCGCATCAATGTCGCTTTTTAGACATTTTTTCATTCCATCATCAATGTATGGCAATGTTACCTCTAGGAAACAATATTCTGCAAAAGCATAGCCGCCTTTCTTCTTTACTTCCTTACAGATTGTCTCAAGCTCCTCGCTTGCTTCTCTTTCCCTGCTTCCTCTGTCTATTAGCAACAGGCCTCGCTTCAACTTGATCTCCTTGCTATTGCAATTGTGAGATTTGGGGGAAATTTGTGTTTCTGGACAATCAACTCTCCACCTGAGGCCTTGATTGCAGATGCCTCTGATACACTTGGGGTTCCTTCAAAGGTCTGTACAACATCTGAGGGGTTTGGTATGCTGATTCCAGCAAGGTCTGTCTTGTCAAAATATTCTAGTGGAACCTTCATCTGACCTGATAATTCCTGTAATCCTTTTACGTCAGCTTCCTTTTTAATTGACGCAAACTTGGCAACTGATTTTGGACTGAGCTTGAATTTTGATATGCAAAAATTCATTCCTTCTTTGATGGTATCACTTGTGGTATCCCAGTGCAGACCCACTCCTACAACCAATGTCTTTGGTCTGTAAATTACAACACGGCCCTCGATCTCTTTATTTTCTATTATTTTATCTGAAATTATCAAAAATCCCTTGCAGTCAGATGATGCCATCTCGTCAAGTGATTTGTAAATGTGGACATTTTTTGGCAACTCTTTTTTTGGCATCCACCAATCTTTTTCTCCTGCATCTTGGAAGACACCAATTTTTTCTTCATTTACCATAAATGCGCTGACTTTTGTAACACTGGAGGTGTCATCAATTTCCCAGTCAAACTCCCTTCCAAGAAGGTCTACTGCAATTGTCTTGTTAACATCTGCCGCTGTAGTAATTACTGGAATGGCGCCAAGAGTTGTAGCTATTTTTTCTGAAAGCTCATTTGCACCGCCTAAATGTCCTGAAAGTGTGCTTATGACAAACTTGGCAGTGTCATCTATTACAACTACCGCTGGGTCTGTCTTTTTGTCTTTCATGTGAGGTGCAATCAATCTAATCACAGCACCAAGGGAAAAAATACACACAAGAGCTTCGTTATTTTCAAACAACTCTTTTACTTTTAGGGTGGTTGACTCGTCAAACCAGTGGATGTCTTTTCCGTCTTGGCGTAGCTTTGAGGGAGAAAATATCTTCCATGATGGGAAATGTCCCTTGAGTGTAACTGCTGTATCGATACCGTTTTTTGTAATTGCAAGTATGGCTACGTTGTCCACAAATTTGTCTTGCTAGGTCTCAAGATAATTGTTACTCTTTTTTTGGAAAAGTGCCAATTACCTTGCCGTCAAAATCAAACATTATCACTTCAATCTCAAACTTGTTCTCAGAATATTTTCCTAGCTGTCTGTGTGCCTCTTCACATATGACATCAAAATAGCCGGAGATATTTTTTTCATTTATTATTTCAAATACATGTC
>JANWJG010000082.1 GCA_025449485.1 Nitrosotalea sp. | reverse complement strand
TTATCAAATCAGGATCAGATTTTTCATCCTTTGTCATAGACTGGATGATGTAACGCCATTTTTCCATTCGTTGTTCTTGTTGTTCAACCTGATCTTCTTTTACCATCCCAGAAAAGCCAGGCATGTTCTCCAAGATATTACGCAATCCCCCAGCCTTTGTAGCTTCTTCAATTTGAAAATAGAAATCTTCCATATTCATTTTGCCATGTGAGATTCTCTTTAGCCTGTCTTCGTTGCCTTCTGTCTCAAGTCTTTTTGCCATGTCAAGCAACGCTTGGATATCACCCATGCCAAGCATCCTTCCCACAAATCGTGTAGGAGAAAATTTTTCAAGATCATCAATTCTTTCACCAGTTCCAATGTACATTATTTGCGCCCCCGTTGCAGCAGCAGCGGCAAGAGCACCACCGCCTTTTGCGCTACTGTCCAATTTTGTTATTATGATGCCTCCCACTGGGACTGTCTTGTGAAACGCTTCAGCTTGGCTAAAACATTGTTGTCCAATAGTTCCATCAATTATCAGCAATGCAAGATCAGGATTTGCAACAGCCCCAATTCTTGTCATTTCATCAAGAAGATCTTTTTCTTCTTTGTGTCTACCTGCTGTATCTATTAGAATTATGTCAAAATTTTGCCCCTCAAAATGTTTTAGCCCATTTTTTACGATTTCAGGTGAGTCTTTTGTTCCTTCTTCACCGTACACCTCTACATTTGTTTTTTCACACATTGTCTTTAATTGTGTAAGAGCTCCTGGTCGATAGGTATCGGCACCTACAACTGCAACTCGATAACCTTGCCTAGTTAGGAGTTTTGCAAGCTTTGAAGTCACTGTGGTCTTGCCACTACCCTGAATTCCAAGCATCAGGACCTTGTTTACCTTACCAGGCTGGAACACATACTGTTCTTCAGTGCCAAGTAATTTTGAGAGCTCGTCATATAGAATTTTTACAATATGATCTTTTCTAGAAAGTCCTGGAGGAGGCGTTTCTTTAAGAGATCTCTCCTCAAGATTTTTTGTAATTTGAAAAACAAGTTTTACGTTTACATCAGACTGTAATAGGGCTCTCTGGATATCTTTTGAAAGTTCTTTAATTAGACCTTCATCAACTGCTGAAGAGTTTACTATTTTCTTTAGTGCGGCTCTAAGGCCTGTCTTTAAACCATCTAGCATTGTTTTTCTAAAATGGCTTCGGTTATTTCAAATCTTCCTCTATAGCCATCCCAGATCTTATTTGCCTGTACCACTCCAATTGGAGAGCAAAATAACGGACAGTCAATTACAAATGTTTCAGCTTCGCCACCCTCAAAGGTCAAGTTAAAGCCATGCTTGGCAGATAGCTTTACAAGTTGTTCCACATCTTGCCGAGTTATTTCTCGTCCCAACCATGTTTGATCTAGACCTGCAGATGTTACACTTGTTATGATAAACTTGAATCCAGACTCTAATAATTCTTGCAAGTAATCTTTTTGATCAACATGCCAAAGTGGCGATATTATTTTTAAGCCAAGATTATTTCCAATTTTTTCAAAACGCATTCTCTGATAATCACTGAACAATCCACCATGAACAATACCGTCTATTCCAAAATCATTTTTTGCTTTTTCCAATAGATTTTGTAATTCATGGGTTTCAGTTTCAGGATCATCTGTACTGGTATGATATACAATCTGAGGAATCTTCATAGCTTTTGCCTGTAATGATGTAGATGTAATGTTTGGATAGTGCAACAGATGGCTCTCCTCAGATTTAGGAAATATTGAAACAAGACATCCTATGTCATGACCTGCTTGCCGGGCTTTGTAGATTGCATATGTACTATCCTTTCCACCTGAAAAAAGAGATGCTAGTTTCAATTCGAAACCATAACAGACCCGGTCAATTAATTTTTTCCAGTTCGGTTACACGCTTTAGGCAGTCATTACACAAGGTCAAGTTATCCTTAATTGTTATTTCCATGTTAGATGCAAGACAAATATGGCATAATCCCTTCATGGATTATACATACAAATTGTATCGTATAACTTGTTCTACTATTTGAAAAGCCTGGATGCTTCAATACTCATAATCTTCATCATGCCGTCAGTTGGCTTTTCTCGTCATCATCAGCATCCAAACTAACTTTTGATTCTTACTATAATAGTTCTATCCATTACTTTCCAGTATTCAACGTCTACACCTTGCAAAACTTTTTCCTTGATTTCATCTTCAATTTGTTGTGCATCAAAGACTTCAAACGATTCAGAATCCATAATTTGGACACTGGTAGGAGTTTTTGAAATTATAGACCCCACTCTTTTATCAATGAGTGGAACTTGGACTTGAGCGCTCACAGGTGAAACATGAGAATATTTTTTCTTGTCAAATATTCCCACTCCCACAATTCTTGCTTTTGCAGCACCGTGTTTTCCTGGTTTACTTGTATCATATTCAACTATTCTACATGGCTCTTCATTTGGACCGCCTACTGGAAGCAGTATGTAAGAGCCAATTTTTAGTGCACCAAGTTCAGAAGGCTTACTCATCACCAAAACAGAATTTACTAGAGTATATAACTTTTCTATTATGGTTTAGATTTTTAATTGATCTCTTGAAAAGAGTTTGTTAAAAATTCTATTTCAGTTTCTCAATTACGGACAAATTGAGAAGAGTGGTCATGCCAATTCCTTTTCTTTGTACTTCTTTTCTTGTCTTTTCACAGTACTTGTTATCAGCTTGATGCTTGCTATCACTTGTAACTTCAAGAAATACAAGGTTTCCTTCATATGGAAAAGTGAATTTTTGAGTCTGAGTTGTGGATAGTTTGAGACTTCCAAGATCTGCTCTTTGTACTCTGTGACGTTTTGCCACAATAAAACCAAGGTCGGACAGATCAGACATGGTATCACCATATTCAAGATAATATATTGAAACCAAGTTGAGGTTGTCACTAGTCAATCTCTCGAACAATTCATCATTTTTTGTAAACACAAATGTCGGAGTTGACAGATTACATTTTTCAATTTCACTCATTACTTGTGAGCGGTTTTTGAATCTAGCAAGAAGATATGTGTTTGAGTGGGAAGGAAAGTATGCACGACCATCTTCAGAAAATGTAGCCGTTGCAAAATACATGTCATCAATTGAATTAGAATTTTGTAAAGTATTCCTCAAAGTGGTAAAATCATTATTTTGTAAATATGGTACGCATACATATCCGCCCTCAGACGTAGCCCCCGACACATTATCGAGATTTTCTTTCCTGTTTATATGTAATTTGATCAGTCAAAAATTTAGCGTTATGATCCAAATTTTTTTAAAAAAATTGAATTATCGATAGTTATTTAATACGAAAAAACTGCGTGAGAAACAGTCCCACGCTAGCTCAGCCTGGTAGAGCTTCCGGCTGTAGTGGTTGGCCAGCGGCTAACCGTAATTCAGCCTATCAGGCTTACAGAAACCGGGTTGTCGCAGGTTCAAATCCTGCGCGTGGGACCATTATCATAAACTTCAAAAAGTCAATTACATAGATACAGTCCATGTCAGAGGATAAGAATTGGTCCACATTAGATGAAGTTGATCAAAAAATAATTAACATCCTCAACAAAAATGCAAGGACACCTTCAAAAGAAATAGCAAGTGAGTTACGAAATTCTGGTGTAGATGTATCAGATAGGACCATTAGAAAGAGAATTGAAAGACTTGAGAAAAACGGAATTATAAAAGGTTACAAGGCAGTATTGAGCGGAATTTCCTCAAATGATCAGTTTGAAGCATTATTTCTCAAACTCAAAATAACAAGATCCATGGAAAACACAACAGAGTCAATAAAAAATTACATCAAGACATTACCAAATTATCTTTTTGTTGCAACAGTAGATGGCGATTGGAATATGATAATTGTACTAAGGATAGAAGGGACTGAAAAAAATCCATCTGCACGAGTGGTAGAAAAGTTCTCTGACCAGATAATAGACTACAAGATGGGCGGGATTCAGATAAAAGACGTGAATCTGCTTAACATGTCCATGTTGTTACTCACTTGATTTCAGATAATTTTGCAGTATCCAGTGCATTCTTTAATTCATTTATTGAGAATGGTTTTTGAACAAATGCAGTAGACCCAAACCCAATAGTCTTTCTAACACGTGGTGTTGATTTTTCATCAGCAGTTATCAATATTATAGACATGTCAGGTTTTGATTCAAGAAGAGTTTTTGCTACTACATCTCCTTTTATGTCTGGCAAATCCATATCAAGCAATACAAGCGGGTTTTGTTTTAGTTTGACAAGTTTTGTAACAAGATTAATTGCAGATTTGCCATTTGCCACTGTTTGGATATCATCATATCCTAACTGTTGTAGAAAACTTTTGATCCTCAACAAAATTGCCGGACTGTCATCAACTACAACAATTGGCCTCTTCTCTTCAACTATTTCACATACACATTTTTGAGCCTCTTCAAATGCCTTCATGGCACCATCATAGTGTCCTACTCTAAGAAAACATCTAGCAGCGCACTGGTATGCATAGTTTGAATTATTTTTGTCCTTTTTTGCAAGCTTGAGATAATACTTGCCGGCTTCTAGGAGCTCATCTTTTCTTTCCTTGCCTTGTCTTATTTTGCATTCAGAGGCCAATATGAGATAAAGTCCTGCTTTGTAGCTATTGTTTTTCATCTCCTTTTGAGCAAGATCCATGAACATGTTGTGAGCTGTCATATTTTGATCATTTTTCAGGTAAGTACAAGCTAGATCAAACTTCTCAAGATTCTTTTCCAATTCCAGCAATATACAAGATCTAGCGCAATATTTGATTTGTGTAAAAGAAAACTCTTGACTTGAACTAAGAAAAGAGTAGATAACACACGTATTATAAACAAAAAAAGAGCAGTAATAGAGTGAGCAAGGAGAATCCTAGCATAGGCATTTCGCAGCCACCAGTAAATATCCTGTTTAGTCCACTTGATGTTTCAAAAAAAGATGTATGGAGCATCGATGTAGTACGCATTCTAGAAATTTTGATTAAAATCCTTGGCCAGGCAGATAAAAAAGATCTTAGAGTTGCCGGAATTGCAGCATTATCGTCTGCAATGATACATAGAATGAAGGTAGAGAGCATCTTTGCACTGCAAAAGGCTGCCATGGAGAAAAGACCACTCACTCAACGAGAAGATGTAGATATCGAAGTCATAAACATGCCATACAGGCACGAGTCTACATATCCAGTAACACTAGATGAACTGTTATCAGTTCTTGAAAATCTCATTGGAACAATAGCAAACCCGCGTTCAAGCAGACGACAGTTAGAATTTGAGCCTGTTGAGGTCCCTAATTTTGATGATTATTTCATTTCCCTTGAGAAGATAATAGGCCAGTATGAGGAATTGATAATGAGCAAGATAAAGACTGCAGGCTATGGCTCCTTTAAGAGCATAGTGTCAGAACTTGAGCTCATCGACGTAATCAGATGCTTTTTTGCCATCCTGTTTTTGGCAAGAGATATGAAAGTGGATCTTGAGCAGACAGAAGACGACATTATAGTCTCAATGATAAAATAGAAATTTACAATCAGATCAACACTAAGTAGGAATTTCATTTAAGTATACTCCAACCTACCTTGATGTAGTAAATGGGAAAGATAGAAGACGACGATGCAATGGCAAGACTAGAGGCTGCGCTATATTCGGCAGGAAGACCTCTAACTATCGAGGAATTGATCAAGGCATCTGGAACAGAGTCTAGAACCAAGACTTTGGCTCTAATGACAAACATGGTGAAAAAGACAAAAGGTGTCTTTAAGGCAATTGAGGTTGCCAGCTTGCCAGACGGGTCTTATGTATTTCAACTCAAGCCAGAGTTTAATACAGTAATTAGAAAATATGCGTCAAAACCACTTTTGCCTACAGCCACACTCAAGACATTATCATACATTGCATACATGCAACCTGTTTCTTCAAAGAGGCTGGTAGAGGTAAGAGGATCTGGAGTATACATGCATCTGAAACTATTGCACCAACTTGACTATATCGAACATCAAAATGTTGGAAGACTAAAGATTTACAACACTACAGAAAAATTCCAGAAATATTTTGGAATACAGGGAGACAAGGATCTTCTCAAACAGAAACTCTTTACAAAAGTACGAAGCCCAAGTCAGGCTGTAATACAACCACCCCAGATACCCACAGAACCTTTGGCTCAACCAAGTCAATAATTAGTTCAAAAATAGTGGCTCCACCTGTAAATGGTATAAATTAGAGTTACTTTATCGAATCAACATGAAGAAATCTGTGGAAAATCTTGCAACAAGTAAGATTACCGGTGGCAGAAGATATCCACTCAGATCAAGACGAAAATACGAAATCGACAGATATTCCGTAGAGGCAGTACCAGGCGAACAGGTAACTGTAACACGTAAGACAAGAGGAGGAAATCAGAAAACTTCATTGAAGACAACAGATGTTGTCAATTTGACTGTTCCAGGTTCCAAAGTTAAGAAACTAAAAATTCTCAAGGTGCTAAAAAATCCATCAAACAAAGACTATGAAAGACGTGGAGTAATTTCCAAAGGCGCAATATTAGAAACAGAAGCAGGTCAATGCAAAGTAATTTCAAGACCTGGTCAAGACGGCGTAGTAAATGCAATCTTGATAAAGTGATAAGATGAAGGATTACGAACACGTCGTAATCTGGCTTGATTATTTCAATAAAACTATCTCAAAGAAAATGGGTAGAAGAGTATCTCGTGAAAAGAGCATCTTTGATCCATCTCTGAATGAATTAATTGCTGCATCAAAGGCAGCAGGGTTAGAGCCCACCGAGACAAATGATCAAGTTAGATTTCCAAGAAGACCATATGTAAGGTCTGGATACATCACACTTACAAAAGCCCAGCCAAAATCCAAAATGATTTCTGCAATTTCTGAGAAACTAGTTTCAAAAAGAGCCAAACAGTCAAAGTAAATGTGGTTAATAGCTTGCAGCTAAAGTAATTTTGACAGAACCACATTGATACGAGTATTTGGTTGAGAATTCAATTGCAGGAGGTAGGCGAAGTATTACATCTAGCGAGTAGCGGTAGAGTCATCATTAGGCTCACGAAACATCTAAGAGACAACCAGATAGTCGTAGATAGTTCTGGAGTCAAAGTCGCCAAAGTATCAGAAATGATAGGTCCTGTTGATGCACCATATGCGTCGGCAGTTCCGCTTACCAACAATATCAAAAAACAAATTGGAAAGAAAGTTTTCATCGTCGACGAAGCTCCTGCGATGAGACCAAAAAGATTCAAAGGAAATAGAAGAAGATGACCACAATAACAGAACTACAAACAAATTGCCCTGAATGTCGTTCTAATCTAATTGACGACGTTCATAGTGGCGAGAAGATTTGTTCTGGCTGCGGATTGGTCGCAATGGAACAGATGCCAGATTACGGAAGTGAATCAAGAGCAACAAATCCTGAAGAAAAAATGAAGTTGACACGAGCATCAGGACAGACAAGTTATGCACAACATGACTTGGGAATCAGGACAGAGATTGCAATGGGAACAAAAGACTTCAGTGGAAGAACAATATCAAGCGATGTTGCAAATCAGATGTACAACCTAAG
>JANWJG010000081.1 GCA_025449485.1 Nitrosotalea sp. | reverse complement strand
TCCAAAACCTCTTGATGAGATGCGTGATCCTAGGGATAAATTTCGACCTGTAAATGAGGTAGTTGCAGCGGCTGGAATCAAGATTGCATCACCAGATCTAGAGGGTGTACTTCCTGGAAGTCCTGTATATGCAACCACTGATGAATCAAAGATTGAGGAATTTAAGAAAATAATAGAATCCGAAATGAAATCAGTATTTATCAAAACTGATTCAAAAGGAGTGATTCAAAAATGTGATACAATTTGTTCTCTAGAAGCTCTAACTGACATGTTGAAAAAGCAGAACATATCAGTATCCACTGCAGATATCGGACCGGTAACAAGACGAGATGTGATGGAAGCACTAGCAATAAAAGAACGTGATAGACATTTGGGCGTGATAATAGCGTTTAATGTAAAAATTTTGCAAGATGCTCAGGAGGAGGCAGAAGCTAACCACATCAAGATCTTCCATGATCAAGTAATCTACAGTTTGATTGATAACTATGTCAATTGGGTTCAAGACGATACTGCAAATGAAGAAAATGCAATTTTTCAAGAACTCACACCTATATGCAAATTCACATTTCTCAAAGGTTTTGTATTTCGACAGAATAACCCTGCAGTTTTTGGAGTTCTAGTAGATGCAGGTGTGTTGAAGCAAAAAGTATCTGTCATGAATTCAACTGGTAGGAAAATTGGAGTTGTCCACCAAATACAAGAGAATGGTAAGAGTGTTGATGTTGCAAAAAAAGGTAAAGAAGTAGCTGTCTCAATTCAAAATGTAACAATAGGTAGGCAAATATCTGAAGAGGACATCCTTTATTCTTTCCCGCCCTCTCCAGAAGCAAAATTGTTGCTCAAAACATTTTCCCATAAACTAAGTCCTGAAGAATTCCAAACTCTTCGTGAAATAATAGAAATTCAGAGAAAAGTTAACCCGCTTTATGCTTACTAGGCATATTTTTGTGCAAGCATGTTTAATCCAGGTTCTCCCACTGCTCCCATTGCCTTGTCAACAGGTTCACCATTATTGAATACGATAAATGTTGGAATTGAATAAACTCCATACCTCTGCGATATGCCTGGGGCATTGTCTACATTAACACGTGCAAATCTGATGGTTTTGTATTTTTTTGCAATTTTCTCAAAAATCGGAGACATGAACTGACATGGACCACACCAAGTAGCCCAAAAATCTACAATCACTGGAGTATCACTAACTATAGCTTTGTCAAAATTAGAATCTGTGAGATCAAGAATCTCTGGTTCTTTATACGACTTCATCTCTTCTAACTTCTTTTTCATAATTTTTTCTAATTCTTCGTCTGCCAAACCTAATTTGCTGTAGATAAAAGCCATTTAATAATTTAGCCTAGAGATCAAGGATAAATCGCATCAAAACAGGTTTCTCATCTCTGATTTCCATCAAGTGATACGTGGGTGACTTGATTTCCATCTTGAAATGATGCTTTTCAAAATTGATCTCCTCTCCAATGATTTTTGCTACCAGATGATGTTTGTCATTTTTTGTTATCTTAACATTGAATGTTTTTCCCACAAATCCGTCTGTTACTGTAAGAATAATTATCTCTTCAAGCCAGCTATAGAGTAAACCCTTCAAGTCATCTGCATAAATCTCAATTTTTCTCTCTTCTTTATTCTCAACTGACTTGATATCGATAATTGTATCCACAACTGATATGCCTGCATTTTCAAAGGCCTTCTCCATCGTATCTCCAGTAACCTCAATGAATGCATCTGTCATGTGATCTAGATATCGATAAGCCATGAATTGGTAGGTCTCTAGTGCACTATTTATTCTAACAATGATTTTCTAATCAGAAAGTCTAAATGCATTAGAAAAAGAATGAGTCTTGAAATTGGAACTTCCACGTGGTATGCGAGATATCGAATCAAAGGAATCCTATACAATTGAATATGTCCGTCAAAAATTCATTGAAACATCCAATCTATTTGGTTTTCAATACATGGAGCCATCTCCAATTGAGTTGTTATCTGTAATTGAAACAAAAAGTGGACCGTCAATAAAAAATGAAATCTATTACTTTACTGACAAAGGAAATCGTGAAGTTGCATTACGTTTTGATTTCACAATTGGTCTTACACGTTTTGCTACATCACAAAAGTCTATGCGACTGCCTGCCAAAATTTCTACATTTGGTGGTGTATGGCGTTATGATGAACCTCAAAAAGGTAGGTATAGATTTTTTCATCAGTGGGACATTGAGATCTATGGAGAACCAAGCATAGAGTCTGACGCTGAAATAATTGATTTTACATCTAAATTCTTGACTAGATTGGGACTTGAAAATATTGTAATTGATATCTGTGACCGAGAACTTGTTGAATCGTATGTACGAAATATTTTCAAATCTGACTCACCAGATGTAATTAGCGATATTCTACGAGCCGTCGATAAGATTCAAAAAAAGAGAAAACAGGATATCATTAAAGAATACCAAGAAAAGGGTTACTCTGTACCAGAATTAGAACAAATTCTAAAATTTTCTGAGATCAAAGGACTTCCTGAGGAAATCGAAAAAGAAATTGATACGAGTCAAATAAAAAACTGGGACAAAATTCTACAATTGTTTGATGCATTGAAAAACCGCGGTGTACATAATGTCCGAATAAATTTTGGTATAGTACGAGGTCTTGATTACTACTCTGGAATTGTCTTTGAAGTGTTTGAAAGAAACTTTGATGTGGGTGCACTTGTTGGTGGTGGAAGATATGACACATTGACTAGAGCCTTTGGAAGAAATGATCTTGGTGCTACTGGTGCAGCGGGAGGAGTAGAAAGAATTGCACTGTTGTTAGAAAAACAGAATGTAGGTGCAGATCTGCTAGAATCCAGAATATCTGTGGTTTTTGTCAATATTGACATGCAAAAAATTGCAATTGGCATAGCCTCTAAACTAAGACTACTAGGTATTCCTACTGATGTAGAGCTATCTGGAAAATCCTTGAAAAAACAGATGGAAATTGCTTCTACTTCAAAGCGTGTCATAATAGTTGCTCCCAAGGAATATGCTGATGATTATATAATCATCAGAAACATGGAAGACGGTTCTGAAAAACAGATAAAGATTGATGTTCTGCTAAATGATGTAAAATCTAATCTTCAACTCTGAATGCCTTGGTCAACATTACGAGCTCTGGACCGTTTGTTAGTCCTCCTACTACTATTGCATTGTTCTTTACAAGCATGCCTGAAGCAAGATAGGGAGATCCACCGTTGATGGTTGCAGGCTCCAAGTCTACGCCCAGTACATGTGATATTGTTTTAATGTCTTCTTCCTCTGTGGATGGATGAATGACTCCACCCTTAGAATTTGCTACTATCATTGCGCCAGTCTGGTGATATCCAGCAACTCTTTTTCTTATAACTTCTACTCTTAACACATCCTCAACTTTTTTGATATATTCTGTTGGAATAAGTGGTGACATGACTGCGCCCTTGTCATTTGCACAAATTAGATTTCCTAATGCAGTGTGTTTTGTATCAAGTACGTCAACATTTAACCCAGTTGATTTTTTCAAATGTGTTATCTCTTCTTCATAACAATTGTGTGGGAGCAAAAGTCCATTGTTATTTACTACCATCATTGGTCCAAGTAATCTTGTATTTGCAACTGACGTGAATACATAATCAGTTTTTAAAAACTCTGCAAGATTTTTTGCCTTTGTAGTGGCAAATCCATTTGGTATGAAAACAAATTTGTCATTACACTTGGCATAGATACCTACGTTAGGATTGCGATATACATCATATTTGAAAATTCCCAATAAACTAGGTCGATTTGTGAAAGATATGAATTTATCTTGTATACACTTTAAATAACTAACAATAACCTCGGATATTGTGCCTATAGACCAAAACTTTCCTGCAAATCACAATGTGATAGAAAAATTCAAAGATCCTTTGAGTGAAAATTATCATCTGGTATGGGGTCCTGGACGTCTTGCTGAAGCATCAACAGATCCAAAAGTAAAGGCTGATTCTCAGGCTTTAGGTGAAGAGATTAAACCAATAGGAGTACATGGCACATTTGTAGCTGTAGACTGGGATTCCTGTATTGCAGATGGTGTCTGTTTGTTAAGCTGTCCCGTCAAGGTTTTTGAATGGTACAAAAACCCTGGTGAGACTGGCAGAAATGATAGAAAAGATTACACTGACAAAGCAAATCCTGTAAAAGAGGCAGACTGCATTTGGTGCATGGCCTGTGTTGAAGTCTGTCCTACAAAAGCAATTAAGGTTGATCAGTTAAATCAAGACATACATGAAAAAGAGATTGCAAAATTTACTTAATTTTGTCTAGGTTTAAATAACATACCCTGCGACAAAAAACTATGCCGATACCAGAAGACTTTCCAAAAGGTATGAAACCAATTGGAAAAATAAATCACGCCGATGGTGAGCATTTTCACTTTAGATGGGGCCCTGGTAGATTAGCAGAAGCCTCAAAAGATGAAAATTGCATCGAGTCCTTCAAGGCTCGAGGAGAAAAAATCGAACCAGTAGGTGTAAGTGGTACAATGGTAGCTGTAGACTGGGATTCATGTGTTGCAGACGGTGCATGCATTGAAGCATGTCCAGTCCAAGTTTTCCAATGGTATAGAACAGAACAAGATATTCCTGCAATGAAGACAGTAGATGCAACATTTGCTGGAACTGGTGAATCTGAAAAAGAACACAGAAAGGACTACACTGACAAGGCTGATCCGATTAGAGAACATGACTGTATTTGGTGCATGGCATGCGTTTCAGTTTGTCCTCCACAAGCAATCAAGGTAGACCAATCTAACTTAGAACACCATGAGAAAGCAGCTGGAACCTTTACAAAAATGGAAACCGGTTCTGCCAATCCACACGCACACCACTAGAATTTTTCGTCCCTTTTCTTTTTCTTATTTGATAATCCCTACGGATGTCTACAAAACATGTGATCTTAAACAAATTTTAACAAGTCCCTACGAAAAAAACTCGCAGAGGTCGCCTAGCCCGGCATGGCGTGGGCCTTGAGAGCCTATGTGCGCAAGCACCCGGGGGTTCAAATCCCTCTCTCTGCGCTATTATTTTTCTATATTTCCAAGTTCTGCCAGTAATGCAGACAACTGGATCTCTGGGTTAGCTCCTATGATTAACCTGTAATCATATTTTGCTATGATTTCTAACATCTCTGACAAGTGTGTGGTCTTGATTCTATAACATTCTTCATTTAGATATTTCAAAAAATCAGACTCTGACATTCCATATACTTTGACAAGTTCAATCATTTTGTTCCTAGCTTCTGAAATTTTTCCTCCCAGTGCAAGTTTCAAAACAATGCTTACATCGCTTGTTTTAGAAAGTCCTGCAGAGGCTTTTACATTGTCTTCGTTAACTATTCCAATGCTTGCTGCAGCCTGCAACATGTTTATGGAATGACGCATATCTCCTTCTGAATTCTGATACAACGCTTTCAGACCTTCTTGGTTGTACTTTACCTTCTCCTTTTTACAAATTTCTTCCAAGTGGTTGATTATGTCTTCTTCTGATATACGTGTAAATTTGAAAACAGCACATCTGCTTTGCAGGGGATCTATAATTTTTGATATATTATTTGCGATCATTATGAATCTACAATGTTTTGCAGTATCCTCGATGATTCTTCTTAAAGCAGTCTGGGCATCTGAGGTCATCTCATCAGCTTCGTCCAAAATTATGAGCTTGAAAGGAATACTTGTGTCTAAACCTGAAAATCTTGCAAATTTCTTTACTCTTTCTCTTACCATGTTGATACCGCGTTCATCAGAAGCATTCAGTTCCAAAGTATGTTCATGCCATGACTCTCCCAAAATCTCTCTTGCAAGACACAATGCAGTAGTAGTCTTGCCAACTCCTGCAGAACCAGAGAACAATAGATGAGGCATCTCAGATGTGTTCTTCAAAAGAGATTTAAGACTACCCACTATTTCTTTTTGGTTTATTATGGATGAGATCTTGGTTGGGCGGTATTTTTCTACCCACATCGACGATTCAGTCATAGGGACATACGTCTTTCACTTACTAATAAAATTAAGTCTACGAAACTATGTTTGTAAATTATTACTGTAGATCTGAAGCAAAGTTGGGTATTACTATATGACCAATCGTTATTATGATTGAAAAGACTCACATTTCATATGGTTACGCATCACATGTTACATGAGAAAACAAGTATGTCAGTTATGAACAGGAACAAATTTGTACAGATAGAATCTAGATCAAATGATCGAACTAAATGGTTAATAGAATTGATCGATCGATCCCTTTAGCGGCTCAAAGGAGGATCGATTAAATTGCACATTTCAGAACTCATCCAGGTACATAGTATAGGATACCGCTTACAGGATGTCAAAGTCAATTTTGGTCATGATCTCAAAATAGAAGCACCATTAACATCAATCGAAGCTAAACAGGGAGAGATACTGAGTATCTCCAGATGGATAGCTGAAGTACTGTCATCAGAAAAATTAGTTGAAGTACAAGATACTGATATGATTGTAGCCTTGAAGCAGGCAGTCATGAAAGAAAATGTACAAGGTGACTTTGATCTCTCTACATTAGATCTTGATTTCTATATCAAAGTGAATTCATTCACACGAAGACTTCCACAAGAAGACCGTGATAAAATAGAAAGCATGTTGAATTCTCTTATTCGTAAACGACAAGGGAAAATAATCAGACTGGCAGATTCATCCAAGATGACTGCTGATTTGGCAAAAAAATTAACAATTGAAGAAAGAACATTGTTTGATTACATTCATAACAATAGTGCTGAATTTAAACAACAAATAATGGGTGATAAAAAATGACTGCACAGTCTGAATCGATTTCAAAGAGTAAACTTCAAGATCAAGTGAAAGATTTTCTTAGTCAGTTCAAAGACAAGTCTGACACTTACAAATATGTTGATGAAATAGACCAAATGATGGCAAAGAAAACTCAGTACATTGTAGTTGACTATAATGATTTAGTTTCATATCCTGAAATTGAATCTGTATTTACCACTGATCCCGATGAGATACTTCGAGCCTTTGGTGGAGCAATAAAAGATATTCTCAAAGAAAGATTTCCACAATATGCAGAAAAAATTCGTCATGATATTAGAGTAAGAATTTCAAATTATCCATCACATAGGAGCTTACGTGAAGTAAATGCCGAGGTAATTGGAAAAGTGATAAGCGTATCTGGAATGGTCGTTAGATCTTCTGAGATCAAACCACTTGCAAAAGAACTAGTCTACTTTTGTCCTGATAATCACAAGACTGTGAGAGTCCAAGAAAAAGGTCTAGAGTTTAAAGAACCATTAAAATGTGATAATGGAAAATGTACCCATAGAGATCTTGAGATAAGTCCAGAACAAAGTAAGTTTATTGATTTTCAAATGGTAAGGCTCCAAGAATTACCGGAGGATTTGCCTCCAGGTCAACTACCTCATTACCTTGATGTCACAGTACTACAGGACTTGGTTGATAATGCAAGACCTGGAGATCGTATCATACTTACAGGAATTGTAAGAATTGAACAAGAACATATCCCTTCTATGAGAGGAAAAAGTGGTATCTACAGATTACGAATTCAAGGAAATAACATCGAATTTCATCGTGGACGCGGAAATAAATCATCTAGAAGCACTGAGAGAGAAGAGATCTCTCCTGACGAGGAAAGAATAATCAAATCGCTTGTTAAAAATAATGACATCTATGACAGGTTAGTGGCCTCGTTTGCACCACATGTGAGCGGACATGATATAATTAAAGAAGCCATTTTATTGTTAATTGTAGGATCTACTCAAAAAATCCTTGCTGACGGTGCCAAAATTCGTGGCGATATCAATGTATTTTTGGTGGGTGATCCTGGTACGGCAAAAAGTGAAATGTTAAAATTCTGTGCAAGAATTGCCCCAAGAGGACTTTATACCTCTGGAAGAGGTTCAACCGCAGCAGGATTAACAGCTGCAGTTGTTAGGGATAAAATTGGTATAATGATGCTTGAAGCAGGTGCCGTAGTACTGGGAGATCAAGGTCTTGTCTGTATAGATGAGTTTGATAAAATGAAACCAGAAGACCGAAGTGCACTGCATGAAACGATGGAACAACAGTCGGTAAGCATTGCAAAAGGTGGAATTGTAGCAACATTGAATGCCAGAACTTCAATCCTGGCTGCGGCAAACCCCATGTTTGGCAAGTATGATCCTTTTAAGAATATCACAGAGAACGTTAATCTTCCAGTTCCACTCCTAACACGTTTTGATCTCATCTTCGTTGTCAGAGATATTCCATCAAAGGAAAGAGACACAAGAATTGCAAGACACATCTTGAATCTACACCGAACATCAGGAACTGACACCAAGTCTCTAATTGACGTTGACATTCTTACAAAATATCTATCATATGCAAAGAGATTTGATCCAAATCTCACTCCAGAAGCAGAAGATTTGATCCTAGACTATTACATGACAATGAGAAATGTGGAATCTGAAGGAATGATCACAGTAACACCTAGACAACTGGAGGGACTTGTGAGATTGGCAACAGCAAGAGCCAGATTGTTGATGAAAACACAAGTTGATGGAGAGGACGCAGAACGAGCCATATTCCTTATGCAAAGCATGTTGCAAGATGCAGGAGTTGATGTTAATACTGGAAAAGTTGATCTGGGAGTTCTCCAAGGACGTCCTCATAGTGAGGTCTCAAAAATGCAACTATTCATGGATGTGATGAAATCACTTGAAGGTGATGAAAAGAGACCAGTTGAAGAAAAAGCATTTGTAAAAGAACTAATCAAGACTGATAAATTCACAGAAGATGAAGCAAGGAAATACCTTAAAAAATTGCAAAGAGAGTCAGCTATTTATGAATCCAAACCTGGTCATTATAACCGGGTATGAAAATAGAGCAGTTAGATATTCCTCCTTCTACAATTGAATTTCTGCAAAAAAATGGATATGTGAATCTATATCCACCACAGGAAAAGACAGTAAAAGCTGGATTGCTTGAAGGAAAGAGTATACTGGTCTCTGCCCCTACTGCAAGTGGCAAAACATTGATTGCAATTCTTGCAATAATACGACACCTATCTGAAAAGAGAGGCAAAATAGTTTATCTCAGCCCTCTAAAGGCCTTGGCATCCGAAAAGTTCAATGAATTCAAAAAACTTGGCTCTGTTGATATTGGCAAAAATCTGAAAATCCAAATATCTACAGGTGATTTTGATGCATCTGAAAAAAATCTAGGTCAAAATGACATACTTGTACTAACCAATGAAAAAATGGATATGTGGATCTATATCCGCCGCAGGAAAAGACAGTAAAAGCTGGATTGCTTGAAGGAAAGAGTATACTGGTCTCTGCACCTACAGCAAGTGGCAAAACATTGATTGCAATTCTTGCAATAATACGACATCTGTCTGAAAAGAGAGGTAAAATAGTTTATCTCAGCCCTCTGAAGGCCTTGGCATCAGAAAAATTCAATGAATTTAAAAAACTTGGTTCTGTTGATATTGGAAAAAATCTAAAAATCCAAATATCTACAGGTGATTTTGATGCATCTGAAAAAAATCTAGGTCAAAATGACATACTTGTACTAACCAATGAAAAAATGGATTCTATCATAAGACAGGGTGCTGAATGGATAGATCAAATAAGTCTTGTAATTGCTGATGAAGTTCATCTGTTGGGAGATGATGACAGGGGACCAACCCTTGAAATTGTACTCACAAAGCTAAAACTTTTGCCAAAAAGACCACAAATACTGGCTCTTAGTGCTACTGTTACTAATGCTGATGAAATTGCTGATTGGCTAGAATGCAAACTAGTTCATAGTGAATGGAGACCAGTTCCATTGTCCGAAGGAGTCTATGATCAAGGTGTAGTAACTATGCAAGACAACAAAAAATTTGAAATCCAAACAAGCATTAGGGGACCACCAGTTGACTTGGGACTGGACTCGCTAAATGGTGGAGGTCAAGCAATCTTATTTGCAGAAACAAGAACTCGTTCTGTATCGCTTGCTACAAAGGCATCAGAGGCTGTATCAAAGACATTAAACAATGAAGAAAAAGAAATGTTAGAAAAATTTTCACAAAAAATTTTAGATGATAACGAACATACTGAACTTGTTAAAAGTCTGGCCAGCCTAATTAAAAATGGTGTAGCATTTCATCATGCTGGTCTTAATTCTAGTTGTAGAGATTTGATTGAATCTGAATTTAGAAACAAAAGAATAAAGATCTTGGCATCTACCCCTACCTTAGCTGCAGGAGTGAATCTTCCAGCAAGAAGAGTGGTTATTGCTAGTTTAGCTAGGTATGATGCAAAGTATGGTACTAACAAACCAATTAGCATATTGGAGTATAAACAACTGTGTGGTCGTGCAGGCAGACCACAATATGACAAGTATGGCGAAGCAATCATTGTAGGCAATTCCAATGGAGATGAAATCTTTGACTATTACATTAATGGAACGCCAGAACCAATCTCTTCCAAACTTACGGGAGATAAGGCATTAAGGATACATCTTCTCAGTTTTGTATCTACAAATCCCGGTATTAAGGGGGAAGAGATTGTGGAATTTTTTTCAAAAACACTTTCAGGTTCTCAAGAAAGAAAAACCACAATAAAGTTTCACATTCAGATATCCTTGCGATATCTAGAATCAGAAGATCTTGTAAAACAAAAAGGAAATAGATACATCGCTACAGAATTTGGCAAAAAAACCTCTACTTTGTATATTGATCCTCTGACAGCAGTATTGTTTAGAAAATCTTTGGACAAAATTTCAACAAAAGGACACGCTCTTGGATTGTTACATCTGATTACAATCTCCGAAGATTTTTTTCCCAAGTTTTCATTAAGAAATAAAGATTATGAGTTTGTGGGCACTTTAATTGAAAATTATGCAGATCAACTAATAGAACCTATATCAGAATACGATTGTAACCGAAGTCTTCTTGCACTGAATGCTTGGATAAATGAATCAAGTGAGATATTTCTATCTGATAATTTTGGTATAGAGTCTGGTGATATGCATAGAATGGCAGAGACTGCGGACTGGCTCATTCATGCTCTTTATGAGATTGCAAAACTAGAAAAAAAAGATGAGATACTAACTGAGGTTGATTCATTGAGGTCCAGAGTGGTATATGGCATAAAAGATGAACTCGTTGATTTGGTACACGTAAAAGGAATTGGAAGAGTTAGGGCTAGGATACTCTTCAAGAATGGCATAAAAACAACAGAGGATCTGACCACAATATCTGTTGAAAAGCTAGCCAAAATGGACAAGATAGGACCGCTTGTTGCAGAAAACATAAAGACACATCTTAAAAAGATAAGATGATGCTGGACAGAACTATCATCGCAATACTGATCTCAGCAGTGGCATTTGTTACTGTTTATGCAATTACTCCTAGTCTGATCAAAGTATTGACAAAAAAAAATATGGTTGTAAAAGATTACAACAAGGAGGTTGCAACAATGGTTGCACGCCCTGGAGGACCTTCTATTCTTGCAGGAATTCTGGCTTCTGAATTTACACTCTATGCCTTTTTTCCTTCTACTGCAGTATTGGCAATTATCATAACAACTTCATTTGCTTTTCTTGTTGGTTTTGCAGATGATAGAAAGGTACTTGGCGGATGGTTCAAACCCTTAGCGCTTGCGGCTTCTGCCCTGCCTATTATTTTGCTTGGAGCGTATGAACCACATCTTGCATTTCCATTATTTGGTTCAGTCAAGATTCCAGAACTCTATTTGGCACTGATAATTTTCATCATTCCAGTAATGGGAAATACGATAAACTCTATCGATGTCCTAAATGGTGTTGCAAGTGGATTTATGACCATTGCAAGTTTTGCTCTTACAATTTGTCTTGTCATTGTACACAATTATGATGTTGCATTAGCAAGTTTACCTCTTGGGTTTGTATCTCTAGCATTTTACAAATATCACAAAGTTCCAAGTAAGATATTCCCAGGAGACTCTGGTGCACTAACTCTTGGAGCAATGTATGGCACGTTATCCATTGTAGGTCATGTTGAAATCATTGCGGCAATTGCATTGCTTCCTGCAGTGATAAACTCTTTTCTCTTTCTTTCTAGTGTGAAAAGAATAATTGAACATAGGCAGATAAAAGCAAACCCAGTTGTCCATACTGAAGATTTCAAGCTAATGGCAAGTACCGACAAATCAGCTCCTGTTACTCTTGTACGATTGATCCTAGCAAATGGGCCTCTCACAGAAAAACAAGTGGGATTTGTAATATTCAAACTGGCTTTATTTTCTGCAGCGCTTGCAATAATAACATCTTTTATGATGGGAATTAAGCTATGAGAGGAATTCCGATTTTTTTCTACGTATTTGTCATGTGGTTGTTGATTATTGCAGGAGGTGCATTGATTGTACCAATAATAGCACACATCTCGATACAAGGCTTTGGCAAGTTAGATAATCTGATAGACTCTGCAGTAAAAGCTGGTATTGCAATTATGCTTGTAGTAATTTGGATCTTGATAATGTCAAAAATAAAGAACTGGATATTTCACAAGCAAATTAGTCACTAACTGTCTTCCCACTTTTTCTTTTTCTTGTCGTATTCTTCTCTTGAATACTTGACTTTGGCTGGAACTCCTACTACCACACAATTGGGTGGAACATCTTTTGTTACTACTGCTCCCATTGCTACAACACTGTTTTTTCCTATCTTTACTCCTGCCTTTATTACTGCTCTTGAGCCAATGACTGCTCCATCTTCTATGGTAACTCCTATCATTTTTTTGCTAGCAGGATATGGATCATTAGTTAGAGATGCAGCAGGACCAATGAAGACATTTTTTCCAATTCTCGAAAGTGGCGGTATGTAAACAAGTCCTTCTATCATGGTATTCTCTCCTATCTTGACATTGTAATCAACATGTGCAAGTGAACCTATCTTGACATTATCTCCAATCTCAGTATCGTTTCCTACGTATGCAAAATGCCATACCTTTACATTTTTCCCAAGTTTTGCTTTTTCAGAAATGAAATTGGTTACCATTTAGTATCACAGGTGCCATGGAACGCCTTTTGTAACAATTTTGTCTGGAAGGGTACTTTTGTGCTTGGTCAAGAATTCAATATCTTGGTTCTTGTCTCTTAACTCATCAGGCAACATTATGGGAATCTCTTCTATTATTGGATAGTATCTAGAACACTTTGAACAAAATATCATACCTTCAGAAACAACTTCTTCTTTTGAAGCCAATTCTACTAACTCAAGTGGAAAGTGTTTGTCTATTGGGCAAGCAAGGATTTCCATTAATTTTTTGTTCATTTTAAACCCAGATAAATTGGAGTTCCTTTCTGGCTAGATAAAAGTGCCGCTTCTGCAATCTTGGTTGTATTCACTGCATCTTCTGCTTTTACTCTTATGCTCTCTTTTCCTTCTATTGCAGCTATGAAATTTTTTATCTCTAAAAGTAAGGGTTCTTCCGTTTCCTTTCTAGGTATTTCTGCTCCTGAACTGGTTTCAATTTTTACCTCTTGTGTGATAAAATCTGATGAAATTATGGCATCTCCACATACTGCATTGAATTTTCTCACGCGAATTGGGGTAATCCAGTTTGATGATATGATTGCAACTCTGTTATCTTTGAAACCAAGCATTATTGTTGCAAAATCTTCATGTTCATGTCTTATTTTTCCAGACCTTGCAAACACCACCTCTGGTACATCGTCAAATAACCACATGGCAGTATCAATATCATGTACTGAAGTATCATAGATAATTCCTACATCTTTTATGTGATTTGGCATTCTATTTTCTCTGTGGAATTCAAGCATGATCAATTCTCCATACTTTTTTGTTTTTACGTATTCTTTGACAAGTGAAACAGCTGGATTGAATCGTTCAATGTATCCACTTGTGAGAATTACTTTATTTTTATTGGCTAATTTGAGCAAGTCTTCGCCTTCTCTAGAAAGATAAGTCATTGGCTTTTCCACAAAAACATTTTTCTTCTGTTCTAAGAGTTTTCTTGCTAGATCAAAATGAGTAGAAGTAGGCGTACATACAAACGCCGCATCAAATTTTTCTGAATCCATAAGGGAATCTAGAGATGAATAATGGTTCACAGAGTATTTTTCACCAAACTCTTTTGCTCTGGAAGCATTCATGTCGCATATGGCTGAGAGAACTCCAAGTTGAGAGAGAATTCTAGCGTGGTTTTTTCCAAAGCCACCGGTGCCTATTTGAACTATCTTCATCCTAATACACCGGTGTTATCCACTTTGAGTATTTCTTGTTTTTACCCATGGTGATATCTGAATAGACTTTTCTAATATTTTCTGTAATTTTTCCAACTTTGCCATCTCCAACCCTTTTACCATCTATTGAAATGACTGGACTTATTTCTGCTGCAGTACCAGTCAAAAATACTTCGTCAGCAAAATAAATCTCAGTTCTAGGAATTTCACGTTCTACTATCTGGTACCCAAGATCTTCTGCTATCTTGACTACGGAATCTTTTGTTATTCCCTCCAATGTTGATGAGCTTGGTGGAGGTGTTAGCAGCTTTTCATCTCTTATGATGAAGATATTTTCTCCAGGTGCCTCACTTATGTTTCCTAGATGATCTAATAATATGGCTTCATCGTAACCATTTCTCTTTGATTCTTGAGTTGCTAGTATGGAATTGAGATAGTTTCCACCCATTTTTGCAAGTGGCGGTGTGGAAATGTCCTGGATTCGTCTCCATGAAGATATGCCTACTTTAATTCCATTTCTGTTAAACAGTTCTCCAAAAGGAAACATGACTATTGCTGTATGTGTTGGAGTGTTCTCGGTTACGTGAAGATTGATTCCATGTTTACCTACAAAGTAAAATGGTCTTATGTAACACGATTCCTTTACATTATTTTTTTTACAAATCTGAATTATCGCATTAGCAATTTCTTTGTCTGTAAATCTAAGAGCAATTGAATACACCTTTCCTGAATTTCTAAACCTCTTGATATGATCTTGTAATCTGAAAATATTCAAGTTTTTGGAATTCCAATAACCTCTCAACCCTTCAAAAACTGAAGTTCCATAATGTATGGCATGAGTCATGACTGGGACTTTGGCATCTTCATCTCTTACTAGTTTCCCATCAAACCAGACAAATTTTGGAACAAAAGGTTTCATATTGAAAAACCGAATCTGTCTATAATTAATCTATTTCTACCAGAATCCTATACTGGGAAATTTCATTCCTAGTATTCTATATGTGAGATCCTCTGCACTTGCAAATTTCTTTACGACCTCCCAATTATCATGTATTATTCGTACTACTTCGGGTTCTACATAGTCTTCCCAATCTGTATCTTTTCCCATTGCTGAATCAAACATCTTTTGTTTTACAGAAGATGCAGAGGTCTCTTTTCTTTTACCTACTCTGGGATTCAGTCCGTATAGGTTGAGCACAAAGCCTTCAGCTTTGTCTCCGGTGTATGTGAAATAATCTGTTGCTGTTCCATCCAGAATTTGTTTTTTTATTTTCCATGAATAAGGAGATAACATTGGAGGCATGTATTTTGCAAATGGTGCATAGAATGTATAATTTGGAACAACTGTGACAC
>JANWJG010000080.1 GCA_025449485.1 Nitrosotalea sp. | reverse complement strand
GTGTCAAAGTAAAAGGTCCAACACCACTACCAGTAAAAACACTCAACGTAGTTACACGAAAATCACCATGCGGTCAAGGTACAAACACATATGAAAAATGGGAAATGAGAATCCATAGACGAGTAATTGATCTTGGCGCAGATGACAGAGCAATAAGACAGCTCATGAGAATTAAAATTCCAAACGATGTTTACATTGAACTTACTTTGAAATAGATTTTGATAAAAATGTCTGAACCAACACCAGAAATAGTGGCAGAAGAGAAACCAACTAGCTTTAGCGTTTTCTATTCATGCATGCGTTGTGGAACTCAAGTATCCCAGTCTGAGCTTACAAGACTGCCAGAAATAAAATGCATTTGTGGTTTTAGAGTATTTACCAAAGTCAGACCACCAGTAGTAAAAACAATCAAGGCATTCTAGACGTCTCTTTTGCCATGATACGTATGCATGCGTTGCATATGTGTCCTCATCGCTTCCATGCTTGGAAAATTTTGGTTACACATTTTACAATCATATTCTTTGCCGCTGTGATACAGTTGCTGATGCTGCATAAGATACTCTTGTTGTCTAAATCTTGCATCGCAAATATTGCACTTGAATTTTTTAAAAATATTCATCTAGCCCAGCTTTGCCTTGTGAGAGTCCCAGCATTGCCTGCACAATTGCCCATCAAGCACCCATTTTTTCTTTGGATTATACCGTATCATACCAAGTTTTTTTCCACAAACCTGACAAGTCGCCTTTTGACTCTTGAATGTAAGATCCTTTTTATCAAAACATGATTTGCACAAAAGACCAGTCATGTCCCACTGGTATCTAGGTTCCCATAAATCAGGAACATCTTTTTCTATTCCACAGACAACACATTTTTGTCTCAAACCAAGTTCATAGAACTTTTTCATCTGGGTTACATAACAATCCCCACAAAGTGGTCCATCGATATTCCATTCACTCTTTGGTTTGTGTTTGTGCGATGACTCTTTTCCACAAATTGTACAAATGATACCCTTGCCAAACAATTTCATCATCATTTTACAACACTAAATCCATTAAATAGTTATCATAAAGGAAAGGATTTGAGAACGTGGGTTCTCGGGTTTATTGTTCCAGTGCTTCTTCTAGAAGCTGGCCTGCGTTTAACATCCCTTTTTGCTTTGCAATCTGTTCAATTTTTGCATATTGTTCAGCTGTAAAACAAACTGGCATTGAACGGTCTTTCATAGTATCCAACAGTCCTTGTGATTTTATATCCTTTTTGTTGATTTGCTTTGATCGTCAAGATCGATTTTTGTTACTAGGATTAATCATTAAAGACATACTTACGCTGGCCACGCAATTCTGGGCTGCTTCCAACTCCCACCAAAACAAATTCCTTCTTGCCATCCAAGATGTTCTGTGTTGGGCTAAGCTTGCTTTCGTGGATCTGCTCATATTCCTCAAGTGATACCTTTCTCCTATCACCTATTTCTGCCTCCAGATTCATGTTCTTGACAATTTCCTTGTATGCTGGCATGATGACACCACTGAAGACCATTGCACTGCTTCCACTACCATATGAGCCAAATCCAAATCTCTTGTTTTCAAGGTCTGTTCCCTTTTGGAATTCAAACTCTAGGCAACTTCTAAAGCCCATGTAAAGCGATGCAGTGTAAAGATTTCCTACCATGCTTGACGCAATAAGGGAACTGGCAAGTTTAGAATCATAAGCTTCTTGGAATTCTTCTGTCATTGTAAACCTCTTTGTAAACTCGTGGTCTTTTTGCATGAACACTTCGTCTGCAAGTATTGATTCTATTGTACCACGTGGATCTTTTGGAACTGGTTCTGACATGCCCATTTTTTCTATAATTCCTTTCCATCTTGGAAGGCTTCTCCATTCGTGTCTTAGAAGATACGTCAATGCCTTTTTGCCCATGTTACTGTATGGGAGATGCATGTTTACAAAATCAATGTAATCAAGAATTGTTTCGCCTTCCTTTAGTTTTATTATTCCAGTAGAGAGTGCTTTGTCCTTGTATGCCATTAATGCCTTTTTGACCTGAATCATGTAAAGCAAGTTGGAGTACTGACCGTTTACAATCGGAGTCTCTTTTCCAAATGGTCTGTAGAAATCATATTCATTTTTAATAGAAGTTGATGTAACTTTTGGATCAAATGTCATCAGTCTTGGAGTATCGCTTAGAAGCATGGCAACAGCGCCTGCACCTTGAGTATATTCACCACTGGAACCAAGATCATATTTTGCAATATCAGATACCACAACTATGGCAGACTTGCCCTCTGCCTCTCCTGCCCTAATCCAGTTGGCATTATCATACAAAGCATAAGAACCGCTAACACATGCAAACTTGCATTCTATTCCACCACAGTGTTCAAAGGAATCATTGCCATAGACTTGTTCTAGCATACCGATGACATAGGAGTTCATTGCTTTTGATTCGTCAAGTGACGATTCGGTTGCAACATAAAGCCTTCCGACATCTTTTGGTGATATTTTGTTCCGCTCCATGATTCTAAGGCAGGCATTTGCTGCCATACATGCAGGGTCTTGATTAGTATCTACAATAGCCATTTTTGATACGCCAAGGCCCCTTTGGAGCTTGTCGGGGTCCATTCCACGTGCTTTAGCAAAATCTCTTGCGTCTACAAACAGTTTTGGAATGTAGATGGCAATGTCATCTATACCTGCGGCCAATAGCTTCAGCTTTGCTATTACAGATATAAGGATTTTGAGAGTCAATATTGATCTCAAAGATTGATAATTTTTGCTAATTTAGTACGATATGTATGAAATCTATTACTATTTTAGCTTGGATTTGAATAATTCGTCAAAGACTGTAAAGGGTTGAGCACCCTCAATTTTAGTGATGGTTTTATCAGGTGATATGATGAAAAAGTCAGGCGTTCCAGTCAAGCCAAGGCCTTTGGCATCAGAGAGGCTACCTTGAACGGTAGAGATGTACTTTGACTGGGCCATGCACTGGCCAAACTGGGTGTCATTTAACCCAACATCCTTGGCAAACTTCATGAGATTTGCAGATGATGCCCATCCAGTATTTTCTCCATTCCAGTTGTTGTATAACGTATCATGATACTGCCAAAACTTGTTTTGCTCTTGAGCACAGTGTGCCGCATGTGCAGCATTGACAGAATCCTGTCCAATTATGACAAAATCTTTGAAGACCATGCGTACCTTGCCAGTATCAATGTAATTTTTGACAATGTCTGGTTCTATAGTATGATAAAATTTGTTACAAAAAAAGCATTGATAGTCACCAAACTCTATCATGGTGATTGGTGCATTGTTTGAGCCAAGCACTGGAGATGTATTGTCAATCAACAAACTAAGAGTATCTTTTGGTGATAAACCGTTCTGGGATACAGTCTTGTCCAAAGTGTTGTTCTGTTCGGTAGATGCCATGGGATTTGGAATACCATGTCCAAATAGTGAAACTACGACAATGACTGCAACAATAACCCCAACCCCGATCCCTATAGATGGGAGATGAACTTTCAAGAATTTGACTTTCATCTATAGATTATTTAGTTCTTGTCAAAGGGGTAAACCAAATAAATGGGATTTCCCATCATCAAACTATGAAAAAAGTTTTTGTTAACGGATATGGTTCTATTGGCAGCAGAATAACCCAATTCATTGCAGACGACAAGGATATTGAAATTATCGGAGTCGGCAAGTATTCTCCTGACGACAAGGTGGCAGATGCAATATCTAGAGGATTTGATGTTTATGTTCCAAAGACAAAGATGGATGCTTTTAAAAATTATAAAATTGCGGGAGCCATAGAAGACATCATATCCGAAAGCGATCTGGTAATAGATGCGGCCCCTGGCGGTGTAGGATATGCAAACAAAAAGTCTCTATATGAGCCAAAAAATGTCAACGCCATTTTCCAGGGAGGAGAAAAAATTGGCGGAGAAGAGTCTGTCGCAAACTTGATCTTCAATTCTCGTGTCAATTATGAAAAGGCGTTTGATGCAAAATATGTGATGCAGGGAAGTTGTAACGTTACTGGCATGGGAAGAATACTCCAGCCGCTCAAGGAAAAATATGGAAAAAAGATCAAGCGATTTGATGCAACACTACTACGAAGATGGGCAGACCTTGAGGATTCAAAGACTCTGGTAAAAGATTCTATTGAATGGACACGAAGACCGCATCACAATGATGATGTAAAAAGCTACATGGGTGCAGATACGCCATTATTTATCCGCGCTTTCAAGGTTCCAACAAGACAGATGCACGTACACCTCATGGATATTCGCTTTGATGGTCCTGCACCAAATGCACAAGAGATCATAGATTTATACAAACATGAATACGGTGTTGCTACATTATACAGTGCAAAAGGAACAAAAGATATCAGAGATTATGCAGAATTTATAAAATTTAATTTCAAAGATACCAACATGATTCACATTCATGCAGATGTGATGGATGTTCAAGATGATATGGTCAAACTGACATACTCCGATGATCAAACCGGCATAGTAGTACCTGAAAACCACCTTCTGATGCAGGCAATGCTATTCAAGAGAAAAAGAGAAGATGCTTTCAAACATACTGAAGAGTTGTTCCACATGGAAGAAAAGAAAAAACTACTCGAAGAGCATTTTTCAAAGAAATAGGAACTCGGATTGTTTGCATCAGACAGCATGTTATCAAGATGGTTCCTAACAAAACTAATGTGAACTTATAAAAGAGACAGTTCAAAAATAACATACATACTAATTTGTTTGAAATTCAATCAAGACGTTTATTGATTAGAACACCGGGTTTGAGGTCAATGCATTGTAAAAGAGGTCTACATAGAGGTAATTGATCAATGGACATGGAAATAATTTTTAAAATAATATTGCTTGCATTACTAGTAGCACTATCTGCCCTCTTTAGCGGTGCTGAAGTGGCACTTATTGCAACAAACAAAGCCAAAGTCAATCAACTTGTAAAAGACAAAGTCAGGGGCGCAACCGCACTTGCTAAACTAAAATCAAATCCAAATAGAATGCTTGCAACAATAAACCTTGGAACTGCATTGGCAAACGTAGGCTCTTCCGCACTTGCTACCGAGGTCGCACTAGGTTTGTTTGGAAATGGCGGTCTTGCGATATCAATTGGAATAATGACATTCATACTGCTAGTATTTGGCGAAAATGCACCAAAATCATACTGTAATGCAAATCCAGTAAAGGTATCATTATGGATAAGCGGTGTCACACTTACTTTTAGTTATATTTTTTATCCATTTATCATACTGTTTGAAAAGATCACACATGGAATATTGTGGATATTAAAAAGTCCATACCACCCGCCGCCGATTACAGAACAAGAGATTTACAATGTAATCGAACAAGGATTGGAAGACAAGGCACTAAAAAAACATGAACGTGAACTTGTTCATGGAGCACTCAAGTTTGATGATATCGTAATTCGTGCAGTGATGACTCCGCGAACAAAGATGTTCATGCTTCCAGCAAAGATGATCTTGTTTGATGCAATGCCTCTGATAAGTAAAAGTGGCTATTCTAGGATTCCACTCTATAAAGATACAACAGACCAGATTATCGGAATACTAAATGTAAGAGACTTGTTAAAGAATTTGGAACGAGATGAAAGAATAATTACACTTGAATCTCTTGCAAGAAAACCGATTTTTGTATCACAAGAACAGCGAATCAGCAAGTTGTTACGAGAGATGCAGGGTAGGCAGACCCACATGGCAATTGTAGTTGATGAGTTTGGAGGCGTGGAGGGCTGTGTTACACTTGAAGACCTGTTAGAAGAAATTGTAGGCGAAATAATGGATGAGACTGACATGGAAGAGCTCAACTTTAAGATGCTAGATAAGAATACGATGCTTGCAACAGGTGATGTCGAGATTGATACCGTAAATGAAATACTAAAGTCAGACATTCCACGTGGCGAAGATTATTCCACACTGAATGGACTATTACATGACAAATTAAAAGACATTCCAAGAACTGGCGACAGAGTAGTCATAGAATCAGTCAAGATGACAGTAGAAGAAGCAGTAAACAATCAGGCAAGTCGCATAAAAATAGAAAAGATTCCAAACACGAACTAGGATCTTGGCGGAATTGCAAACTTGTTTTGTGGGTTTTTGTGGTAATCAACAGGAATGCTAGAATCTTTCTGTCGTCCTGTCAGTATTCCTACTACAGTTTCATCTTTTTTGATTACTCCTTCACCAATTAATTTTTTCACTCCAGCTGGAACAGCACCAGAGGCCATTTCACAGTCAAATCCGTTTAGACCAACAAGTGCCATCCCATCTAGCATTTCTGCATCAGATACCTGGGTTACAACACCATTTGTAAAGTCAAGTGCCCGCAATCCCTTGAGAATGTTGGCAGGTTTTGCAATCTGGATTGCAGTAGCCTTGGTTTTTGGCCTGAGTTGATTTTTATCCATATGCTCGTAATATCGTTTGATTAATCCAGTATCTGCTCTTCCTTTGTTCCATCTCAGTTCAGTATCTTCAAACTTGCCATTGTACAAAGTGTACAAAGTGTTTGCACCTTCTGAATTTACAACTGCAAGACGTGGAATTTTCTTTATCCATCCCCACTCGTACAACTCCATGAGTGCCTTGCCACAACTTGATGTGTTTCCAAGTGCACCCCCGGGATATACTATCCAATCTGGAGGATTCCAGTCCAAAAATTCCAAGGCTCTAAAAATAATTGTTTTTTGGCCCTCAATTCTAAATGGATTGACAGAATTTACTGTATAACCACCTGCTTGTCCTGCTTGTTTCAAGGAAGCAGTTAGCGCATCATCAAAATTTCCTTTTATTTCTACAACTTGAGCTCCAAACTGAAATGCCTGGCTAAGTTTTCCAGGTGCAACCTCTCCTGCAGGTATGTATACATCACACTCCATGTTTTCATTTGCGGCATACATTGCAGCAGATGCTGATGTGTTTCCAGTTGATGCACAGATTATCTTTTTAATTTTAACAAGTTTTGCATGTGTTACAGCTGTAGTCATTCCATTGTCTTTGAAGGAACCACTTGGGTTGTATCCCTCAGGTTGAAGCCATAGATTTTGCAATCCCACATATTGTGAAACTCGAGACATGTGATATGGCTTAGAGAGTCTTCCTTCTGCACCATCTAATGAAACTAAATATTTTGAACATTGATCAAGGTTTTCAGTGTCAATCTGACAAAAGTTTATCAGTTCACGAAAACGCCACACTCCACTTTCATTGAAAATGTTGTTGGAGTGATTCCTGCGTTTGTAAAATACTTCTTTTAATGAAGGTGATGGAACAGAGCTGTATTTTACGTCAAGCAGATGACCCTTCTCACATTCAATTCTAGTATCAGTTACAGGATATTGTAGTCCACACGCTGGATCTATGCATTGTAGGTATGCCTGTGACTGCATTATGCAAAATTTAGTGGGTTCGTATTTAAATCTAAAGAATTTAGATTTTATACAAGAACATCGGTACTGACGAAAATTGGATTATTTTTTTGGGCCTGAGCGCATGTGAAAGTTGATGCACCATTTGCACTCTTTTGAAATGCATTCTGTTTCAGATACATGTCCACAGATGCCGCATTCGCAATGGGTTTGCATATTTCTTCTAAAGATCTATTGCATTTAACCAATATGAGGGTTCTTCTATGACGTGAAGGGTTATTTCTTTGATTTTTTAGGTTTTCCAGCGGGTTTTTTTGAAGCCTTGGCCTTGTCTTCCAGGTGTTTTGCTTTAGCTTCCTCAGTCTCTTTGCTTTTTTCATCTACTGCTTTCATGACTGCCTGAATCAAGCCATCCAGATCACTATCAGAGACTTCAGGTTCTACAGCAGCTGCTATCTGAGTAATTGTATTTGATATTGCCGAGCTTACCTCGTCGAAGCTCTCTGGGTCTTCATATGCTGCATTGTATAGTGCTTTGAGCCTGCGGACATCGGAAAGTACTTGATCGGTCAGGGTTAAACGGTATTTTTTACCATTTATGGTGATTTCCTGACTTATCATGCATGGACTCGGCCATCCTGCTTTCATAAAGTTTTCTGTAAAAAAGAACAATTACCTGATTATACCTTGAAAATTTGTTGACCAGAAAAGTTCCAAGCAAGGCAGAACGATATTTTTCAACAGGCATAAGCATGATCACATCACGCGGTACAAAAGGTCCAAACATAATGGCAGCAGAATGGGTTTTACAAATTTCATACAATCCAGTCCTAATTGCCATTTTCATCCACAAAGGATCCCAGACTCTAAAGAACATTGAAAAAACAAAAGAGTTTGGAGTAAATGTAGCATCAAAAGAACAGACTGCTGAAATAAGCGTAGCAGGAGGATATTCGGGATTTGAGATAGACAAGATGAGTCTTGAAAATATTTTCAAGACATTTACACCACAGAAGATCAAGACACCTATGATTACAGGATGTACAATAAACGCAGAATGCAATCTAGTCAGAAAGGAAAAACTAGGCGACCATGTTATGCTAGTAGGAAAGGTTGTACACATCAAGCATGATGATACCAAGAGTCCACTGTTATATCACAGAGGAAGATATTTTGGACTCGGCCAAATGGTAGAGCCAGACAGACAAGAAGTTGTAACAAACAAGAGCACACTAGAATTTTTCAAAAACCTGGCACAAGGAAGATTTGTACTAAAGTGTGCAGGAGTTCTAGTCGAATCAAAGAACAAGGTACTTGTTACCAAATGGCCCAAAACAAAAGTTGAGACAATACCATTTAGCATCCCACCAGCAGGCAAGAATCAAAGAGAACATCTCAAGAAATTCATACGTAAGATGAGACTTGGCATACAAATAGAAAAAGAATCAACCATGAAAAGACTTGTTTTAAAAAATGGAAAAGAAATACAGAGAGTGAATTTTATAATTTTCAAGGGAAAAAACAATTCAACAAAAAACAACAGCTGGAAATTAAAACAAGACGATGTTATTGCAAACTTGGCCTAGATTGTGATGTAATCAAGCGCTACTGCATCTGCCAACAGTGACGCATGTCTAGAGCTCACAATGTAGCCATTTTTTATATCAGTTGTTGGAAGCCAGCGGTTTGTAGAGCTGTAATGTCTTTTTTCCTTCATCTCTTTTTCTATATCGTGTAGGTCACACTCACCCTCCTCAATTTGTTGTGTATTGATGTGCTTTATTGTGATGAGTATTTTCTTTACCTTGACTCTGACTCCAAATCTCCAAATGTGATCTGAAGTATCATCCTCAACTTCAAGCAGCTTGAGTTTTATTTCTTTTGTGCCAAGTGCGTCTCGGCTTACCAAGCTACGTTCATCGACAAAATCTTCAAAGCTCATTATTTTATGTTTACAGTATCACATTAAAGAAGTATTCGGTTAATTGCTACTTGGTTTTTTTACAAAAGGCATAACACATGGTTCTAGTTTCAAGGGTTGTCTTTTACCTTCAGACATTGCATATGTATCCCCATCGTAAGTACAGATAAAATCTGTTACAGGGTATTTTTCATCCCAAATTTTAAAAAATTCTCTAAGCTCGCGATGTTCATATTTTCCAGTACCTATTCTCTTCTTGGATGAAAACTTGAATGCGACAATCATCCTTCTTGTCTCATATAGTTCAAAAGTGTGTATCCATTTAAGACAACGCTGTATCTGATCAAATGGCACCCTTAACGTTGTATTTGTGCCAGATTTTGCCTCGATTGTATAGATGACATTTTCCCTAGTACTTACTGCAAGGATGTCTGGGAGTCCAACACTTGGCGATCCAAGTCTAAAGGCCTTCCAACCTTCAACTGCATTGAATCTCTTGACCAACGTATCCTCCCAATTATAACCTCTTTGTCGCCTAGTTCTTGCAATGCGTTGGTTAGTTTGTTTGCTATTTTTTTTACGTGGCATATTCTTCATAGCATAAAATTCGTGTTGTTCTGATGTCACTTTGTTTCTGATCCTGTTAGTTGAGTTTGATGATATAGACTAGGTGGTAATTATACTAACACCTTGATGCCTATTTTTTGTCATCAATTTCAGCATGGTTCAAAAATTGCTACCAAGTCTCAGCGTTAATATGTCATAATACAAAAGAAGAGAACATGTCAGAGAACGAAATCACCTATCTAAAGTATAAAGAATATGGAGATCTTTTAAAAGTCATTTTATATTCATCCCAATCAGTCCTAGGTGCTGTCCCCCTGATTTACCATCAAAACTATAACGGACAGAATATAACTTTCATACAAACTGGGACGGTGGGTGGTAATGTTATACATTATCTTGTATCAAACAACGCACCTGCCAAGAAATTCATTGAATTAAAGAGGCTTACAGGAGAGTATAGTTTTGTTGAAAAAATTGGAACTGATGGCATGTCGCTATACATTCCAATTCTTGAGTTAGAAAAAAGCACTCTAAAGTTTCCTTGATAACAACACACTAGATGCCAATTTTGGGCAAGTATCTGTGAAGTATCACATAGTTTCCTCCAATTATGAGCAAAACCCAGATGGCTGTGGTCATGAGAGAATTCACAGTATAATCATGAGATATGCCATAACTTAGAGAGACTGAAGCAGGCTGTCCACTTTGATTTTGTATGCTGATGACATAATCTCCAGTAGTACCAGGAGTAAACTGGATAACACCTTTTTTGAATATGGTTTCATGCACTAGATCCTCTTGAGAATTTCCAATTCGCACATCAAAGTTTGTTGGAGAGCCATTATCTGACAGGACTATCGTATACGGAATACCAGTTTGATCAACATGTATTGTTCCAACATATGACGAATCGCCCTTTATTTCATAATTTTCAAGAACAATTCCTTTTTGT
>JANWJG010000079.1 GCA_025449485.1 Nitrosotalea sp. | reverse complement strand
TGTCATAGAAGCTGCTGCAGCTTCATCAAAGCTTACGCCTTCTGGAATTTTTGCAACGTTAACTTCAGGCAAGTGTGTGATTTCAGAAAATGCGCCCCATGTAGGTCCTGTTTGGAATCCCCAGATGGTTCTCTTTAGACAATCATATTCACGTCCATCGGTACATGCATCACATACTCTGCATGACATGTTTGAATGTGAAACACCTCTATCGCCAACTTTGAAATTTGTGACATCTTCGCCTACTGCAATAACTTCACCTGCTGCATCAGAACCTGAGACATGTGGTAATGGTACGGCAACTGGTTGTCCTCTCATTCCCCAGATATCGTTATAGTTTAGGGCTGCTGCCTTGACTCGGAAAACAACTTCATTTGGTTTTGGTTTTGGATCAGGTATTTCTTTTACACTTAGGATTGATTTGTAATCGTCATTTGGAGCATATTTGTCATAAACAACTGCTTTCATATTTGTAATCGATCAGTTCACCCCTAATATATTTTCCCTAGAGAGATCTACTTGCGGTTAATCTTGAAATCTCTTTTGGGTTGTTGTGTAGACAGCAAAATTTGCTTTAGCTGATCATCAGAAATTTGCGAGTTTAACCTTCCTTGAGATGCTAATCCCAAAAGATAGTTTTCAACCATTGCCGCAAGATCAGGTTTAACCAATCTAACATTGTTCAATCTCAGTCTTGCTTCAGCTGTAAGAAGAGTTTTTAATGCATTTTCCTTTAAAGCAGAAACTTCTGCATCGCTTGGATTTCTATCATCATTTGAATTATGAGAGCTCATGATACTACTAGGAATATTTCTTTAGATTTGGATTCTTTATAATTAATTCATTCAAGATCTCAGTTGATAGTCTATCAAGTTTTTTCATGCCTTCATGAGATATTGTTCTGCCTTTTCCTTCAACTTTATCCAAATAACCTAATTTTTCTAAACTGTGTATTGCTGTTCTGATTATTGCGCCACCAGCATCTCTATGGTGTGCCCCTCCATAACCAACAGGTTTTGTACCGCCATACATTGATCTCAAATCATTTACTCCTATAGGTCCGTGCAAGTAAATTTTTCTTAGAAGAGATGCACATCTTGTGTAATACCAATCACTTTGTTGCGGAGGTTTTACTGCATGAGCACCAGTCTTAACAAATGGAATCCAGCTTGGTTGTACGATATCTTCTTTCTTTAAAGTCTCAGATAATTTACCGATCAGTAAATCCGCTGGTACATCGTATGCCTTTGCCATAAAAACCAAAATTCAAAGTTCGTCTTATAAATCATTGACCTATAGAATTTGTTTTTTAATTATCTTTCTGTATGTATGATTACAAAAACTACAGGTAATGCGTATTGATTTTACATTGCTTCTTCCTATTCTTACTCGTGCTGTAAATCCTGGCACTATGAATTTTTTACATTTTTTGCAGTAATTTGCCCGCAATTCATATGGCATTCTAATACGGTATTTCGTACAAAGTCTCTTGGCAAGTGTTGCTTGCCTTTCTGCCAATTCAGGATTAGATCTTGCGTTTGACATGGCATTTTTAATTAGAATTTGCATTCGTTCTATTAAGAGATCCTTAATTGCAGGTTTCATGTTGTTTAATAATTCCCACCCTTAAAATACAATCTTGCTCTCGCTTGTAATAGCAGAATCTGCATTAGAATTAGTACCTAAAGAGATGCAAAGACACAATTCTGTTACAGCATCTGCCAGAAGATTTAACAAAAAACCGTCTGAAATTTTGCTTGACGTCTCATGGCATTTTGCTGCAATGAAGGGAATCAAGAATGAGATAAAAAGAGGCAGGCCTGATCTTGTTCATTTTTCACTCCTAGAAGCTTGTAGTATTCCCCTTTATTTTGAAGACAAGCTGAATGTGTTTGTTCATACCATTGATGACAAAGTTATTTCAGTAGGCCAAAATGTAAGATTGCCAAAATCATATCATAGATTCACAGGACTTGTTGAGAAACTGTATGTTACCAAAGAGATCAAAGAAAACAATAACACACTTCTTACATTAAATGATATGAGTTTGGGAGATCTAATTAGAAAAATTGGTCCAGAGCAGACAATTGCACTTTCAAGCAAAGGTGTCAAAAGCTCTTATCAAAAATTAGCTGAGGAGATGGACAATAACACTTGTCTTGTAATAGGAGGATTTTCAAAAGGTCAATTCTTTGATAAGAACAAAGAATATTTTGACAAGACAATATCTGTAGACAAAAATCCACTTGAAGCTCACATCATAATTTCACGTGTACTCTATGAGTGCGAAAAAAGAATTATTATGTAGGTCCAAGATTGGCACAGTGAGCGGTCGTAGTATAGTTTGGTTAGTACACTGGCCTTCCAAGCCCGTTACCCGGGTTCAAATCCCGGCGACCGCATCCTAATGTTTTCATCAGTGAATTATTCCAGAAGAGATCAGATATTGAATAGAACCAACAAATGTATTGTCATCAATTTCTCCTGTAAACCACAAGTAGGCATTTTTCTGCATCCAATGAGGTATAATAGAAACAGTATTTTTTGCATTGTTTGAACCAACTATGTTGTGTTGTACCATATAGTCAACTGCAACATAAAAATCCGTATCAGATGTATTTCCGTTTGACCACAACCCCGCAACGCGCTTTATCCAGATAGGTACGGATTCATGCGTCATATTCTGTATTTTTGCACTGTTAAAAATATAGATCCACGCAATTCCAGGCTTTGTGTTATCTTTCAAATAGCCACTTAGAAATACATCATTTTTTACTTGAAAGAATGAATTTTCAGAGATGTTATTTGTTCGTAAAGTAATTTTTGAGCTATTTCCAAATGCAGGATAGTCTGTAAAGCTAAAAACTTTGATGGTAAATGTTCCATTGTTTGTCTGGTCAGAAGAAATTTCTTTTGTAATCATTTTTCCTCCAGCTTTATCAACAAGATCAGATGCAAATTGTGATTGTAGATAGTTTATTATTTTATGATCCGGATCAGCAAAAGAATAATCGATATTTTCCCCAGGCTGCAAGTTACATGTCTCCTGTTGCCATATTGGAGAATCCTTTATCGTGTCAATCATCAATTGACCATGAAGCAATTCATGATACAGTATAACCAAATTTTCAATATCATGTAATTGTGGGTCTGTTTGGGTATCATTTGATATTACCTGTGGATTTATTCGAAGTTCATTATTACAATCTAGAGAAATCTTTCCATCTTGAACGGTTTCAGAACAATGCCATGTATAAGAACCGCCTGTAACAAGATCTTGATGAGCTGTACTTTCATCAAACTTTGCCAATCTAGTTTTGACAATTACTATAACTTGATTATTGGTATCGTGTAGATTACATGAAAAAGTATTCATCATAGGTTTTTGAAATGTTCCAATTACATCAGACACATCTTTTTTTGGTGCATCTACTGCCTCAAATTGAGCAAGTAACTTACCAAAGATGGTTTTTTCTTCGTTTGTTGGAGACTCGTATGATGCATATGCAGGAACGACATTTGCAATTAATACAATACTAAAAAGCAGAATATACTTCAACAAGAGAGAAAATCGTAATTCTGTAATTAAGAGTTGGGAATAGATTGTATCTGATTCTTTAATTCATCCCATGCTGGTTTAGGATTTTTGTTGACATCAAATAAACCGGTACCACACAGATATGCTGCGGTGTTATTCAGTACCACGTCATTACCAAATATAGAATTACTTTGTTGGTTTAGCGAGTTGTAACAGGTATCAACAGGCCTATCATACTGCCTATACCAAGTTAGAAATTCAAAATCAGACTGATTCTTTTTGTAAAAGTCATACACTATTTTGACAAATTTTTGTTGGTTTTCCTTTGTTCCATTGATAGATGGATTAGTACTCCAACCAACCTCCATCAATGCTATTTTCTTGCCATTTGCAAAGTCAATCATTTTTTGTAAATTAGCGTTTTCCTTATCGGTATTGATGTTTTGATAATATAACAAATCCACAGGCGCATAAGAATATGCTACAAAATCACCTTGGTTTAGTTTTCCTACAATATCTCCTTGACTGTGATTTATGATATCATTTAGCGAAAACCAATTTCCAAATTTGATATTGGGGTGCTTTACTTTTAATTTTTCATAGACACCATTGAAGAAATCTACGTATTGTGGAATTTCACTGGGATTGTCTCTAAAGTAATTGTCTACACTGCCTCCAATTATCACATAATCTACTATGTAATACCTTGAGAGTATAGCATCAAGAGTGGTCACTGTTTGATCCTGAAGTTTTTGATCAAGATGCGGTTTGCCCATCCAATCAGGGAATGGACCAAGGATTTGGTTGTTGATCACAGAAAAGTAAAGTGTGACATTAAGACCTTGTTCACGATTTAACCCCATTAGAATATCAGAATAGCTCCAATTGTAGGCTCCTTGTTTTGGTTCCATTAGAGGCCAAGAGAGATAGACATTACTCCTTCCAATTCCTGTTGATGCTGCTTGAGCATATGCATTTTTGATTTCTTGGAGAGTTGGTTTTTGAGTAGGAGACATGATAACAAGACCAAGTTTTGGATTGTGTGAAATACTTACAGGCGGACCTGTAGTTCCAGTTTGTAATTGTGGTATTACAAAGAAAATCATTGCAATTGTTATTGCAATTCCTGTTCCAATGGCAACACCAACGAGCTTCTTATTCAACAATACACTCAAGAATTGGAGATACTAAAAGAGTTTTGATTTAGGAAAAAAATCCTAACCAGATGTGCAACCGCTATATCCACATTCTATGCACACACTACATCCCTCTGCAAATACCAAGTTGTTTTTACATGTAGGACATAGTCTTTCTTCTATTTGCTCTTGAGTAAGTGCTGGTGCTGGAGTAGATTGTATGTTATCTGGAATTTTTATCTGAAGTGCTCTTTCTATCTCAGTTTTCAGATATGCGTTTGTGACATTCTTTGAGATATAGTCTGTGACAAAGCCACTTGGAGTTACTTGGAAGTTCTTTTGAACATTGTTTCCAGTCATGTGCAACACTTGTTCATGTCTTGAACCATCTCGGAATACAGTTATTCCTTTTAGACCAAGATCATGTGCAAGTAGATATGCAGCTTTTACATCATCAGATGAGACGTCATTTGGCATATTGATTGTCTTTGCAATAGCGTTACCTATCCAGCGTTGCCATACTCCTTGAGCCATCAGGTGATCTGCCCAGTGAATATCCATTGCTGTGACAAATATTTTCTGCATCCATTCTGGAATTTCAGCGATTCCTTTTACTGAACCATAGTTGTTTGCAATCTTTTCAAGAATTTGATCGTTGTATAGCCCCTGTTCTTTTAGTACTGCTTCAAAGATTTTGTTAGTATAGAAGAACCTGCCTACTGTAACTCTCTTTTCAAAGACTAGAGCAAACATTGGCTCCATTCCGTTTGAACAGTCAGATATCATTGACAGCGTACCAGTTGGAGCAACAGTTGTTGTCAGAACATTTCTGATACCATGCTTCTGAATCTTGGCAATTAGAGCATCCCAGTCATAGGTACGAGCACTCTTTGGTTTCTCATAATATCCAGCAACAGGGATTTTACCTTCTGGATATTCTGTTTTTGAGCATAATGGGAATGGTCCTCGTGACTTTGCAAGTGCAACACTTTCTTCCATGGAATAGTAAGTCAGTGCTTCAGCAAGTTTTTCTTGGAACTCATATCCTTCTTGTGAGTTATACGGAATTCGTAATTTGAACAAGAGATCTGCAACTCCCATTACTCCAAGTCCAATTCTTCTAGAATCTTTTGACGCCTTGTCAATTTCTGGAATTGGATATGTGTTAACATCTATTATGTTGTCAAGGAATTTTGTTGTCTTTCGTATGGTTTCTTCATATCGTTGCCAGTCAAATTCGTATTGACCATCTGCTTTTCTCTTGACATAATTAGATAGATTGATCGAGCCAAGATTACATGATTCGTATGGATAGAGACTTTGTTCTCCACATGGATTTGTTGCTCGTATTGGGTGACCTCTTGCTTTTGCAAAAACATTGTATTTGTTTATGATATCAAAGAAGATCAATCCTGGTTCACCACTCTTCCATGCAGAAAGTGCAATCAGGTCAATCAGATGATGTGCATTTATTTCGCGTACAGGAACTTTATCTTTTGGAGTTCTGAGAGTGAATTTTCCATCTGCAGAGTTAACTAGTGCTTCCCAAAAGTCTTCCCAAACTCCCACACTTACGTTAAAGTTTTCTAGAACACCTGGTTTTGTTTTTGCAGTGATGAATTTTTCAATATCTGGATGCCATGCTTCTATGATTCCCATATTTGCACCTCTTCGTTTACCACCTTGTTTTACTACTTCAGTAACTGTGTTAATGATGTTCATAAAAGAGACAGGACCTGAGGCTACTCCAGATGTAGATGCCACCATATCTCCTTCTTGTCTCAAATCTGAATAGTTGATACCAACTCCGCCTCCTGATTTGAATATCAATGCGGCGTCTGATGATGATTTCATGATCTTTTCCATATCGTCTTCCATTGCAAGCACAAAGCATGCAGAGAGCTGGCCTAATCGTGCACCAGCATTCATCATAGTTGGAGAATTAGGTAGAAAGTCTTGTGCAACCATAAGATCAGCACCTTCTTTGATTCGTTCAGTATATTGCTCAAACTTGTTTGCAGCCAACATAGTCAACAATTCTCTAAAGCTGACTTTCATCTGGCCATGTTTTGCCAAATCTATGTAGTGGTTTATCAAGGATCTAAAGTGATATTTGTTAAGATAGTATTTTCCTATCTTGAATTTGTAGTTAAAGTCATCAAGTTTGTCAAGGTATCTTGCGGCTTCCTCGGTATTTTGAGTATTTCCTCCTTCAAGTTGGAATACAGATGGATCTCTTATGATATCTGCAATTCCTACCAAGATAGCAACTCTTTCAAACATCTCGCCTGGGCTTTCATTTATCTGACCTTTGTTATTTCTGAGCAGATATCTGGATGCAAGAACTCTTAAGCAATTAAGATCAAATTTCTTTGCAACGCTATCAAGTGATTTAGATTCAAGTACTTTCATCTTTTCTTCTCTAACTCTTCGTCGTTCGTGTCTGTATAGGATGTACGCCTTTGCGATCTCTCCAAGTCCTTCTTCAATCAGAGTAGACTCGACCATATCTTGAACGTCTTCTACACTTGGCGCTTCAGAACCAGAAAATCCCCGATTGACGAGTTTTGCAAGAACATGATTAGCTAGCTTGTCTGCCAATGCATGATCTGATTTTCCGCAAGCAACAAGTGCTTTGTAGATTGCGTTTGAAATTTTATCTCTTTGGAAATCCGATACTCGACCATCGCGTTTCTTTACTTGAATGATCGAATTCTCTATTTGTGAAAAATCTGTCAAATTACTCCCCTTACCCCTATCAAATGGGAGTTAATTAAACACTGCGGCAAAAAATAATTTTCAAAAGCTAAACTTTGGATCAATTTTGTTGACACCGTTACGATTTCCATGGTTTAGGATCTTTTTCGCCAAAAATAAATCTTCAAGAATCTACTATGAGATTTGAACTAGACTCCGAAGTGATTATAAGCGTGTATTTAAAAGGATAAAATTTCCTTCTCTATCTTGTGATCGATCTTAGATCAAAACGACCACAAGACTGGATTAAACTTAATTAGTACTGGGATTAGATTAAATTAATAACTTCAGAGGAGTGACCGCGAAGTCTTCCTGTTCTCGCGCCCCTTGCGAGTAACATTGGAATTTTACTCCTCTGGAGAGATATACCTCTCAGTCAATCTTATGAAATGGTAGTTAATTAAACACTGCGGCAAAAAATAATTTTCAAAAGCTAAACTTTGGATTAAATTTGTTGACACCGTTACAATTTCCATGGTATGAGATCATCTCCTCAAAATAGATTTTAATATAAAATCATATATTAATTCAAAAATTTTGTTCACTAAATTATTAGCCGTTCCTAAGGTGCGAAGGTTATGCTAGTATGTAAGGAGACTTACATACAGAACACTTTTCAGCGATCTTTTCCTCTTTGAGACCACAGTTACTGCATATAGGTACTTTTTTGATAGGCCTGAAAGATCCCAATAGATCGCCTGCCTTTTCTATTGCCTTCTTTATTCCTGAAGAATCCATTGCGTCTGGGATCTTTAATTGGACCAAGAGACCGCCGTTAAGTATTTTTGAGAAATAATTAGATTCTACAATCTTTTCATTCTTAGGAGTCATCTCTGTCATCTCAGAGGCATCAAGAACAATTCCTTCTGAATACGCTTCTCCCATTACATGGTGGTTAATTGACATTTTACCATACTTTTCACCATCAAGAGACGAGAAACGATTTGCGGCGTCACTCTCAGTCATGGTTACAATTACATTGTCGCCCATCTCTTTTCCTTTCTTTGTGGCTACTTCCATGGCAGTGTTTATCACTTTGGCAAGGATTTCGTGTCCAGCCTTGTTATTTTCATATCCTAGAATACCATAAACTGCCTCCTTGAGGCCGATCAAATTAACAACAAGTGTAACTGATCCCTTTTGCATGTATTGGGTATTGTTTGCAAGTATTGGGTTAAGACCACGTCTTGTTAGATCAGATATCTCCTTCTTTCTTAGAGACATGGCTGCTAGTGCAGGTTTCATCAACAGTGCAAGTCTTGCTCTGAAATAAGTTTCGTCTTTGTTAGATTCAAAGGCAAGCCTTGGCATATTGATCGATAAAGACTCTAGATTGATAGAAGTCGTTCCAACGTTCTTTGTATCTCCTCGTGCTAATCCTTTGTTAGATACCAATCCTTTAGCAAACATAATGTGTCCACCTAATGCAATCACATCTGCCAAAGTTTCTGAATAGTCACTTATCTTGGCCTTTTCATAATCAATAACTAATCCTATGGAGGGAAGTGGTGTGGACTTTACATATTTCTTGTAGGCTTGAAGAACAGTTCCAACCATCTTTGGTTCTGTTCCAATAGAAATTCTAAATGAAGCAAGCGTTCCATTCTTTCCATATTTAGGTCCTGTAGATATTTTTGCAAAACAACTTGCAAGTTTTTCTTCAATTTCAGGCAAATTCTTGGAATATTTTTGTAATACTGCAACCAATCCATCCATCACTATTTCTTGTGATGCTTCTTTTATCAGAAGACAGGTAAGTAATGATAAGGAAGTAAATAGATCATCTAACGAGCTTGGTGATGAAGTCCTTGTTACGCCTAGGAATTTTCCTCTCAAGTCAACTCCTTCTTCGATAAGTTCCTTAATGTTTACAAATATTGTATCTGGAAGTAGTGACCATAATCCAGCATTAGTAATGTGAAGATCTCCTGAGAGGTGAGAATCAGCCACATCCTTAGGCAGAGTATTTAAAACAAGATATTCTCCAAATACATTCTGTCCTGTTTTAAATAACAAACCTTCAACTCCATTATGAATACCATCGACGTTGGTTAACATCTCATGAATGTCATATCCAGGCAAGCCAAATCTTGCTAGTTTGTGTCTATAATCTTCATGACCCTGTTCTAAGAGTACAGAGTTGACCATTTCGCGTATAAGCGAGGATGTAAGATAGGATGTTTGGAATTTGTATATTCTGTTCTCTACTTCCTCGGTAATTTTTTGAGCAAGCTCAAGTGGAAGGCTACCTTCTCGAACCAACGATTGAATGATCTTGTGAGAATTGAATTCTTCTATTGATTCATGCGAAGTCCTAACGTACATCTTGCCACTTTCAATGATAGATCGCTCTTCAATCTGTCTTGCAAGACTTAGTACCAGTTTTCCCAAGTTGGTAATAGTATATCGCCTTTCAGATTTGTTCAGTGCTACAAGAGACTGTCTTAGTAATTTTCTCAAGTGATATGCAAACTTGCCACTTTCCTTTTTAGACTTAAAGCCAGCAAGAGATTTTAATTCAGAATAGGTAAGCGGTCCTTTTGAGTTTAATATACGTAAAATATCTATTCTGTTTGGACTTGCCATAACAGAGAAGATCATTCTTACACGTTTTGATGCTGATTGTAGTATTCCGCCACGTTTTGGATCTCCAAAGTCCTCGCTAAGTTCCATGGAATGTCTAGAGAGCATCGGTAATTAAGATTTTTGACTAATTTGATAGTACGGAAGCTTTTTAGATCAGTTTTTCTGTACATCCACAGTAAATTCGGATGGAGAAAGTGTATGTCCACAAGATGGACATTTGCTGTTATACGGTCGCATTACGTCTTTTATTGATTTTAACATACGCATATTTGCAATTTTAGCTCCGCATCTTCCGCAAACAACATCAACTGACATGACAAACTAATGTTAATGTAAATATTATAAAAGAGATTTTTTGAATTTTTTTAATCTGTTTCGTAAATTTGTTTACTGCTTTTCGATTATGATTCCACGTTGATCATAACCTGTGATTCTTGCTCTTGTTCCAAGAGGAAGATCTGCAGGAGATTTTATGTCTGCCATAAAACCAGAGATTCTCAATTCGGAATCATCTAGATTCATAACTACCCAAGCGTATGGAACATACTCTTCGTATCCGTCTGGAGGCACAGTGATTATTGTATAAGTAACAATGGAACCCTTGCCATCAATTACCGCATTCTCAAATCCCTTGTTTCCGCAATTTTGACAAAAATATGTAGTAACAAGATGATGATGACCACATTTTGTACATTTTCTAGTCAGAACCTTACCTAATTTGGCATTGTTAGCGAATTCTTCTTTTGTTAGCAATTCTATACACTTTTGAATATATGTACGGCACAGCTGGCGCCTGTTGCACCAAAGTTATGTGTTAATCCGATTTTAGCATCTTTGACTGTTCTATCACCTGCTTTTCCAGTTAATTGATCAAAAACTTCTGCAACTTGACCTATTCCAGTTGCACCTATTGGGTGACCCTTTGACTTGAGTCCTCCTGATGGGTTGATGGAAATATCACCATTAAGTTTGGTTCTTCCTTCGCGAACAGCTTCAACAGCTTTTCCTTTTTCAAAGAATCCCAAGTCCTCGGTGTCAACTAGCTCTGCAATTGTAAAGCAGTCATGAACTTCTGCAAAATCAACATCCTTGGGAGATATACCTGCCATCTTGTATGCAGCTTGTGCTGCAATTCGTGTACTTGGTATAGTAGTTATATGATCTCTTCCTTGCAGTGCAGCAGGTGATCCACCCCTGCCTGATCCAATTACTTCAACATAATTTTTGGTATGTGCCTTTGCAAATTTTTCACTACATAATATAACAGCACTTCCTCCATCTGAAAACGGACAGCAATCATACAACTTTAGTGGACTTGCAACTACTGCTGATTTCATTACATCATCTATTGTAATTTTTTTTCTTAGATGTGCTTTTGGATTAAGAAGTCCATTGTCATGATTCTTTACTGCAACCATTGCAAGATCTTCTTCTGTTGCTTTGAATTCAGCAAGATATGCTCTTGCCATAGATGCAAACAATCCAGGAAATGAAGCTCCTGCTCCTCCCTCATAAAAGAAATCAGAACAATATGAGAAATATGTTGTAGTCCATTCAGTACCTGTATGAGTTACTTTTTCTACACCTGTTGCCAAGACAACATCATAGAATCCTGCTGCGACATTTGCATATGCTTCTCTGAATGAAACCGAACCACTTCCACATGCAGATTCAATTGAAAGTGATGGAACTTCTGGAATACCGAGATTACTCATTATGACTGGGCCCAAGTGGACTTGCTTGTCTGCTATACCAAATACATTAGAAATGTATCCTGCCTGGATCTCTTTTGGTCCTATTCCTGCACTTTCTATGGCATCAACTGATGCTTGAAGTGCGATATCAGTAATACTATCTTCTAATTTACCGTATTTTGTACTGCCAGCGCCAATAAGACAGACTTTTTCCACAAATCTCGCTGACTAGATTCCATATAAAAATTCTTCAGTAGTTTCTTTAGTTCGATAAGCAAGATGATATCATTGAAAGACCAGATTACTCTAGCTGTTGTCAAGAAGCGACTGGATTCAAGAAATTCTGTCAAGATAACAAAGAAGAACATTGGTAAAATACAGAGCGAGATAAAACAGTACTATGACAAGAATGGATATCTTTCATGGTCAGAGAAGAAGCGAAAATATGTAATTCTAGGGACAAACACTCCTGTTAATGGTCTTGTGCAATGTCCTGATTGTCATGTAGGAAAACTTCTCATAATAAGATCTCGTCAAACAAAAAAACGATTCATAGGATGTTCAAATTATTACAATGGTTGCAGGGCATCATCACCGCTAGTGCAAAGAGGTATGATCTGTGCAACAAAGATGTCGTGCAAGATTTGTTTTTGGCCAATTATTTTACAAAGATATTCTAGAAAACAAAAGTGGGCACGACAATGCTCTAACATACGATGTGCAAGCAGAACTAAATCTTGAGATTGGTGTAAACGTCAGTACGTCTATTTTGTAAAAGTGGAAGTTTCTTTCTTACTTGTTTGACTTCATCAAGAGAAATGTCAACAACTCCAATTCCTTCTTTTTTCTTCATATCAAGAAGTATTTTCCCATAAGGATCAACTACTAGACTTCTCCCACAGTAAATGTTACCCACTTGATCTGGTGATATTACATAACAACCATTCTCAATGGCTCTTGTTTTGTTTATGGTAACCCAGTGTTCTTCTTTCATTTTTCCTTTAACCCATGCAGATGGTACTACAAGAATTTCAGAACCAGATGAGGCAAGTATTCTTGACATCTCAGGAAATCTAAGATCATAGCAGATCATCATTCCCATTTTTCCTGCACTAGTTTTTACGGGTTTGACAATTGATGAACCAGGATAAAGTTTTGAAGATTCTTTGAATCCAAGTGCATCATAGAGATGAATCTTTCTGTATGTTGTGATGATTTTACCATTTTTTCCTACGAGAAAAGATGTGTCATATACTCTGTTTGGTTTTGGGCTTTTTTCATATAATGTACCAATAACTTGTATTGAATTTTTTTTTGCTTCTTCAGATATTGAAGAGACAAATTCTCCGTTTATTTTTTCTGCAGTGTTTGCAAGATCTATAGCAGATTGAGATGATGGTGTGTAACACATCATAAATTCTGGAAAAGTACAGAGTTTTGCATCTCTGCGTGCTGCCTGGGATATGTATCGAAGAATTTTTTTTAAATTATCTTTCTTGTCTGTTTCAGCGCGCATCTGGACTACAGCAATTTTTGTCACAAGTTTTTTGAATTATTATAAAATAAAAATGTGTTTAGAGAGGATTTCCTGCCATATACCAATTTTCTTTTGGATTCTCTTCGAAAACCACTATTACATGGCTTTCTTTTGTCTTGAGAATCTCGACTGCCGATTTTGTGATGGCTTTTGCATATTCCTCTTTCTTTTTTTCAGTTCTGCCCGGATACATTGAGACTGGTATGAGAGGCATGTATCACAGATGGACATATACAAGATTTATTCTTTGGTAATCGTCAAACTTGAGTTTTTTACTAGAATTACACCTAAGAATTGTTTTGTAGATTCAAGTTCCCCACTTGGTACCACTGCCTTTCCAGCCATACCTTGTACCATAAGTAAACTCTGAGCTGTGAGTTTTTTTGTAAACATATCCTGCAAGCAGTCCAATTAGAAATCCTCCAATATGTGCAAAAAAGGCAACACCTGAACCAGCTGACCCGATAAATGCGGGCAATACATTTTGGAAGATAAACCAGAACGGCAGATACCACTTGACTGAAATTCTAATCAGTCTGGTGAAAAATCCAAGAAACATTAGTGTGACAACTTTTGCATTTGGGAATATGATGAGATAAGCACCAAGTACTCCAGAGATTGCACCAGATGCCCCCAATGCTGGCAATTGACTTGAAGGATCTGATAAGATATGGAAAAAGTCAGCTACAACACCCCAAAAAAGATAGAGTGCTAGAAATTTTCCTCTTCCAAATTTGTATTCAATGTTATCCCCAAATATCCATAGAAATAACATATTACCTCCAATGTGCATTATACCTGCATGGAGAAACATGGAACTGAAAATAGAACTAAATACACCATAGTTGTGATTTGCCAAACCATGTACAACATTACTTGGAATCGTACCATAACTCAACAACATATTTTCTGCTTGTCTGTTTGTAAACTCCCAGACTTGATGAGTTACTGCTATTTCCCAAAAAAAGACTAGAACATTAATTGCAATTAATGAATATGTAACATAAGGTCTGTATCCTACAGGTTTTGGGTTTTCATCCCTGAGAGGTAGCATGTAATAATGAATCCACTCTGATTTCTATAATAGCATTTTGTGAGTTATACAGAAATTATTCTAACTTTTCTGATATTAGATGTCTAAATCAGATACTAGGTGCCGAAAAGAAAATCAAAGTTTAGAATTTTGGAATTCCTCTAGTCTTTGCAACAAACACTACCATGCTCATTACGGCAATTGCCAGAACTATTGATGCTACTGGACCAAATTCTGGTATAGTTGCATTATCTGGTGTTATGTTAGACGAATTAGTGGACTGTCCATCAGTTTGGGTCAATGAGTCGTTTTCTGTTACGGTAGAAGGTATGACAACATTTCCTCTAGCCATGCCAATTCTTGATGTATCAGGAACACCGTTGTTAAAGATTGATTTTACCTTGATAACAATACCATAGATACCATTACCTGGCAAGTTTATTGTTTGAGTATTTACACCATTTTGTGCAATAGCATCACTCTTTGACCACAATACGCTTTGATCTTTGTCAAGTATTTGTAGATCATAATCCACATCACCAGTTACCTGTTTTTCTGTAAATGAATCGTAGAAGCTAATATTCAGATTGTTTTGAGAATCTGCTTCCAAGTTTTTAGGATTCCATCCAAGCTTCACATTCCAGCCTCCAAAGTCTGTCAACAAAGAAGCTGATGATTGTACATTTGGTTTTTCAGGTGCTACTTTGAATTCAATACCAGTAGTTCCACTTGGAATAGTTTTTGCCATGTTTACCAAGTCAAATTTGTTAAGGAATAGATGGACTATCATGTAATCTCCAATTGTATATGGATCAACAATTATTCTGCTTCCAGTAAGAGCATATCCTTGTGCACTTGCAGCATATGTCGGTGTATCTGAGAAAGCTGTCAATGACTTTGGCACTCTCAACTCTTCATGTATGAATATAGGTCTGTCTTGGAATCTATTTACATCCCAATCAAATGGCATATTCCAAGAAAATTGTTTTGTTGATTCATCAAAGTTAAAGTTGGATGTTTTGTCATAGTATGAAATTAGCGTAGTATTGTATGGATTATTTTGATAAGTGACATCTTGCATAGATACATCTCCAACACTTAGATAGGAATCAAATTTTGGAGGATTTGTTTGGTTAATAATGGTATTAGCATAATCAATAGCTAAAAGTTCCATGTGAAAATGATACAAGCCACCTTCTGTAAGGATTGGTCCCATAACTGTCACTTGATCAGTTTGTGATCCTAATCCACCTAATACCGGATCAGGATCACCATATACCGTATATTTTCCATTTTCACCACCTGGTTGGAATTTTATTGTAAGATATCCAGTGTGTGTGTAAAACAATTCATGCATCAAGATTTTGTCTCCCTTTGTAGCATTGATGAAAAATGAGACATTGTTTATTGTCGTATTGGTGTTTGCATCAAAAAATCTAAACTGTAGGGTTTTGTCTTCAGAACTATCAGATGTTATAATTGGAGGATTTAGTTTAATGAAAGCTGTAATCACTCTGTTTCCAATGTTTGCTTGGACATTTTCTTGAGTAAAACCGTCACCGAATGCTTTTTGAGGAATAAATGAAACTACAGATGATAAAACAAACAAGCCGAGGACTATAGGCAATATGCTCTTGACATGAAGCTGCATTAATTGAAAAGTGACCTGCTAACCTATTTAATTCTTGAGCAACAACGTTACTTCACATAAAATTATTAACAAGACAAGATAAAATTATG
>JANWJG010000078.1 GCA_025449485.1 Nitrosotalea sp. | reverse complement strand
AGTCAAATCAATAGATCTAATTCCGAAGACATTAAATCTAGTTGAGGCATAAGCCCCTTCTCTACTCGGGGATTTTAATGAAATCTAGAAAAGCACACATCAATAGGAAAACTAAGGAAACCGAGGTACTAGTTGAGGTAAATCTGGATGGAACTGGGAAAATCTCTGTTAAAACAGGTTTACCATTTCTTGACCACCTCATTGTATCTCTATCAAAACATGCTATGCTTGATCTTAAACTGAGTGCAAAGTCGATGGATGGAATAGATCACCACCTGATCGAGGACGCAGCAATAGCTCTGGGTAATGCAATGGATCAATCTTTGGGTAATAGATCTGGAATTGTAAGATTTGGTTATGCTTCAGTACCAATGGATGAATCTCTTGCAGAGGCATCCTTAGATCTTGTCAAAAGACAGTACCAAAGGATTGACTTGTCTATTAAGAGAAACCAGATAGAAGAAATTTCAAAAGAGGATCTGGAACACTTTTTCCGATCACTGGCTCAGAATCTAAACATCTGCATGCATGTGTCTGTAAAATATGGAGACAACGATCATCACAAGATTGAGGCTGCGATAAAGGCATTTGCAGTGGCTTGGAGAACAGCTGCAGGTTATGATCACAAGCAAAAAGGAATACCAAGTACAAAGGGTGCCATGTAATGGTCAAGGTGGCAATATTTGACTATGGAGCAGGAAACATATTCAGTCTCAAATCATCACTAGAAAAAAATGATGCAGAAGTAGATATCATAACCAGCCTCAGCAAAATAAATAATTATTCTGGCTTACTTTTGCCTGGAGTAGGAAACTTTGATCCTGCGATAAAGAGCCTTCATACATCAAAAATTGCATTCCAAGATTTGGTAAAGAATCAGATTCCTGTATTGGGCATATGCTTGGGTATGGAGATGTTCTTTGAGAAAAGTTAGGAAGGAAAACTTGGAGGGCTAGGAGTTTTGGACGGCGAAGTGATACTTCTTCCAAACAAATTCAAAATTCCTCACATGGGCTGGAACAATCTTCAGATAAAAAAATCAAGTGTCTTATTAGATGGAGTCAAGGAAGGTTCGTGGGTTTACTTTGTTCATTCCTACAGAGTAAAGCCAAAAAATGAAGAAATCATAAAAGCAGATTCTGATTATGGAATAAACGTACCAGCAGTAATCGAAAATCACACATTATTTGGAACACAATTTCATCCTGAAAAATCAAGCAAAGTTGGCTCTATTATGATCAAGAATTTTTTACGAGTGTGCAAAAAGTGAAAGTAATTCCAGCCATTGACATTATGAACAACCAAGTAGTACGCCTAGTAAAGGGAGATCCAAAAAACAAAACTGTATACAGTTCTGACCCTGTTGGGATGGCAAAAAAATGGGAAAAGGCAGGTGCAGACATGCTTCATGTAGTAGATTTAGACGCCACGCTTGGAACGGGTTCCAATCTTCAAACAATTAAAAAAATCACAGAATCGGTTTCTATACCAGTTGAAGCTGCTGGGGGCCTACGCACAAAGGAAATAATAGAAAATGCATTACAATTTTCTTCCAAGGTAGTACTTGGAACTATTGCTTTTAAAAATAAAGAGATCTTAGAAGAAGTCTCAAAGAAATTTGGAAAAGAAAGGATCGTAATATCTGCAGATCAGATGGACGGCAAAATTGTGATAAGTGGATGGAAAGAAAGTACGGGGATAGAACTTATTCCAGGAATTGAAAGTTTTGTAAGGCTTGGTTATTCTCAATTCCTAATAACTACCGTAGAAAGAGATGGAACATTACATGGTCCAGATCTTGAATCCTTGCAAAAATCATGTGATATAAAAAATGTAAATGTTATAGCAAGTGGGGGAATATCTAATTTGCAAGATATTGTAAATGTAAAAAAATGTGGCGCATCTGGGGTAATTCTAGGTAAGGCGTTATATGATGGAAAGATATCTGTAGAGGAGGTTAAGACACTAGCATGACTTTAACCAAGAGAGTAATTCCTTGCCTTGATGTTGATAATGGACGAGTAGTGAAGGGAATGCACTTTAAATCAATAAAAGATGCAGGTGACCCTGTCTTACTTGCGGAAAAATATAGTCACGAAGGTGCTGATGAACTAGTCTTTCTTGACATAACAGCTTCTGAACAACAAAGAGAGACAATCAAAAGTCTTGTACAAAAAGTAGCTCAAGTAATTGATATTCCATTTACTGTAGGGGGAGGTGTCAAGACCTTACAGGATGCAAGAGATATTCTTCTTAGTGGAGCTGACAAGGTTGCCATTAATACAGGAGCTGTAAAAAATCCTGGGATAATAACAAAATTGATGGAAATCTTTGGTAAACAATGTGTTGTGATAGCCATGGATGTAAAGCGTAATTATGAGTTAAAAGATGACAGGCACATCTTCAAATCTGATTCGAAAAAGTTTTGGTTCGAAGTCTACATTTATGGGGGAAAAACTCCAACCAACCTTGATGCAATAGAGTGGGCAAAAGAGGTAGAAAAGCGCGGAGCAGGCGAGATTCTGTTAACGAGTATAGATATGGACGGAACAAAGGAAGGATATGATGTCCAGCTTATCAAAGAAATAGTAAATGCTGTAAACATACCTGTTGTAGCATCAGGAGGATGCGGCAAACCCAAACACATGCTTGATGTCTTTTTACAAACTAATGTAGATGCTGCACTAGCTGCATCAATATTTCATTATCAAACTCATTCTGTAGATAGAGTAAAAGAATATCTTAAAGAAAATGGAGTTCCCGTTAGACTATAACAGAGAAATAGGGCTCTGATGCAAAAGGATGTTGTAATGAATAAAAAAATAAATGATATTGATTTTGCAAAAAGCGATGGTCTTGTACCTGTAATTGTTCAGGATATTCACTCTAAAGAAGTCCTAACGCTTGCATATGCAAACAAAGAATCTCTTGAACTCACACAAAAGACTGGTAACTCATGGTTTTGGAGCAGATCACGAAATAAATTGTGGATGAAGGGAGAGGAATCTGGAAATGTGCAAAAGGTCAAAGAAATCTTGGTGGACTGTGATTCTGATGCAATTGTGTATCTAGTGGAACCAAGTGGACCAGCATGTCATACCGGAGATAGAGTGTGCTTCCACAATGTTCTTGAAAAATAACTCTAGCAGGGATCTAATCCCTTTGGCACAGGAGCTAACTCTGCCTGTGCACCTGGAATCCAATCATTTACTATCTCAAATGGTATTGATTTGTATGAAACTCCTTTGAATACTATATTCCACTGGCCTACAAGATCTGTGGCATTGCATAGTCCGAGTCTTCTTTCAGTATCTGGTTTGAAAAACTGTTTAAAGCTAGATTTCATTGTTCCATTAAATGGTATTTTGCTGAACGCATCCCCTTTTGGATCCACAATATCAATTTCTCCTACATCTGTTGGTTTCAAGTTACTTACTATCATGAAAATATTTTCTCCCAATTTGTATTGGTTTTTATTAATTGAAAATGGACCAGAGGAAACCCATTTCCATTGCTGATCGTCTAATTGTTTTTGATGGTAATAAGAATAAGCTGCGGCTGCAACTATGCCAGCTATTACGATTATTGCAACTATTGTTCCAGTATGTTTTTTCTTTTTTGTTCTCTCTTTTATTTTCAATTTTGAATTTTGTTTGATGTTATCATTAATATTTCTTCTAATTGTAAAAAATTCATAAAATCTCTTAATTTACGAAATTTCCAGATTGTAGCCTATTTTGTTGTTGGATCTTTTCTAAATTTGTAGCTGGATTTATGTTAATTTTTACTTAATCTTATCGTTTTATAAATTAAGTGTCACTTAAATTCATATTAGGATTTTTTATGTACTATTTTTACAAAGTCAGAATTATCTTGGGAAAAATAAAGTTTCTACAGTGTAGAGAATGTAAGAAAGAGTATGCTCCTACATTCAAGTATATATGCGAAGAATGCTTTGGCCCTCTTGACGTATGTTATGACTTTCCATCTGTAAACAAAACTACTTTTTCAAATCGTGAACATACCTATTGGCGTTATCATGAACTCTTGCCAATTGAATCAAAATCTAACATAGTTAGTATTGGAGCTGGAATGACTCCGTTGATTAAAGCAGAAAAACTGGGTAAGGCACTAGGTCTGAATAATCTTTACATAAAAAATGATTCAGTAAATCCCACCTTTTCATTCAAGGACAGGCCAGCAGGTGTAGCTGTATCAAAAGCAAAAGAATTTGGTTTATCTGCAGTAGGATGTGCATCAACAGGAAATCTTGCATCAGCTACTGCAGCTCATGCAGCAAAAGGAGATTTTCCATGCTACATATTTGCACCAAGTGACATTGAACATGCTAAAATAACACAAGCTCTCTCTTATGGTGCTAATTTTATTTCAGTTGACGGTACATATGATGATGCAAATAGAATTGCTGCACAGATAGGTGATAGCAAAGGAATCGGAATAGTAAACATAAACATGCGTTCTTACTATGTTGAAGGATCTAAAACATTAGCCTATGAGGTAGCAGAACAACTTGACTGGCAAGTGCCAGACCAACTTGTTGTACCGGTTGGAAGTGGAGCAATGTTAAATGCAATTTGTAAAGGATTTGAAGAACTTGAAAGTGTTTCTCTAGTCAATCAAGTCTCTAACATGCATATGATTGCAGCCCAACCTCATGGATGTGCACCAATTGTAGATGCTTTTAAGAAACATCTTTCCGAAGTGACTCCTGTGGAAACACCAGATACAATAGCCAAAAGTTTAGCCATTGGTGATCCTGGTGATGGCCAGTATGTGTTACGACGTCTAAAACAATACAATGGTTTTGCCGAAGAATCAAACAACAAGGAAATATTGGATGCTATATTGTTGCTAGCCAGGACTGAAGGCGTATTTACAGAGCCAGCAGGTGGTGTCTCTGTTGCTGTATTGAAAAAAATGGTTGATGAAGGAAAAATTGACAAGAATGATTGCACTGTATGCTATGTTACTGGTAACGGACTAAAGACAACAGAAGTTATGATGGAGATGCTTCCAAAGCCTCAAGTAATGCAGGCAGATGTTGGCAAAATCTTGGCATTGGTGAGATAAATGGCAAATATAAAATTCACAATTCCTTCTGTACTGAACAAAGGCGGAGGGGAAAAAAAAATTGACTTGGTAGCAGTCACCATTTCCGAAGCATTTGCTAAAATTGCAGAACAACTAGGAGATGAATTCAAAAGACGGGTCCTTAACCCTGATGGATCGCCAAGATCACTTATCAACATATACATCAACGGAAAAAATATGAAATTTTCTGGAGGCATGGGAACCGCACTAAATGATGGAGATGAAATTTATGTATTACCAGCAGTTGCAGGTGGCTCGGAACTTTCAAGTAAAGATCTTGAAAGATATTCAAGACAAGTTATGTTGGAAGAAATTGGATATGAAGGTCAGATCAAACTTAAAAAATCAAAAGCATGTGTTGTTGGAGTGGGTGGACTAGGTAATCCTATAGTGGCGCGATTAGTTGCTATGGGAATAGGCACGATAAGAATTGTTGATAGAGATGTAATAGAAATATCAAATTTGCATAGACAAACAATGTTTGATGAATCTGATGTAGGTCAGATCAAAGTTGAGGTTGCTGCAAAAAAGTTGAAAAAAATGAACTCTGAGGTAATAATTGAGGCATTACCTGTTTCTGTAAATGACTATACTGCACTAGATGTAGTAGAGGGATGTGATGTTGTAATCGACGCACTTGACAGTGTTAACGCCAGATATTCTCTTAACAAGGCCTGTATTGCAAAAAATATTCCATTTGTGACCGGAGCCGCAGTGGGAGTTTCAGGACAAGTGTTTACTATTCTACCACACCAAACCGCATGTTATCATTGCATATTTCCATCACTTGATGAAAATTCCATGCCTACATGTAGTACAGAAGGAGTTCATCCGTCGATATTATCTATTGTTGGCGGAATAGAGGTTGCAGAAGCAGTAAAAATCCTAATAGGAAGACCGCCAACGTTGGCAAACAAATTGCTTTACATTGATCTTGATAATCTGGATTTCAATACTGTTACTTTTAGCAAAGTAGATGAATGTCCTGAGTGTGGTTCTGGCAAACGTGAAGAATTACCAACTCAAGAACTAATCATAGAAGAGCTTTGTGGACGTAATAGGGGAAAACGTACATTTTCTATCACTCCTACCACAATGATTGAGATTGATGTTCCAAAGATAACTAGCGCAGCATCAGAGAAAGGTTTCAAAGTACAAAATCACGGCGAACTTGGATTATCAATTTCCTCTAATGATGTCTATGTGAGTTTCTTAAAACGTGGTTCTGCTGTAATTGTTGGTGAAAAAGATGAGAGCTCGGCCATTATACTGTACAAAAAATTAGTGAACGCTTAATTTTTTTTCCGGAGATTCATCTCTTTTTATTGTATCAACTAATTTCAAATATGGATCCTCCATAGAATTTAGAACCGCTCTTGCTTTCTTCTTACCATCTTTATCATCATTTAGCATTTTTTTGATCAAGGCTAAAATTTTCTTTGGATTTGTTTCCCTCCTTGCAAGTCCCATTCGTACTAGATATTTCTCAATATAATTTGGTGCTGCATCATATGATATGGTTGGAATTCCCATCAATGCAGATTCTGCT
>JANWJG010000077.1 GCA_025449485.1 Nitrosotalea sp. | reverse complement strand
ATAAACAAGAATGTGTTGAAGTCTAGATTTATTTTATCTTGTATTTTGTTACTATTTTTCCTTGCATGTAGCATACATGAGAAAGCTTTTGCTGAGAACAGGACTGTTACTATACCATTTGGAGCATCTAACCCTCATTTTGATACAGAAGCTCCCTTTTGGTATTCTCCGCCAGTTTTGACTATGCATGAAAATGATACAATAACATGGCTTAATTCAGACAGGGAAGTGCATACGGTTACTAGCGGAAAAGGTGTTGACAGGGGCGAGTTCGCACAGGGAAAGATGGAAGGAAAACCTGATGGCTATTTTGATAGCGGTCCATTCAAACCTAGAGACTCCTGGTCATTTACTTTTGATAAACCTGGAACATTTTACTATTTTTGTACAATACATCCTTGGATGAATGGTGCAGTTGTAGTAAGTCAAGCAATTCCAAACTATGCCACGGATGCGGATGGAAACAGGATAGAAAAATGGCCAGTTGTAAAAAACACACCTGACAAGCAGATTGAAGCTGATCTCACATGGGAGCCTCATGTTATTTTGACTGGGGAGCAGATCACATTTGTTTTTAATTTCTATGATCCTTCTACTTCTTCTTCATTTATGTCATCCACGCCATATCGTTTTGTGATAGTACAAAATGGGACGGAGATATTCTCCACTGAAGATGCTACACAATATAGTGGAGGTTACAAGTATTTTTCATTTGACAAATCAGGACCTGTAGAATTTAAGCTTGAAAAGATAGGAAACATGGATGAAACCGTACAATTTTCTACAATGGTATTTGACAATCCATCACAGATTAAAAAAGAGATTCCCATTATCCAGCCTGCAAGAAATCTACAGCTGAGCCAAGAGACCCAGATAATATTTGTCGGTCCTCCAATAGCAGCACTTGTCTTTATTGTAATTTGGGCAAAATGGGGCGATAGATTCAGGAAAAAGAATCAGCAGGAAGAAAAAAGATCTGCAATGTAGAAGTCAGTGGTTTGATCAAAATATGAGATTATTAAATTTATTAATAATTTATAATAATAATTATTAAAACACCCATATTAAATTGACATATTGTTAATAACCAAGTGACTGTCAAAATGAATCTTGGATAAAATGACAGATACGAAGGAACAAGTTTCCTTAGAACGAATCTCAAAACTCAAAGTCGTACTGATTCTTACTGCCACTTATTTTATTGCAGAAATAGTTGGAAGTCTAGTTACAAGCAGTCTGGCATTATTGGCTGATGCAGGTCACATGTTGACTGATGTTGGTGGACTAGCTTTGTCACTTCTTGCAATCCATTATACTCGAAGAAAAGCCACACCACAAAGAACCTATGGTTTCTACAGGGTGGAGATACTTGTATCACTTGCAAACAGTGTTGCGTTGATTTTGTTATCAATCTACATTTTCTATGAAGGATACCGTCACATATTCCAACCTCCAGAGATCTCAAGCATTCCAATGACAATAATTGGAGGATTTGGATTGATAATTAATCTAGTAGGAATCAGGATCCTTGGAGGACATTCTAATTCTGAACATCATGATCATCATGAAGAAGAAAATCTAAACATCAAAGGTGCACGTCTGGAAGTTCTAAGCGATATGATAGGTGCGGTAGGTGTAATTGTAACAGGCATTATAATATTTACAACAAAGTTCTACCTTGCAGATGCCATATTCAGTATTGGGCTTGCATTGTTCATACTTCCAAGAACGTGGTCTCTGATGAAAAAATCAATTAACATACTGATGGAGGGTTCGCCATCAAACATAGACTATGAAGAGGTAAAAAATGCAATATTGCAAGTAAAAGGAGTAACTGGGATATTTGACCTACACATTTGGACTATCACTTCAGGAATGGATGCCTTGTCTGCACACGTTGTAACACTTGATATTGTAAAATCACAGGCAATTATTGTTGAAATAAGATCCATACTTGAAAATAGGTTCAACATAATACGTTCTACCATCCAAATAGAAACATATCATTGATAAAATCAGTGCATTTTCATAGATCTTATAAATTGAAGTTAAAGCCATCCAGACTAGCAACATTGTAAACTACGTTTGAAATACATTTTTTGCACATCGTATACTAAAAAAGGTCTGTTTTTAATTACAAATATGCTATCCTAGGGGGGAGGATACGCTTTTTAGGAACTAATTTGTACTCAAACACAAGTTGATGTATGGCTAATCTCTTTGCTTACATAATCGGAGCTGCAATAGTCGGAATATTACACATGTCTGCACCTGATCATTGGCTTACACTTTGCGTTCTTGCAAGAAACAAAAAATGGGCTCCAAAAAAGCTCTTCGGAATATCATTTATGACAGCCATTGGTCATGTGGGTCTTTCTATTGCAATGGGTCTTGTTGTTGTGGTCATTGGGCTTGTTTTTTCTCATTTGATTTCATACTATCTTGATACTGCAATAGGAATAGCTATGGTAGGCGGAGGATTAGTTGTTGGAATAATGCCGTTAGTAAGAAAGACTGCACATCATCACGATCATACTCATGACCATGAACACGAACATCCTGAAGAAAAGAAATTTGGTAAACTTACATCAAAAGTAGGATATTTTGCAATCATTGGAGCTGCACTTTCTCCAGATCCTAGCATAATTCCAATTTATCTTTCTGCAATATCTGCTGGATTTTATTTTGCAATAGAGTTGTCGATTGTTTTTGCCGTTGCTTCTATAGCCACACTTCTACTTCTAGTTCAGCTTGGCACTATGGGATTAGCAAAGACACTTGCAAGAATTCCAGAAAAATATAATGACTCCATGGTAGGATTTGTGATTATGGCTATCGGGATCTATGTTCTTATTGTGCGGTGAAAATAACCAGTCTTCTGTTGGATGAACCATCCGACTAGATAAATATCACTTGACTGAGAAAATAGAAGATGACTCATCACAAACTTCCTGAAGTGAAAAAAAGACTGGCAAGAATAGAAGGACACGTAAAAGGTATTACCAAGATGATAGATGAGGGAAAAGGATATCCTGAGATTGTTCAGCAGATAACTGCCGTAAGAGCAGCTTTGGATAGTACAATGGAGATAATAATATTGGACTTGGCTGAACATGTCAGTCTAAATGCTAGTAGTAAAGGTAAGAAGGCAGCTACTGAACTAAAGGATACTGTATCTAAAATTCTATAGAACATTTACAGGAAATATCTGGACAAAATGAGTGGGCATTAAACAAATTTAACCAAACCCACCCCCGGTAATTGCTTGTCGCATCTTGTGATGATAAATTGAAAATTATCAAACCTCGAAAATTATCCATTATAAAATAACTTTAAAATAAAAAATGAAAGAAAGGTTTTCAGGTTTTCACCCTATTCACCTGATTATTTTACGGCGCGGAAAGTTCCCATTCTCTTCACACTTACGATGAAGATACATTCGATCAATTGTTGATTACCATCAAAAAAGGAGTTCAGACATATGAGAGTCTGAATCTTACATGACTTAGAATCTTCAGTGGGTTCTGAACTAATGTTATAATACCCATCAAAAGTAATGAATCAAATTTCCAATTACAATATCTATTGTAATAAAAAATCTTTCAATAATGTTAATATCATAACAATCAATAGGATTCTTCATGCCTGATTTTAATAACACTGAAGAGGAAACGACGAATATTGCTAAGAGATTATGGAATTTGGGTGCTCAGCATTATTTTGGCAATGAGAATTATTCAGATTACATAAAAATATTGAAAGAGATCTCTTCAAGGGACGAGGACTTTGGGGCAACATGTCTTTTAAAAATAGCAATGCTGATTGATGCACATACATCACATGAATCGATTTTATCTGGAATCATAGAAGTAAGAAAAGGCAAGCGTGGAATAGTAGAAGTGACTGCAGTTCAACAGCCTGAAAGAACGGACGGACAATCTATCGAAGTAGACTTGGTAGCAAAAAGGAAAAAGAAACACGCCTATGAGGTTATCATAGACCCTAAAACAAAAGAAAGAAAACCTCTAGAAGAAATTGAAATCGATGGTGATAATTATTTTTTTGTTAACGATGGCAAGGGCAGTAACTGGTTAGATCAGTTTTTGTAAGATTGTTTTCGAACTGGAAATCTAAGGTTAATTTTCAATCTTCATTTATTAAGTACATTAGATCATAAACAATATGCAAGAAAAACTAGTAAAAGACATTATGAGTAAAAGAGTCCTCACAATAGATGCGGATCTTACAGTACATGATGCATCAAAGATGATGAAAGATGCCAACGTTGGATCAATCCTAGCGATGAAAGATAACACAGCCGTTGGAATATTGACCGAAAAGGACATTGTAAGACGAATTGTATCAGAGGGAAAACCCACATCTACTCCTATCAAAGAAGTAATGTCTTCACCAGTGATTGCAATAAGTCCAAACGACACTGTAAAGACGCTTGCAAACCTCATGCGATTAAGAGGAATCCACAAGGTAGCAGTTACTCAAGAACGACTACTTGTTGGAATAGTGACAATAAGTGATCTTACAGGTGCATGTGGACTGGGTCCAGATTCTGAAACAAGTGCAATTTGCACGGAACTCTTTAAGAGAAGAAGCAAGGCAAATCTCTAGCGTTAAAGTGCATCCAGTCTACTTGTTCTTATATTTGAGTAATTTTCATTGTTGATATTTCATACGACACTTAAATGGCAAGTTATCTTTTTTATTTCATTGACAAAAACAATAAGAAAGATCCTAGTCCCACTAGATGGTTCCAAGGGATCGTTCCGTGCCCTAGATCAAGCAATCAATCTGGCAAGTAAATTTAATGCACAGATAACTGGATTGTATGTTTTGCATGTTGCATATGATAGTCCAGACTTGATTTACGTTCCAGAGACCCAAAATCGTCTAAAAAAGGTAGAAAAGTTCCTTGATGGGGCAGAAAAACAAGTCATAAAAAACAAAATCGTTTTCAAGAAAGAAACTTTGTTTGGACATGAATCAAAAAAGATTATTGATTTTTCACAAAAGGAAAAGTTTGATCTCATAGTGATAGGTTCTAGAGGATTAAGTCCAATAAAAAGAATGATTCTTGGAAGTGTAGCAAATTCTGTTGTCAACAAGTCCAAAATTCCAGTACTTGTGGTAAAATGATGGAATCATTTATTCAATAAATATAGTCTTACAATAATGAAAATTAAGAAATGCCCTTGCAAATGTGGGTGTTCAAGACAGATAATGAACCAGTATTATGAAATATGCATCTTTTGTATGTTAGGAGAGCATTTTAAAGGACCTGACAAGAATTACAGGGATAAACCAAAAGAAAAGATCGTTATTACAAACCCTTATGATTAACAAATTATCCTAAGGATATTTTTACAGAATATTTTTTATTTAAGAAAATTTTGAATCAAAAGAACTGCAGAAACTAATAGTAACACAAATCCAAAAATCATTTTTACATTTTTTGATTTAAGTTTGGCAATCATCACCCTGGAACCCATCTGACTTCCAATTATTACTGCGACAATGTTCAAAATCCACACAGTCCACTGAGGTTCTACTGCTGTAAAAATATGTGATACAAAACCTGATGCCCCTCCAGCAGTTGCAGTAAATGCCGAAGTAGCCGCTGCAAGTTTTGCATCGATTCCTGCAGTGTACAACAAAGGCATTACAAAGGAACCACCTCCAAGACCAGTTAATCCAGTTAAGAATCCAATGCCAGATCCTCCTGAAATTCCTAGAATCTTTCTTCCTTTTGATGAGATCACGCCTGATTTTGGTTTGTAGCCACTCAGCATTAAAATCGCGGCACCTGCAGCAAATATGGCAAAAATTACGATGATGAACTTTGTCGGAATATTCAGATTTAGCCATGTTCCAAGCGGTGCAAAGATTACCATAGTTACACCAAATGGAATTGCCACTTTCCAATCAATCATCTTTTTCAATCCATAAGTTATTGAAGATGATGAAGTGGTGATCAAGTTCAACATAAGACTGAGAGGGATTACCTGAGTTTTAAAATCCATTCCGAACCAAAATAAAATGGGTGTGTATAACTGACCTCCTCCCAATCCGAGCATTGAAAATATAAAAGAAATAATGAAGAAGATCACAGGGGTAGCAAATATTGCATCCATGTGATACCAACTACACTAATTCAGAACATGGAATGCAATAGTGTTTACCATCTACAACTCTCAAACCAGTGGCAAATACAATTTCGTTACACTTTGAGCATCTTTCCCAATCAAAGATTCCTTTCTTTGATTTGAATTCAAAATTCTTTACTTCTTCTATCTTTAGTATGTCTGAATCCTCGACACTTGTGATTTTTTCTACAGCTGGATCCACGATTTCTGGTTTGATATCTTTAGGTTCCACTCCTTTTTTTCTCTGGTTTACAAATTCCGATGATAGTGATTTTGCTTGAAATTCAGGATTCAGAGAAACTCTAACAGCTTTTTTATTTTTTATATCTACTAGGGTAAATGCGGTTTTTCCAAGGTTTAATTTTTCAATATTGCCCTTGCCAAAGGTGCATCCTGTAGATACCTGTAGTCCATCAACAAAACATGCTGTAGCATGAGATGGGCCTGTTTCACAATAACAGTACAATTCCTTGTTACTTGCTCTTTCTACGCCTAACTTTTTTAATGCTGCAAGTCCTGCTCTCATACCTAGTGGCATTGCAGGACATTTGTGACCATGAAATTCTATGCCTATTTTTAATAAATCTGGATTTATCTTCATCATGTAGACTTTATGCGAACATGTTCTTTAAAGATGGTCTTAGATTATCAAGTTTGATATTTTCTTCATGTCATTAATCGTTGTAAGCACATCTAATTGTATCAAAATGGTATGTACTGAACTAATTTGACCAAACCCCGCCCGATATTTGCTTGTAACATCTTGTGATGATAAATTGAAAATTATCAAACCTCAAAAATTATCCATTATAAAATAACTTTAAAATAAAAAATTAAGGAAAGGTTTTCCGGTTTTCACCCTACTCACCTGATTATTTTACGGCGCGGAAAGCGAGATGTAGCACCCTCAGTATGTTCAAACACCCTCCAGTCCACTCCTTTTTGGTCACTTTTCATGGCTCTATAATTGAGAGATCAAATTGAAAGTAAGAAGATTTGAGATTGGAACTTAAGACCAAAAACGGTTAGTATTTTGGTGACAGCTCCAACTGATATCACTTTTCCATAATAGTATTTAGATCATGCTGAGAAATCACACGTTTACTTTTTAAATGAATTCTGTAGCACCTTTTTGCTAATTAAAAAAAGCGATCTTGAACTATGTTCATGACTTATGCGCTAGGTTTACTCAGAAATTCAGAAACAAATTTTTTAAATTCTGGATCTGATAGCTCTTTTCTTTTTTGTACAAGAAATGCAGCATCATCGCCTGCGGTATATCTTAGATTAGGACTCTGTGATGTAACTGCATCAAGTACCACTTTTGCAACCTTATCAGGCAAACTTCCGTTTTGTAACATAGAATTCATGAGACCTAGAACTTGTTGCATGTTTTTAAAATATGGCGAGCCTGAGTCAAGACTCTTTGCAGGCATCACCATTCCACTATCAAAATTAGTTTTAATTGCACCAGGTTCTATTAGAACAACTTTGATTCCAAATGGTTCAAGATCATATGCAATAGATTCACTTAGACCTTCTACTGCAAATTTTGTGCTGATGTATGGAGAAAAATATGGCAATGCCATTTTTCCTCCTATTGAGCTGATGTTTACAATAATGCCACTTTTTTGCTCTCTCATTGTAGGTAAAACGGCCTGAGTTACTCTAATCAAGCCAAAGACGTTTGTTTCAAACTGTGCTCTTATCTCATTCATTGAAACATCCTCAAGTGCACCACCAAGACCATAGCCTGCATTGTTTACTAGAACATCTATTCTTCCTGCATCTGATCTTATGTTTTTAATAGCATCATTTACAGATTTTTCGTCAGTAACATCTAGTTTCATAATTTTTAGTTGTAATTGTTATTTCTTTGCTATTTCTGAAAGAGATTTGGCTTTTTCTAAATTTCTCACAGTAGCAAATGTACGAAAACCATTTCTTGCAAGTATTAGTGCAGTTTCATATCCTATTCCACTAGAACTGTCTGTGACTACGGCAACTTTATGATCTGACATTTATTTTCTGTTTCAATTACGCATGAGCAAGTAATAAACATGATAGTGACGATATAGAAAGTAGGTTAACTGTTAGCAAGTTAATGTTTCCAATATTTAGATAATTGTAATTTCATGCATTACTGTTTTATTATTGGTAGTCTACTGTGGAGATTGTTCTTTAGCATCCATACTCCTAGTGGAATGTAAACTATCCCAACTGTAGCAAAAAACATTGTCTGTATCTGTGAACCTGATCATTTCCTTCTAGTGTATTTTCCAATTCATAACGGTTCTTAAAACTTGATTTTTTACCAACCGAAATTAATCGTCAAAACAATCATCACCAAGTTAACAGCTCCGAGCTCAGACTTGTGAGAGTCTGTCACTTGCACTATCTATTCTATACGTTGTTTGTATGAATGAAAATACATCTCATATGAAATTCATGATAATTCCATGGTGCCATCTTGTAATCACATGTAAAACAACAAGTGTTACAAGCATTGCAGCAAGAACGGCTTGACCATGAACTAGTCTGCTGAAGAATTTTAAATTTTTACCAGATGTGAATCGAAGTATTATGCCACTAATCATTGATACTGTCATGACTATGACTAATGAAAGTGAGATGTAATCAAGGTCCCTAATTAGCATAAATCCATGCGACAAGCCTGCAAAGAATCCTACTGAATTTAACATGATATGAAAATTCAATACCGGCTTGTACATGGCTGTCAAATTCTGTGAGGTACCAGCGTCCCCCACTAATTTCATGATGGACATCTTCTTCATCATTTTGAATATAACAAGCGAGAGATTTGCAACCATACCACATCCAATGGCTAACCAACCAAGAGTAGCAGCTATGCTAAATCCATCTCCCTCATCTGCATAAACTACTGCTGGAACAAATACAAGCGTCACTATCATAGATATTTTCAAGTATGATTGGATGGAAGAAATTCGCATAAAGATTATACCAATTTCATTTTAGCAGCCTTTCTCCTTATCTTGAATACCTTCCAAACTGAATATCCGACTATGCCAAGTATTGCAAATATGGTAACGTATAATGTTAAACTAAAGATAGTTAGGATCATTGTGTCTGGTTGTCTGTCTCCCTCGTTTTCATATTGTGCAATGGCTAGCGTTGGTGCACTTGTGGCAAGTATGACTAGTACCATTAGTACATATGAATATATTTTCATGAATAATTAATGTGCCAGTCAGAATAAAACGGATGCTACCATTTTCATCAATAGGAATAGCAACTAGACATTATAATCTATACGAGAAAAAGATATTATGAATAAAAAAATTCTAGTTGGCATTGCAATTACCATAATTGCAATTGCAGTTGTAGTGGTAGGTCTCAAAACTATCGCGGGAGACAAGGCACTGGCATTACCTGGTGAGGAACATACTGAGAAGGCTCTGAATCTTCAGGAGATTAACAAAACTGCATCTGATTCAACAGGACCAGTCAAATCCAACTCTACTGAATCCGGGGAATCTGGACCGTAGTTTAGTTAAACTACCTTCTGCATTTTTTCCAAAATCTACAATATCAGAAAAACCATTTTTAATATATCAATTTCTTTGTTGACAGACATGTACAATGTTTTTTATTCAAAGGAAAAATCATTGAATTAACACTGTCTTAGCATTCTCGTTGATGAAAATGGTAGTTAGACAATTAAATATGTAATATCAATTACACATAATGAAAAAATCTACACAACAGTTCATTATGATTATAGTAATTCTAGTACTTGGAAACAGCGGAATCTATTTTGTTACAGCATATTCTCAAATGCAAGAATCCAGTGATATTCCTAGCAAGATTCAGACAATGCTTTTTGAAACTGCGGCAATTGTATATCTGCCACTTGGAATATGGATGATAAAGAACAATCTCCACAGTAGAGCTCCATATGTCATAGCAAGTCTTGTCTCAATAGCCTTGATTGGACTATATGTTGTATCGAGAACTGTTAGCTTACCACTGGTAGGCATACAAGAGGATGTAGGCATAGTGGATGTGCTTGCCAAGATTACTCAGGGCTCTATAATAGTAATATCTTTACTACTATTACGAAACTGGAAGAATGCAAAGATGACTATTTCGCAATAAACTTGACTTATTTTTCTGAGAATTTTT
>JANWJG010000076.1 GCA_025449485.1 Nitrosotalea sp. | reverse complement strand
GCAAGCATTGTCTGAGGCAGCTAACGAGATTACAAGAAAATTATGCGGTGATGTAGTGGATGTTGAAGCCTTGATAAATGCAAAAAAAGGTAAATGCCAAGAAGACTGTTCATTTTGCTCCCAGTCTGCATTTTTCAAGACAGGTATTGACACATACAAGTTGTTGCCACCAGAAACAATAGTACAAAATGCAATGCTTGCAAAAGAGGAGGGAGTGCAGAGCTTTTGCCTTGATTGTGCATGGCGTGGTCCAACAGAGAAAGATTTTGAGCAAATTTCCACAATCATAGAAAAAATAAACCTAGAAGTTGGAATAGAGGTCAACTGTTCGCTTGGTTTTATCAACAAAGACATGGCAATCAAACTAAAAGATCTTGGTGTGAAACGCTATAACCACAATCTAGAGGCACCAAGAAGCTTTTTTGAAAAAATATGCACCACTCACACATACGATGACAGAATGGAAACAAATCATATTGTCAAAAATGTAGGCCTGGAATTATGCTGTGGAGGAATAATTGGCATGGGAGAAACAAGAATGCAGAGACTAGAGTTAGGACTTGATCTTGCAGGTCTTAGTCCAGAAGAATGCCCAATCAACATGCTTGTACCACAACAAGGAACACCACTTGAGTTACAGACAAGACTCTCAATATCAGAGATACTACGCACGATAGCAGTTTTCAGGTTTTTGATGCCAAAGACAATACTCAAGATTGCAGGAGGAAGAGAAGTTTACCTCTCAAATGACCAGGAAAAAGTGCTTCTTGGAGGTGCAAATGGAATCATCACAGGAGGATATCTAACAATTGGCGGAAACAAACCATCAGATGACTTTCAAATGATATCAAAAATAGGCCTTGAAGCCTAGAACCGATTTTATCAGTGAGAGACTAAGGCAGATAAAAAAGGCAAATCTGTATCGGAGACTTGTTGACAACAAAATTTCGGGCCCATATATCACAATTCAAGGAAAAAAGCTAGTAAATCTATCATCAAATGACTACCTAGGTCTTGACTCAAGATATCACTTTTCTCAGATTCAGTCAAGTTCAAGATTGATTTCAGGAAATGATATATCATTTAAGAAACTTGAAGACAGCCTTGCACATCACAAATCAAAAAGTTCTGCGTTAGTATTTCCAACAGGATACATGGCAAACCTTGGTGCAATTTCCATCCTAGCACAAAAAAATGATCACATACTAAGTGATGAGCTAAACCATGCAAGCATAATTGATGCGTGTAGATTATCCCATGCAAAAAAAACAGTATACAAGCATAACGATATTACAGATTTGGAAAAAAAGTTGCGCAAAAAAGCAAAAAGAAAGTTTGTCATAACAGAAGGAATATTTTCAATGAACGGGGATTATGCAAGACTAGATGAAATAACAAAACTATGCCAAGAAAATAATGCATTTCTCTTGCTTGATGATGCACATGGAGATTTTGTAGCAGGCAGAGACGGAAGAGGATCAGCAGACCATTTCAGAGTTGCAAAAAATGTTGACGTATACATTAGCAGTCTGAGCAAGGCACTAGGAGCATTTGGTGGATATATTGCTGCAAAAAAAGAGATTATTGATCTTGCAGTAAATACTTCGCGCCCGTTTATCTATACATCAGCACTGCCAGGATTTTTGGCAGAACTTGCTCTGAAGCGATTTTTATCAAATAGAGAGAGGAAACGACTACGTCTATGGAAAAAAATAGAACAATTCAGCAAAGGACTAAAATCAATAGGGTATACAATCGAGTCTCAAAGCCAGATAATTCCAATCATAATAGGAGATGAGAAAAGGACACTTGAATTTGGCAAATACCTTCGAAATAATGGCATATTTGCCCAGCCAATACGCTATCCAACGGTAAACCTAGGTTCTGCAAGAATACGAATATCGGTCACAGACTGGCTTTCAGAAGATATCATTTCAGAGGCACTTATAGTATTTGAAAAAGCAGGAAAAAAATTTGACGCTATATAACTCGAATTTGGTATAGATTTGGAACAAGGTATTAATAAAAAAACAGCACAATTCATTCATGGTAGAACTTACTATAGGCATTGCAGCCATAGCAGGGCTTGGTTCTTTTCTTGCACCATGCATACTACCAATGATTCCAGCGTTTCTTGCATACATTTCTGGAACAACACTTACAGATCTCCAGAAAAATAATGGCACAGTAAACCTTGTTGCAAGCAGATTAAACATCATACTAAATACGTTATTTTTTGTTGCAGGTTTTACAATTGTTTTTTCAGTGCTTGGTGTAATTCTAAACAGTGTACTTTCAGCATCTGCAGGATCGTTGCTTGCAGGGTTTAACCATGTTGGCGGTATCATAATAATTGCATTTGGGGTTTTCATGCTATTATCATCCAAGATTTCAAAACTCAATTTTGAGAAAAAGATTTTGCCAAACAGAGCCAAGTCAAGTTATCCGCTTTCATTCCTATTTGGCCTTGCATTTGCAACGGGCTGGACTCCCTGCATAGGACCAATTCTAGGTAGCATTCTAACACTTGCTGCAACAACACCAAGCCATGCATTCATCTTGCTTCTTAGCTATTCAATAGGATTAGGAATACCGTTTATTTTGATGGGCGTGTTCTTTTCAAGATTCACAGGATTCATCAAATCAATGAGCAAGCATTTAAAATATTATTCAATAATAATGGGATCACTTATTATTGCATTAGGAATTCTCGTATACACAAATCAGCTTGCGGCTATTGCAAGTTTTCCGTTGCTAAATAACATACTATTAGGATGATAATGATGAGAAAAGAGATTAAAACCGCAATAATTGGTGCGATAATCATAGTGGTAGCAATAGGAGGACTGGCAGTATTTTTCACATCACTTGACAAGACAGTTGCAAGTACAGGAAATCAAATAATTGCAGGCAAGACAGATACCGGAAACAGCTCAAGTGTCCAGACTACTTATTCTGATGAAAGCAATTATCCCAAGGCCCCAGATTTAGTAGGCATTGCAGGATACATCAATACTACACCAGAAGAGTTACAGGCAAAAATAAAAAACAAGGTAGTGTTGTATGATTTTTGGACTTATAGCTGTATCAACTGCATCAGAACTTTTCCATATCTTAAAGCATGGAACGATAAATATGCAGATAAGGGCTTACTAATAATTGGAGTACATTCTCCAGAGTTTGAGTTTGAAAAAGATCTAAGCAATGTAAAGATGGCGGCACAGAAATATGGATTGACATACCCAATAGTGCTTGATAGTGATCACATGACATGGGATGCATTTTCAAACAGATACTGGCCTGCAGAATACATTACAGATGATCTTGGACACATCAGACACACTCACTTTGGAGAAGGAGAATATGATCAAACAGAAAAAGTAATTCAACAACTACTTGATCAAAGAGCAAAAAGACTTGGACTGAACACCACAGCAGATCAAAGCCTTGTCAATTTGCAAGCACATGAGTTTTCATTATTCGAAACTCCAGAACTTTATTTCGGATATGACTTTGCAGATGGAAGAAACTATTTTGGAAACGCGGAAGGATTTGAGCCAGAGAAAATAGTCAGTTATACCATGCCATCGGACTTGCAAAAAGATCACTTCTATCTAGATGGCCAATGGCAGAATCTTCATGACAGCATGAAGTTGTCATCAGATAATGGAAAGATAGTTTTACCATACACAGCACAAGACGTGCACATTGTGGCATCAGGACTCGGCATTGGAATACAGATACTGCTTGACGGCAAGCCAGTTACAGGTGATGATGCAGGTCAAGATACCAAAAATGGCACTGCCATCATATCAGAACATAGATTGTACAATATAATATCATCAAAGCAAGCAGGCTCTCACACTCTAACCATCATAGGGCACCCAGGCTTTGAAATCTATACATTTACCTTCGGGTAATCAAGATAAAATGTTTCTAAATTCGAATTTAGAAACATACCAAACTAACCAGTGCAAGACTTTGTTGTAACCATAGTCTGCTGTCACTATAGTTACACATCAAGTAAGAACATGGTTGTTTAAAACAACATTTCAAATCAAGGCACAGTTAGAAAATGAACTTTACAAACAAGTGGAATGTACAAAAAGAAAGCATCTCTCAGAGGGTAATTGACAAGGTAAAGCCAGATGCTCCATTAAAGCCCAAGATTGACGAGGCTCAAAAGAAATTACAGTTACAAATCATAAAACTTGATTCCATCTCAAAGAAATTAAAAGAAAAAGATGATTTCATCTTTAAAAAAGTAGTAGAGGCAGTTAGAACACACAACAAATCATACTCTAACGCTTATGCTACAGAATTACATGAAATTAGAAAGATGAACAACATGGTCACAGGTGCAAAATTAGCCATGGAACAGATTCAATTAAGATTAAACACAATATCAGAGCTTGGAGATGTCGTAGTGACACTCAGTCCTTGCATGTCAATAATAAAAGGACTAGGGGCCGGCCTGAATGGACTAATGCCAGCAGCGGACTCTTCCATGTCAGACTTGTCAAACATACTAGGAGAGATAATGTCAGGAGCATCTGTAAACGGCGATAATTCATTTGTCACAGAGACATCAAACTCGGAGACAAACCAAATATTGGAAGAAGCACATGCCATATTGGAAGGACATGTAAGACAGAACATTCCAGATCTTCCTCCAACACTTGGTTCAACAACAAAAGCGCCAGAGCCTATTTAGAGCGCTTTTTACTCAATGCTACAAAGTGTTTCTTTATTCTAGAGATTGTTGGATAGCTGTATCCTAGTTTTCTGTAATTTGCAATCATCATCTTCCAGTTTTTTAGCCTCCATTGAGCCTGCTCTGAAGTAACAGAATGGATTTCCTTGTTGATTATGCTTTTTCTTCCTACTTTGAGTACTCCAGCATCCTTTGCGGTCCACCTGTTTTTTGCAAAATTTAATCCTGCCAAAATTGCATCTAAAGGTACTTCATCAAAATAGTCCTGTAACTTTTTCAGTTGCATTTCAGTGGGTTCCTGAGATATCATAATCTTGATCTCATGCTTTGCCATAAAGATCATCAAAGAATTTCAATTATTTAACATGAGAGGAAACATGCCTGAACTACCAGAAACCCAATTTTCCCATCAACATCAGCCACAGGATTTCCAATTTTGGAAATGTGTCAGTTTAAGATATTACGTACAAGTCCATAATACAATATTCACAATACCACATTTCATTATGACAACACACAAAGAAAAGAACGGTTTTTCTTCAACCGAGTCTAATCCTTTAAAAGTAAAACCTAGTACAGCAGGCAAAGATCACTCAAATGAGATACATGATCTGCAGATACCACCCAAGAATGTAGCCTATGCATTTGCCAAGGTAGAGCAGGATAATGATGAAATGATAATGAAAATGCGAGATATGGCAATAAGTAAAATTACATCTTCAATAATCCAGGCAGAAAAATTAAACGACGTAAAACTAAGAGAAATGATCAGCGGGCTACCAAACTATGAGCCACAAACCGTGATAGAATCACATTATGGTTTACATGAATTATCTGCAGAATTGGCTTCGTGTCTAAAATAAGTTCAAAACGTCTCCATTTCATCTTGATGTTTTTTAACAATATTGAAGTACAATTCTAAGCCTCCATAGCAACTCAACACAGTCTCACAACATGCAATACAAAACGAAATCAAATATATCATAATTTTTAATAAAACTAATACACATCCAAGACTACAAAAATTTAGAGATATTATGAACAAACCAGACATACGTGCAAACAGGGTTCCAAAGGGATTTTTGCACAAGGAAAGAAGGTGTGAAAAAACCAAGTGCGATAAAGAAGGTGTCTACTCATCAAAACTAGGATATTTTTGTCTTGATCATATACTAGATTATGATATGCCTTGTCCCAGCGAAGACTGTCCAAGAAATGGTCTTGCCATGGACAAACTGGTTTCCAAGATAGAAAAAGACATGACGGGTGACATGCATCAGATATTTCAATGCCCATCGTGTAACTATAGACACGATCATACTGTACATGTCTAGTACCAGAGTTTAAAAAAAATCGAGCTAAAACATTCACAAAGTTCTACTAGAGACTTAAGATATTATTGGAATAATTCACTAAAGGGCTACCCATAAACTGACCAGGCCTAGAATCGTGAGGGTTTTTGTGCTTCTCTCACGATAATTCATTTATCAGAAATCTGAAAAGTGAGATCAAAGTTTAAGTGGTTTTCTCTAAAAGATTCTCTGCATATTTTGGCACTATCACATTATTGATTGCTTTTGCATCTTTCTTACAGAGTTCACATTCACAAACAAAGAGGCCCTGTTTGCCCATACAATCAGGGTGTTTGTCTTCAAAGCATTTGTAGCATAAAACCATAGAAATCTTGATTCTTTATGGCATTACGGTCTATTTCTACCCCCCTATTGCCACTAAAACCCGCCTGATCATGACCACCCATTTTTTGAGCAAAAATTGGTCTAAAATGATCGATTTTAAAAAATATCCAGTTTTCCAAAATTATGTCTGAAAGTTAAACCCCCTGTAATTTCCAGGCAATCAGGCATATTGTGATTTTTTCAAAAATGACCATTTTTAGGGGGGGTGTAACACTTGAGCGTACTAATAACAGCCAAGGGTCAAAACACCCCCATTGCCTAGTAAGAGTTCTATTTTCTTTTTAGGTCCCGAGGAAAAGCTAAACCCTATGTTTTTGGTCCAAATTTTCAGATTCCAAAATATCACAAAATATGATTTCCCAATATACGCATGGAAAATTCATAAACTTGACCTGGTTTTGTGCTGCAAACCCCGGGGGTCTTGGACCAAAAGACGACAAAAAATGCTCAATAAAACTTGGCTAAAATATCATCCAATTTTCTAGCATAGAATACAACAATTTTCAAAATATCTTCTAGTGATACTCTAGTATTTTTGTCAGCTGGTAGTAGACGCCTTGGCAAGTTCAGGGATTTTTTCCCGGGCTTGAACAATCTCTATCTCTACGGTTTCTATTGGTTCATCTACCACATTTCGTTTAATGGAGAACATCTTTGGTTTATCAAAATCTTTAGTGCAGTCGGGACAAGCATAAACCAGAACCCTGTATTCGTTGGGAGCTTTTGGGTTTGAAAGGCGAGGATAGTAAACTAATCTACCCCCACAATCCACGCAATATCTATTTGCGCGTCTTGTTCTGGCCAATGCGGACCTCCTG
>JANWJG010000075.1 GCA_025449485.1 Nitrosotalea sp. | reverse complement strand
CATCCATGACTATTGATTCAACTTGTTGTCTTGTGGTCAAACGTTTGGTATCATATTGAAGATCTGCTTGTTCTGGATCTAGACATCCAAACTTGGAAGTCTTGGAAGAATTCGGAATAATTTCATAAGATGCTATTATTATTGATGTTACTACAATTCCAACAATTACCGCAATATGCAAAGTTTTCATTTTTACTTCATCTGCTCTAAAACGGCAAGCCGCAGTGTTACTTCCTTGTAGTCCATGCCTGAAACCTCGACTTTTGCGAGCACATATGCTCCTGATACGCAAGCGGGATTCAAGGTATCAATATATGAAAAATCTGAAGCGTTTACTTGGTCTGTCGCATATCCTACTGCCAATGGATAGCGCTCACAGGCAAGTCTTGGAATTGATTGATCGTAAAAACCTGTAGCATTTGAGAGCGATCTTATGATGTAAGTTACTGAATAGTTTGTTCCTATAGGATAGTTTGCAAGATCAACCGTACTAGGCATTGTCACAATCTTGAATGAATTGGTATAGTCTTTTCCCGGAGTTACGCTAAAGGAACCTCCATTCTTTTCATAGTGCAGGTTGCCTATGAGACCAATTGGTTCAACATCAAGCACATGTTGGCAGTTTGGACCGTTACAATTATTGTAATTAGAAATTATAGTAAATGTGAGTTTGGCACATGCAGTAGAGTTTGTTTTCATTAAAAGAACTGGAACGGTATTAAGACTAGTATGATTTTCTGGAACGGTAAAGAATTTTCCACAGTCACTTTCTGATATACTATTAGACTCTACATTTCTGCATGCATTGTTAGGGCCAATACATGTGGGCTCAAGATCTAGCTGTTCTTGTAATGAGTTTGGCTTGTCAGCCCATCCTCTTTCAACTAATTTGGAAACATCATCTAATTTGACACATGCAGGAGAACGACTATTTGCTTTTATGAGCAGCTTTAGATCAGATGCACATTTGATATCCTTGAGTGCAACTCCTGATTTGAATTGCTTTAATGGGGATTCTGTAAACGTTGTGGGTCCTGATACTGTATCTGCAGACATGATCTTAAAGTCCCATGTCCCAGATGAATTTGGAACTGGCTCGTATGGAATGTCTATTGCAAGTGTTCTTGATTTGTCATTTGATGATATCTCTGTAAAATTGACAGGTTGCATGTATTTGTCGGGTTGATGCATTCCGATTAAGACTCTAAAACTTGCATCTTTACCAGCGTATCCTTTTGAGTCAATTAATGCTCTTGGAAGATCTATTACAAATTGTAGTCCTTGAGCTGTTGCATTTGAAACATGTACCCTCAATGCTTGACTGTTAACATCTGCCTCCATTCCAACAAGATCTGCAAAACTCTTGTATTTGATGAAAAAATCTTGTCCGTTAGTAACCAGCTTGTATGGTTCTGCAATGAATTTGAAATATGACCTATCACACCAATTTTGTACACAGGTGACAAACTGGTAGAGTCCTGTTGTATCAAAATTTGCTGTAATCTTTGAATCAAATTTTCCATCAGTCACAGGTACGTCAAGACTCTGCAGTTTTGTATTGTTTGGACCTATGACCTGTATTGTGATCGGATTGCTGTAATTTTGTACGTAAACTCGTCCTTGTACAGTAATTGTGTCATTTTTTTCATAAAATTGGCTGTCTGTACTTGTAGATACTGTAACACCTGGAGGCGGGCCACAATCTGTAACCCCGATAGGACAAGGCGCATAAACTGAATTAGATGTACTGATTAACAGTCCAGTTATGGAAAAAACAATTATTGTAAGATGTAGAGTTTTCATTTCTTATTTCCCAACTTGAAAGTGACATCATAATCTATTACACTATTGATAGGTATCTTGGAATCATCAAATGGGATTGTTGTATTATATGACGAAATAACTCGATCATTTTTTTGCACATGCCAAAATTGCGTGTATGTTCTAGTATCATTTGATATCATAGTAGAATTTTGTGGAAGTGTTATCTGAACTGGATAAAATGAGGCAAACTTTAGATCATATGCATCATTGACTGGTCCAATGTCAGGCATTGTGTAATTGATTACTACCATGTCACTTGAGCTTCTAATTGGCATATGAAATGGATTGGTGAATTGGATTTCCTTTGATGGACCCACAAGCAGTATGCCCAAACTATCAGGGCGGAAAAATGACGCCTTGATGTCATTGCCATTTTTGTCTTGGACTGTAAACACTTTATCTTGCAAAGCCATATTTCCCCATTCAGGAGACAAGTCCTGTAAAACTACAACATCTGATGGTTCTTCTAACGATATTTGGTCACTAACAGTTACTGGCAGATAAAATGGAGGAGTGTGAGGCGTACCGCCTATTTTCATGCTGATACTTCGCCCAGATACGTTTGGAAAATGGTTTGTCAGATTATCATTTGTATTACTAGAATCAAGAAAATATGATGGGAGATACCTTGTCCAGCCATGTTGAACTAGTCTAGTTACATGTTCTGAATTCACACATGCAGGATACTTTTCTTGTTTGACTACAAGCTGTAATCCTTCATTACAGAGAACGTTTGTTGACAGAGTTCCAGTCTTGAGCTGCTTTAATGGAGAATCAAGAATTGTGGTTTGTGGCAGGCATTTGTCAATTACATGGTCACCGTGATATGGCGTACTGATTAGAATATAGGTTGCCAAGATCTCAATTTTACTTGTTCCAGAAAACGGAATAGAATAATCAAAAAAACAGTCAGATGTTGTTTCACTGCGAAGTATCTCATTATGATTGACCAATATCAGGAAATTTTGTGGGACAGAGTTCTCAGATGGAGAATTGTTATACGGATAGTTTCTTGGAATTTTTATCTCAAACAATCCTGAATTGGTTGAAGAGACATCAATGGTAAATGAATTGTACTGATTCTCAATCGAGTCTACAGTTCCATTTACGATACGATATTGTGCCTTGAATAATTTGTCAGATTTTGAAGGGTGATTTGTGTTTTGGTAGTGGCCCACTGCAAGAAACGTATTCCATTGTGTCTGGTTTGTCTCATTCTGCGCAGGGTTTGACACCATATCATTACATGGTACATCTGTTGTTGCACATGATGCATAGACATGATTTATTGTCAAGAACAACCCAATTACACATATCATAATCATTCCAAGATGCTGGATATTCATCTGTGTCTGTACTGGACGTAAATAGCTTAAAAAAGTGGTGTAGAATTTCTAGTATAGATTGTTACTTTTGAAGCATTACTAAATTCTTATTTTACAAGGAAAAATCAAGTAAATTTCCTTTCTCTCAAGTTCAATGTTGCATCAAATTCTCTTAAACTCACACATGCGTTTGTAAGCTGGATAGATTTCTTTTGGTACTCTTACACATGAAATAGAGTATTTCATCCAAACTTAACCTGCATAATATCATGTCAGAATTTGCAAACATGGGGTAGTTTCCATCAGAACTCACAACTGTTATGGGTATTCTTAGTGAATATCTTAGAAAATCATGATTCGTATAGGTAAATTCTACCAAGATAATCTGCACCAAGTAAAACAGGTGCAAGAGTGACTGCCATCATGGTTAAAGCCAGAGTTATCTTACCTGAATTTTCATCATCTGTATTCCGTTTTGCTAGTATAAAATTTTCATAAGGTTTTAGATCAATATTTTGTCCGTAAAATTTATCCAAGTGACAAATATTTTTATCATCAACAACTAACGCATAGAATGTTAGATTTCCTATTTCATTGAATTGTGTTTGATTAGTATTAGTAAAGAAATTTGTTGACGTATGATAAAGTGGCATATTTGGTATCTGGCTAGAATTTAGATATATTTTTGCAATTTCATATGATTCGTTATCTAGGAAATTAAAACTATTCTGGTTACCCATATTGGGCAAAACGAAAATTGCTTTAACATATTGCGGATTGTCTACTTTAATTGAAACAAAATAATTTACAGTATTTGATTCTGCAAAAATACCATATGATTTAAGGGATAGCCAACCTCCAACTGGTGTTTTTAGATATCCTGTGTTATTACGTAAACCATAATTCAAGCCTTGAATATTACACTGTAATTCGTTATAACATTGAGGAAACCATTTGGATTGGAAAATTTCTGCCCAGATAGGAACTGCAAGAAATCCCATAGCGATAAATCCGCCTATTATCAATGCAATAGAGATTTTACGAAATTTTCTTTGGTTAGGATGAAGTGTCACTTGATGATTTTACATCTACTACCGTTAAAAAGATTGGAGTAAATGGCATTATAAAAGCCAGAATGAAGAATCTCCCTTATGTTGATTTGAATATCAGAATCCCTACTAAGAATAGCAAATAATCCTATAGACAAAATAATTCCAACAAGTATTCTGTTGAAAAACTTGCAAGATATGGTCTTCAAAAATTGAAGCCTCTAAAATGAGCCGATGGTTAACAAAAAGATGAGTTTTGCCCTGAGCCATCAAGTTTACAGAGCCTCTTTCTAGGTTCTGTTCTAACTATGGGAGAGACATAGTTTGACCTGTTTTTTGTCGGGACATAATCATATTCTCTTTAATCTATCACGAAACGTTGCTTCATCCATTTTATGCTCAATTAGTATATCTCTTAGCTTCTTAGTAAGTTCTGAAGCTATTTGAGGTTCAATTTTTTTGAATATCCTAAATCCAATCATAATAATGCCAATTACCCCCCTAAACAACAAACTAGAAATGGGTTTTACATGAATTTTATGAAATGCACTACTTAACAACATCATTGAAAAAGCTAATAATCCTAAACTAATGATCTGAAACCATCCAATTTTCTTACGGAAATTCTTAGGTCTAAATACTGTTTTGCGGTTTTTGAGTAAGTAATCTATTCCTTTACCAAATAGAAACCAGAATAGTCCTTCCGGTGCATTATTGAAAATGTTATTAAAATCCGGTAATGGCAATGTTAACCGCATAATTGTGATCCAGTGTAGTGATACTGAGTTATAAACATCAGGTCAAGTTATTTTCTAAGTAGGTTATTGTATTATCGATCCTTGTTTTATAGAAGTAATTGATTCTATGACCATGAGTAAAACTGGTGAAATCTGTACAATATCTGGTCATTACAGATTTGCAGGACACACAGATGGAAGCAGAGGATGTCATGAGACGATCAATGAACAGGACATTCCAATGAGGGTTGGAGAAACATTTCCGCCTGTAAAACATTGTAGAAAAGGTGCATACTGGACTTATTCAAGACCGTTGTAAGTCCAATTTTTATTTTTTTTAAATATAAAACTAGAGATACATCTTAATTTTTTCTCGTATTTTCAATTAAGATTTCCCATAACAAACCAAATGATTATCTATCGTTCCCAAGACTGTATCTTATCGTGTTTATCTCATATCTTGATGCTTCTGGTCGTGCAGAATATGAAGAAAAAGAAAATTATGTTTTAGCATCTATTACTACAAACGAATCAAGTTGGCAATGTATAGAAAATGGTGTTAAACAAATAAAGCTACACCACTTCCCTAGACTAAATGATACAGATGTTGAGTTCCATGCCAAAGATATGTTAAATCATGATGGTATTTACAAAACATTATCGTGGGAAGAAATTTACTCAATATTTGATGATATATTCAATTTTATATCAAGTGCCTCCAGTGAATTGACCATAATTGCAGTAGTTATTTTAAAAAATAATCTACGAAAGAAAATAGATGTAGAAACTTGGGCTTATCGTATGTTATTTGAAAGAATAAACAGTTTTTTGACTGTACAAAATAGATCTTTAATTCTGGCTCAATTTCCTCAGCAATACGGTATCATGATTACAGATTCCGAGGGTACAACAAAAGATCAAAAATTGAGAAATAAATTATACGAAATGTTAAGAAATGGCACATTATATTCAAAACTAGATTTTCTGATAGAGGATCCATTGTTCACTGATTCAAAATGGAGAAATCTTTCTCAATTAGCTGATTGTGTAGCTTACTGTATTAGAAAACATTTCAGAGTAAATGGAGAATCTTTCCACAGTAAACACTGGGATAGATATTATCAATTGTTGGAAAAGAAATTCAACAATCCCTCCGGTTCAAATTATTATGGTACGGGAATCAAAATATTTCCAAGTTAAAAGCGGAAAGGTTAGGGGAGTAATCTCCGCATTGCCTTTCCATTGTGACCATTGGCCACATCGCTTAGCGTTACATTTACTCGGCAGATCTTAAACTTATTGGTTGATTGATACTTAAGTTTTGCTTGCATTTTGGATCAGAGTTTTCCATTTGTCATTTCCTTTTACCTCAATACCACAAGCTTCTGACGGTGGGTTTCCATCCAAACTCATGTATGATCTAATGTAGTTATGATAAATCTAATAACCGTTAATCAAAGGCGAATAATCTTTTTTCAATCCTCTAGCCATTTTCTCTCTATCTCTAAACTCATCGTTCATGAGTTCCATTAAAAATTGATAATGTGTAACCTAGTCGTGTTGAGGCAAGACTTCTTTTTCATGAAATATAGTCAAATCAGGGATTGCCTTGACAAACTCCGCAAAGCATTGCTCTCTTGTTGGCTTCAAGTATACACCGTCAAGACCATTCTTGTGCGCCATTAATTTCTCTGCAATGTTGTAGTTGATGCCATTGTTTGTCTTGAGTATGGTGTTGAATCTTTTCCTAAAGCCATAGATTGCCGCCTTGTCAAACCTTGACCCCGTTTTGAAACGTGTAATGCCTGCTTTTTTTATCAAATTTGACATGATCGCACGGGAAGACATTGCAGAGAGATGGCCTGACTTGGTAAATCTTGAACTACGGTTTGCAAAGAGCGGGGATTCAGGTGTAATGGTTTCTCCGGCTTGTCTTCGCTCTTCCATGTATTGTTCAAGTGATATGGTAGCTTCGGGTGTCAGAAAAGCCCAGTATTCCTCCCTAGAACCCTCGTAAAGAAAGACTGCCTTGCATCCCATTGGCATATCATGGAGATGTCGTAGCCTAAGTACTGGGTCTTCGAGCACGTTGGGTCTTGCCCCAGTTGATGCAAAGAAATGGATCATGGCTTTGGTTCGCTTGATTGTTGTTGTATTCAGCATTGCCTTGATGTCATCTGTGGTATACGGCTTGTCGTTTCCCTCCTTTTCCATTTCGGGAATCATCTTTGCTAAAATCTTCCTGTGGTAGAACTTGCGATTCACGTCAAAGAAGAGTTTTGGTCCGCTGAGATAGTTCTTGATTGTAACTGATTTCAAGCCCCTGACCTTCATGTCAAGGATGTAATCCTCAAGAAATGACTGGATAGAATCAGAGTCAAGGCTTGCCAGAGTATCATAGTCTTTTATTCCAGTAAATTTCAGGAATGTCTGCAGCCTGTGCTTGTACTCTCTTTTGGTAAAGCGTGATTTTATTGAATTCTCAAATATCAAAAGGCTACGCTGCATCCTAGGTTTGTTCTGTTCTGAACTAGTACTTGTAGTAAAGTTCGCTACTTTAAGCGAGTACACATTTTGAACATTCTTCATTTCTGTATTTCCTCCGCACAAAAAGTATAGCTAAATCTAAACATTGTACCATAGTCTGATTTTCGTACAATCCAAAGGTTGTACTTTCTATTGCGAAATAGTCCTATTTGGTAATGGTTATGCCAAAAAGTATAGCTAAATACAAAATTATAGCAATAGATTGAGCGTGGTTGCAGTGTTGAAAAGACGAAAAAAGTATATCTAAATATTAAGTTGACGTATCTGTTATTCACACAACTTGATTTCAGAAGAGAAACTAAACGATGGATGCAAATGTGATTGCCATTACGGCGGAGCAATAAGCTGTCCTTCATGCAAAGAAAATCACGGTAAACATTTTTGCGCACACTGCAAGTAGTTATTTTTTCTTTTTTGCGCTTTCTTTTGCGGCCATTGTTTTTAGGTTGGCAAGATCTACTTTGAGTTTCTCAATCTCTACAAGTGTGTGAAGACTTGATATCTCAGATTTTAGACCCTCAATCTCGTCGTCTTTGTTCTTAAGTGAACTTCGAAGTGAGTCAAGTTCTGCATTTAATTCAGATTTTGCCTGGCTAATCTGATTTGATGTCATCTGCAGTGTTTGGCCGCTATGGTTAGTTAGCTTTTTTTTTTCTTCGTGTCCGTCTTCGTGACCTCCAAGTGCATGCATGTACTGGGTACTTTTCAGAGCTAACCAGCATATAGCAACTAGGAACCAAGAAGCTACTACGAAGACTGTCATGGTAAAGTGAAGTGCAGCAGGAAGTTCAAAGTATAGGATAGTTAGTGCCACTGCAAGACAAGCTGTCACAACTGTGGGTGTATCATATTGACGTCCCATGAATTTACCTCTCTGATGCTTGAATATAAATAGTAATGCAGATTTCCAGCATGAAAAAATGACTTGAGTAAAAATGAAAAAGGGGTAAATGCTATTGAGCGCTTGTAGTTTTG
>JANWJG010000074.1 GCA_025449485.1 Nitrosotalea sp. | reverse complement strand
TTTAGAAAATGTCAACACTGCTACAAAAAGAACTCAAAATAAGCAAAATACTTAGTACAAATGCAGACCAAGCAAAAGCCCTTGATGATACTGCAAGAATAAAGATTCTACAAATTCTGTATCACAAACAACTTGCAACAGAACAGATTGTTGATGAACTAAACAAGATGGGATACAAAAAAGCAACCACCACCATAAGGCATCACATCGATGTTCTAAAAAATGCTGGACTTATTGAAATTGTAAAAATGGAAGAAGTCAGAGGAGCTGTCATGAAGTATTATGGAACTTCTGTTAGGGTCATGGGAACAAAGCTTCCAGCAAATTTTGAGTCAGAATTTTCAAAGACAATTGCAGACACCTCAGTTAAACTGGAAAAAGTGATAAAAAATATTGTCGAAAATGCAGGACATAAAATAAAGAAAAAAAGCTCAAAAAATGTTCCAGCAGAATCAAATTATGAAGAACAAATCATGATGGAAATTGTTAACAGGGCAATGGCTAAAGTGTTTGAAAACAACGGCCAGTTGCTTGTGCAAAAATAATTTTCCCTCATTTTACTTCGATTCTGAAAATCCCTTTGGTCTCTGGATTTTGTAGCGCCTTTATCATTTGGCGGGGAATTGAATCAGATGCAGTATCGCAACCAATTGACAGAGTTCTTGGACATGTGAAATTGCTTTTTCTAATTACGATATCATTTGGGTTTCTCAAGGTAAGTTTCTCACTTCCTCTGCCTGTTATCTTGTATGAAAGATCACCGACCAATATTGTGCAAGTAACCTCTGATTGAGGTTTTTGCAACAATGTTTTCATTTCGTCTGGAATTCCAAGACAACCTGATGATGCTTTAACACCGACTATACAATCTCCATTTACTGTAAGATCAGAGTCAGTTGTTATCTCAATTGATTTTGGATGAAGTGATCTTACATTTTCGTGACCATGAAATGAGATCTCAAAACGCATGATCTCAAGTTGTATAAACTTAAATTAAACCTTCAAAGGATGAACTTTGAAATGCTACCAGCAGCTGCAGGTTATGATAGAGCAATTACAGTCTTTTCTCCGGATGGCAGACTTTACCAAGTTGAATATGCTATAGAGACAGTAAGACGAGGTACTCTTGCAATAGGCATCAAAAGCAAGGATGGAATCATACTTGCAGTAGAAGAGAAACCACGAAAATTACAAAATTCTGATATTACACAAAAAATATTCCAAGTCGATGATCACATTGGAGTTGCAGCAGCAGGTTACATTCCAGATGCAAGATCACAAGTAGACAATGCAAGATTCTTTTCACAAAGTAACAGTATGATATATGATGAGCCAATCGAAGTAGAGGCAGTAGCAAAACACTTGGCAGACCAGGCTCAACAATATACCCAATATGCAGGTGTAAGACCATTTGGTGTAGCACTCATAATTGCAGGAATTGACAAGAGTGGTAGTACTATCTACTTGACTGACCCCAGTGGAACATACATCTCATATGACGCAGTAGCAATCGGCGCAGGTGCAGATCAAGTTACAGAATTTCTAGAAAAGAACTACAAAAAGGATATGACAGTTGAAGATGCAGCAGCAATGGCAATCGAATCAATCTATCTAGTCAGCGAAGAAAAAGATGGTGTAAAACACATCAAGATGGCACAAATCCCACTTGCAACAAAACAATTGACTAGAACAAATGAGAAAGACATTGAACATTTTGCAGTCAAGGCAAAAGAAAACATTGCCAAGAGACCAAAGTAGCATCTCATATTTTATAGCACAATAATCTTAGGACAGACATTGAAAATCTCAATCGCAATTCCAGATTCGTCACTTTCTGAAGAGCCTACTCCGCTTGACAAGGCAATGAAGATATCTCAGATTGCAAGAGCTTGCTCGATATTTCATGTAAATACAATTTACATCTACAAAGAATCTGGCGGGTCAGACAGGGACAGATCATTACTTAGAAATCTACTTCGTTATCTTGAAACACCCCAATACTTGCGCAAAATACTTTATCCGATAAGCGATGAATTCCAGTTTGCAGGAAGTCTTAGTCCGCTCAAAATACCATCACACGTGCAAACATCCGATCCAAAAAAGATCAAGGCAGGCGATGTAAGAGATGGAGTTGTGGTACAATACAAAGGAAAAAAATTTGTAAATGTCGGTTTTGAACAACTGATTCCATTTTACAGCAAGGACGATGACGGCAAGAGAATCATAGTCAAATTCAAGGAGGGCTATCCTGCTCTCTCAGTAAAGCAAATAGAAAAAGAAGAGATCTCGCAGTATTGGGGATATGATGTAAAAGAAGTCTCAAACCTTAACACATTTCTTACCACCTGGGGATCTGCCATAATACTGACGTCACGAAGGGGCAAACCAATACACAAGACACAAAAATATTTTGATGAGATCTCACGTGAACAAGTGTTGCTAGTCTTTGGATCTCCAAAAAAAGGAGTCTATGAGATCTTGGGAAAAAGCATTGGAAATATTCCACGATCTCAGGTGTTGAACTTTTTTTCAGATCAGGCAACAGAAACTGTCAGACTTGAAGAAGCAATACTTGGAACACTTGCAGTGCTTAACACTCTAACCCGTAACTAGTTTTAATACAGGATCTGGGTGGAAAAAAACATTGGATGACAAAACGCTTGATAAAAAGAAGTTTTTACTTTTTGGTATCATTGCAGGTGCTGCATGTGTAATAATTGGTGGCATACTGTTGGTAAATGGCATAATGCATTTTCTACATTAGGATCTAATTTTTCAAAATAAAACTTGGTATTCTCTAATTATAGACTTATAATGGGCTTTTCGACAAATTTGCTTAACCATGGGTCATAGGAAACATAGTCAACCTAGGAGGGGAAGCCTTGCATATTTGCCAAGGGGCAGAGCGAAGAGCATGGAAGCCCGAATTAGAACATGGCCTGATGTAAAATCCGAGCAACCAAAACTTCTCGGTTATGCCGGTTTCAAAGCTGCTTGTATGCGTATAGCAAGTATTGACGATCGAGAAAAGACACCAAACTTTGGAAAACAACTTGTCGGACTTGGTACAGTTGTAGTTACTCCCCCAATGTCCATAATTGGAATCAGGGGTTACTCTAAGGACAGATATGGAATAGATTCTACTTTTGATGTTTATGCTAAAGATTTACCAAAAGAGCTTTCAAGACTTTTCAAAACAAAACCAGATGAAAAAGCAATTGAGAAAGCAGAAAAATCACTTGTTCAAATTGATGAGCTTTATGCAATTGCAGCAATTCTTCCACGTAAAGCAGGACTTGAACAAAAGAAACCATATGTTTTTGAAGTCGCAGTAAAGGGTGGAGATATTGCAAAACAATTTGCATTCTTAAAAGATCTTTTAGGGAAAGAAGTAAAGATAGATCAAGTATTCCAAAGAGGAGTAGAGGTTGATGTTGCCGCAATTACAAAAGGAAAAGGTATCGAAGGTCCAATTACAAGATGGGGTGTCAAGAAGAAACAACACAAATCAAGAAAAAGTGTCAGAGCTCTTGGTACCCTAGGTCCAATCAGTCCTGCAACTATCATGTACACTGTTCCAAGAGCAGGTCAGAGGGGATTCCATCAAAGAACACAATACAACAGTAGAATTATGATAGTTAGCAATACTGCAAATGAAGAATTAAAAATCAATCCAGCTGGTGGTTACAAACACTTTGGTCTAGTGCAAGGTGATTATGTTGTAATACGCGGTTCAATTCCAGGAACTTATCGTAGACTAGTAAAACTTCGTGCACCTGTCAGACCAAAATTGACAAAGGTCACACAACCAAAAATATTAGAGGTAATGATTAACAAATGAAAGTTCCAGTCTTTACAACAACAGGCTCTAAAGATGGCGAGTTAGAATTGCCACTTGTATTTTCAACTCCTATTAGAAATGAACTAATTCACAAGGCTTACGTGCACTTGGAATCTCACTCCTTCCAAAGACAGGGAAGATATCCAAATGCAGGTATGGACGTAGTTGCCGAATCAAACAGCCCACCAACAGGTCACCACCAAGCAAGAGTTGCAAGGATGGCAGGCGGTGGAGGTGGAAGACAAGGCCAAGCTGGTGGAGTTGCAATGACAAGAAAAGGAAGACAGGCACATCCTCCAACATCTGAAAGAATAATACACAAAATGTTGAACAAGAAAGAAAATCGTCTTGCCCTATGTTCTGCATTGGCAGCAACAACTTCTGCTACACTTGTAAAACTCAGAGGTCATAAGGTAGACAAGATTGAATCATTCCCAATTGTAGTATCTGATCAAATTGAATCTGTAATAAAATCAAAAGACCTAGTCAAAGTTTTAGATGCATTAAACCTGTCCCAAGATGTAGACAGACTACGAAGCAGACTCAAAGGTCGTTCAGGAAAACCTTTGCTAAGAGGTAGAAAAACCAAAGTAGGAAAGAGTGTGTTATTTGTAGTAAAAGATTCAAAGAATCTTTCCAAGGCATCACACTCACTTCTGGGTGTTGATGTAGTGTCTGCAAAAAGTCTTAGTGTACTTGATTTGGCTCCTGGTGCAACACCTGTAAGATTGACGGTATTTTCTAAGGGCGCAATTGAAGAGATCTCAAAACTAAAGTCTCCTCATCTTGAAATTTTGGTGGCTAACAAATGAATATTGAAGAAGCAAACCACATCATTCTAAAACCGTATATCACTGAAAAGACATTTGCACTAGTTGAAAATGAAAGCAGAATTTGTTTCCTGGTAAGAGAAGAAGCAACCAAGCCAAAGATTGTTGAAGCAATAAAACTTCTCTACAAAGAAGATCCAATTGGACTAAACGTATGCAGAACAGTATACGGCAAGAAAGCATTTGTAAAATTCCAGACAGTTGAAAAGGCAAGAGACTTGGCTACAAAGATAGGAATGCTATAATATGGTCAGTCGTGAATCAACTAAAGTAATGGTGAGCATAAATGGTTAAAGAATACAAGTATCGCGGATTGGCAATCGAAGAGATCAAAAATCTTTCACTAGAGAAACTCTTTGAACTTTTGCCATCAAGAGCAAGAAGATCACTTACAAGAGGCATCACAGACGGCAAGCGAAAACTCTTGGAAGAAATCAAGTCTGCTAATGCCGGAAAAGCCAATACACAAATCAAGACCCATCTAAGAGATGTCATTATTTTACCATACTTCACAGGTCTTACAATTCATGTTTATTCAGGAAAGGAATTCTTGCCAGTTACAATCAGACCAGAAATGGTTGGACATTATCTAGGAGAATTTGTACGAACCAACAAGAGAGTTATACACGGTGCACCTGGTGTAGGAGCATCCAGGTCTAGCTTGTACGTACCATTAAAGTGATATCTATGCATTTTAGCTACGCTTTCCAAAATTATGATAAAACAAGACACGTTCGTGCCGCATTGCGAGAAAAGACAATCTCACACAAACATGCAAGAGAAATTGCACATAAAAT
>JANWJG010000073.1 GCA_025449485.1 Nitrosotalea sp. | reverse complement strand
GAATTTGACTGAAAGAGTCAAATCTATGCTTGGGGTACCAGATGGTGAAAACAATGACACAATTAATGACTGAAGATGGAATTAGATGTGATGGACGGAGATTAGACGAGCTTAGAAATATCTCTATCAAAGTTGGAGTACTAAAAAATGCAGACGGTTCTGCATATATTGAATTTGGAAAGAATAAGATCTTAGCAGGTGTTTTTGGTCCTAGAGATGTTCATCCAAAACACATGGCAAATCCAGATTCTGGAATTCTTCGATGTAGATACCACATGTCACCTTTCTCTGTTACTGAAAGAAAGAATCCTGCTCCATCCAGAAGAGAAATTGAGATCTCCAAAGTTATCAAAGAGGCACTACAACCTGCTGTAATACTAAAAGACTATCCACGCACTGTAATCGATGTATTCATTGAGGTCCTTCAGGCAGATGGAGGTTCACGATGTGCCGCACTTGATGCTGCAGCAGTCGCTCTTGCAGACGCAGGTATTCCAATGCGTGACTTGGTATCTGCTTGTGCAGCAGGTAAAGTAGCAGACAGGATAGTGCTTGATGTAAACAATGAAGAAGATCAAGAAGGCCAGGCAGACATGCCAGTGGCATTGATGCCAAATATGGGAAAAATTACACTATTGCAGCTTGACGGTATGCTAAAACCTGAAGAATTCAAGACATGTATGCAAACTGCGCTAGTAGGTTGCAAACGAGTTTATGAAATCCAAAGAAAGGCATTAATGGAAAAATACTTTCAAAACGGTGAGCAATAAAATTGAATTCTCAAATTCTAGATCAACTAAAGAAAGATAAGATTCTTGAACTATTAAAAACAGGAAAAAGAATCGACGGTCGTTCCCTTGATGAACAAAGACCACTAGTCATTGAAACAGGAGTTATTCCAAAGGCTAACGGTTCTGCTCGAGTAAAATTAGGAAATACCGAAATCATAACCGGAGTAAAGATACAACCAGATAAACCATTTCCAGATCTTGGAGACAAGGGAATTCTTATCTGCACAGCAGAGATTTTGCCATTGGCAGATCCAAATGCAGAACCTGGTCCACCAAATGAGGAAGTCATAGAACTTGCAAGAGTTGTTGATAGAGGAATAAGAGAGACTGAAATGATTGATTTACACAAGCTTGTTCTAATCGAGAACAAGTCTGTCATTGGCATGTTCATTGATAGCAGTGTAATAGATTCTGGCGGAAATCTTTTTGATGCATGCTCTTATGCATCTGTAGCTGGAATACTATCTTGTACTGTTCCAAAATGGGAAATTAAAGATGAAGCACCTGTTCTTGTAGAGGGAGTGACATCAAAACCTCCGATCAAGACACTACCTGTGTCTGTTACCATGGCAAGAATTGGTGACTATATCATAGTTGATCCAACAAAAGATGAAGAATCTTGTATGGATGCAAGAATTACAATTACATCAAACACTGATGGCAACATCTGTGCTGTACAAAAGGGCGGAAGCGATGGATTTACTGCTGAACAACTCTTACAATGCTCTGAAACCGCACTTGCTGTAGGAAGAAAAATAAGGAAGCAATTTGAGCAGTTGATGTAAGAATGGCAAAAGGTAAGACAGCATCACTCAAAGGACTAGGTCAGAAATATGGCCTCAAGCCACGAAAAAAATACACCTCAGTCCACAGACAACTAAAGTCAACAAGAAAATGTCCACAATGTGGTTCTGAAAGATTTGGAAGAGAAGCGGTAGGAATTTGGGCTTGTAAGAAATGTAGCTTTAAGGTTGCAGGCTTGGCATACGATGTCAAACTATAATGCCAAGATAGAAATCTCTGCCGGAAAAAAAACAAAATCAATTTTTGATTCTATTGAAATTGACAACAAGTTTTATGATGAAAACCCGACAAAAACAAATTTTTCTCTTGATAAAAAAATTACAATTGAAATTGAGGCCCAAGAAATTCAACACCTACGAGCTAACCTGAACTCTACCTTAAGACTTGTTCAAGCAAGTAATGATTCCATCGAATCGGTAAAGATATAAGCAAAATAACAAGTCAGAGATTCATGTCTGCAGGCGAACAACAACTCCCTCCGTGGTTACAAGAACAAGTGGGAAGATTGCAACAATTACAACAAAACCTCCAGTCTATCATGATGCAAAAACAACATCTTGAATCAGAACATCTGGAGACTGAAAGGGCACTTGAAATCCTACAAAAGGCAAACGATGATGACACTGTTTACAAGACTGCAGGATCAATCCTTGTAAAATCTACAAAGGCTACACTGCTTTCAGAATTGCAAGAAAAGAAAGAACTTGCAAATACAAGACTTATGGTATTGTCCAAACAAGAAATTAGAATCAAGGAAAATCTCAAAGAAGCTGAAGCCAAAATCCGTGAGATGCTACGAGGATCAAATGCTCCACCAGGACAACAAAAGACAGATACTCCTAAATAAAATATTTACAGAAAACTAACTGTTTAATGAAAATCGACGATCTCCGAATGGTAATTGACGAAAGGGAGCGAAAAAGCGGAATCCCTGATCTGTTAAAACAAATTGGAGTAAAAGTGGAGATGATGAATCTGCCTGTGGGCGATTATATTGTTGCACCTGAAACCATAGTGGAACGAAAAAGCGTTAGTGATTTTATATCATCAGTTTTTGATGGGAGACTATTTGATCAATGTAATAGACTCAAAGAACACTTTGAGCATCCATGTATACTAATAGAAGGAAATGTTGACGAGATTGACAAAATCACGGAAAACCCCCTTGTATTCTATGGAGCCATGTCTTCTGTTGTGCTTGATTTTAAAATACCTGTAATCCCAACTCCTAATGCGTCTCATACTGCCAAGTTGTTGATTTCCATGTGTGCAAGACAGGGAACGATCAAGGGGCCATTTCTTAAAAAAATCCGAAAATCTGGCGATTTAAAACAACAACAATTGTCAATTTTATGCAGCCTGCCAGGTGTTGGAGAAAAACTTGCAACACGAATGCTTGAAAAATTTGGCTCTACAAGCAATTCGCTGAATGCGTCATATGTTGAACTGTCAAAAATAAGTGGGATGGGCGAAGCCCGCGCTCAAAAGATACGCAAGATACTTGATGCTGAAAACAAGACTGGAAAAAAAACTGATCAAAAGACACTACACGACGTATGATATCTGGATGTAAAAATGTAAATCTATGCGATGGCTTTTTTGTCAACTGGGTTGGAAGGCAACTTTCTTTTAGCTGATTTTTTCCTTAATTTACTTCCACAAATGGGACAATCAGACATTTTCTTGAAACTCTTGTTGCATGCAGGACACAAGTACACACTGTCTAACACCTTGGTTATTCCCTTGGTCATAATTGGAATAACTTTGAGGTTCAGGTGTTTTGCAACATTTGATACTGTATAATCATCTGTTACTAGTTCGCCTTTTAGCTGGACACACAATGCAAGTACTGACATGTCCTCTTTTGATAACTCGGAAAAGTCTCCTGTATTTTTTGACTCTTTTAAAATAAATTTGATGAATTCTTCTTCTGGTTCTACAATCGTTAGTCTGCCCAAGTCGATAAGCGTTTGTACTGCAGCGTGACTTTTTTTAATATGTTTAATCTCTTCAAAAACTAACGGAGTTGTAAAGCCATGTTCTTGAGAAGAAAACGGCACTCCTGCATAAAATGAGGTAGCATCTAAGATTCTAGAAACCAAGCTTGCTCATCTGTCTCAAACCCTGTTTTTTCAGTCTTACAAATACAGCTTGTTTTTTGTATTTTCTTATGGTAATCACTTCATCAAATCTGGCGGTTTTGATAACCTGTGCGTCCATGATTATGTTAGAGTCATGACTGCTTATGATCTCAATTTTTTCATCGGGAACTACAATTGACGGTAACTTGTTGACTGGAGCAACAGGTGTTATGATAAGAACATCTAGACTTTCATGAAGAATTGGACCTCCCAAGGAATAGGAGTGACCAGTGGAACCGCTTGGTGTTGCCACAATTACTCCGTCCATTTTTTGTGTTACATTGTCGCTTTGAAATTTGATCTCAAACAACGATGTCTTTGTCAAATTCTGTCTATTGATGTAAATTTCATTTAACGCTGGAGGAAAATCTTGTCCCCCGCAAGACGCAACTACTCTAATTCGCTTGTCCAAAAAAATCTTGTTTGCAATAATTTGTTCAATGGCAGTATCTATTTCAGGCAGTGTTATCTCTGATAATATGCCTCTATTTCCTCCTACGTTTATTGCAAGATTTGGAACCTCGTTTTCTAGATACCTAAAAGTTCGTAAAGTTGTTCCATCTCCGCCTAGTGTGATTGTCAAATCTAGTTTGGTAGTTTTGAGATCTTCTAGATCATTGATTTTCTTGGCTCCGTCTACATCTACGGGTGAAACTGTATACACTTTGATTTTTTTTGCAAGCAATTTCTTGGCAACTTTTTTTACAGCGTCTTCTGATTCTTTTGAACCAACTTTGCTTACAAGTGCAACATTGTGAAGATCCAAGCAAAACTACTAATTTTAATTTCACTTAAAAAGCATCTGTTGAGCATAAAATATTAAGAACCTTCTGAGTGTAGTACGATAGAGACAAAATGAATTATGCGCAACCAGTTTTAGTAGATACAGAAACCGTCTCAAAGAATTTGAGCAATGCATCCTTTAAAATTGTTGAAGTTGACTATGACCCAGAGAATGCCTACAGACAAGGACATCTCCAAGGGGCAAGTCTAATCTGGTGGAAACGAGACATCAACGATCCTATTACTAGAGACATAATCAGCAAATCACAATTTGAAGACTTGCTGTCAAGAAATGGAATAACTACCCAGTCTGAGGTTATTTTGTATGGTGACTTTAACAACTGGTTTGCAGCCTTTGTATTTTGGATTTTCAAGTATTACGGACATGAAAATGTAAAAATCATGAACGGTGGAAGAAAAAAATGGGAGATTGAAAACAAACCTTACACAAAAGACGAACCACAAATACCAAAAACAAACTATGTTGCACAACCGCCAAATGAAGGACTACGTGCATATCTCTTTGATGTGAGAAGAGCACTTGACAAAAAAGATACCGTTCTAGTTGATGTACGTTCACCAAAAGAATTCTCAGGTGAGGTCACTGCACCGGCTGAATATCCTATGGAACATGCTCAGAGAGGTGGACACATTCCACACGCAAACAACATTCCTTGGGCAAGTGCCGTAAATGACGTGGATGGCACTTTCAAATCAGTAGAAGAACTCAAGAAAGTTTACGAATCAAAAGGTATCACACCTGACAAGGATGTCATATGTTACTGTAGAATTGGAGAAAGATCTTCACACACGTGGTTTGTTCTAAAATATCTTCTTGGGTATCCTCAAGTTAGAAACTATGATGGTTCGTGGACTGAATGGGGTAATATGATTGGAAACCCAATCGAAAAATAATAGTCCGGAACCGCCAATTCTAAAAAAAGGCATATTCTATTCCATACTTGATGATCCAATTTACTTTATCATGGAAGACAAGACAAAGCGTGGTCTTACACCACAAGAAAGATCGATTGATGAGAAATATGGCGTAAACTCTGATAAGGGAATGATCTATGATATGGATGGAATAGGGCACAAGGTAGGCATACGCTGGTATTTTCCCAAGGACACGTATGGATTTGATAAAGTCCTTGAACACGCAACAGAGATGGAACAAAGATATCAAAAGATCCGCGAAGAGACTTGCCCTGATTATTAAGAAGCATTTTTAAACTCTTTTTTAACTATACAAATCAGATGTCACTCCTGCTAAAGGATAAAGTGTATACAGTTCAATCAGCCACATCAAAAAGAGGAGTCTATCCTTTACACAGTTACAAACTTGGTCTTTATCGTCTTCCTGTAAAACTTGAAGATACTTATGAAATTGATTCTATTGTCAGTGGATTCAAGAAAGTATTTGAGATGGATAAATTTGCCGACAGG
>JANWJG010000072.1 GCA_025449485.1 Nitrosotalea sp. | reverse complement strand
TTGGAATCTTGCTTTAGTGTTACTATGCGACTATATTGAATTGGGTCATGTCTTGGAGATACTGGGTCATCGTCTATTCCACGAGCTGCGTTGTATATGTAAGCGCCAACTTTTCTTCCAAACAATCCGTTTAAAGTAAAAACATCTACACTGCGAAGCTGCGATATTGTTTCAAGATTCATCTCGGAAAATTTTTCCTCAGACTTTTTGCCTATTCCTGGAATCGTTCTTATCGGTAGTGGGCTCAAAAATGATTCAATGTCTTGTGGTTCTACAATGGTAAGACCGTCTGGTTTTTTGTATCCTGATGCAATCTTGGAGACAAGCTTGTTTGATGATATACCTATGGTGCTTGAGAGCTTGATTGTAGTGCGCAATGAATTCTTGAGTTGTTGCGCCAAGTGTGCTGCTCTTTTAAAATCGTGGCCTGTCCTATTTGTGACATCAAGATATGCCTCATCTCGTCCTACGTACTCAAAGATATCTGCATGGTTTCTTATTATTCCCATGGCATTTTCTGATATCTCGCCATAATATTCAAAATCAGTTGGCAAAAACACTGCTTCTGGGACATCTTCTAGTTTCTTTTTTGCAAACTTGATTGGCATTCCAGAATTGACACCATATTTTCTTGCCAAATAGTTAGCAGTTGCAATTGCACCACTGTCGCCTCCTCTGTCTGAGTAAACACATACAGCTACGGGTCTTGTCTTCAAATCTGGCCTGCGTATCTCCTCGCACTGGGCAAAAAAATAATCAAAGTCAATGTGAAATACTACTCTATCAGTCATAGTGAATTTATGATTTGAAATACTTATTACGTTATTGTTGTTCCAAGGATTATCTTGCTAGTAATATCATCTAAATATGCTGTACAAGTAAACCCACTGTGGATTATCCAATAGTGGTGGAATCAGAGGGTGTCAAGATACGTTCAGAAAAGATGGAAGTTGACAAGCTGTACTATTGCATATATCAAGAAAAAATATTGTTGTTCTACAAGGAAAAAAATGAAATGCTCAACTGTTATGAAATCGCAGAAAAAGATGTAGTTGACGAAGTAAAACAGTCCCAGACAGAGGACATTGAAAAAATATTACAACGATACATTGACAAAAAAAATCTTGATTGACATCTAACGCATCTTTATCCAAATAGAAAATCCAGTTTTTGCTGTGCTAACTATTAAATAAAACACAACAAGAGTGGTCTTGTGTCAAGACCGCCAAATATTGTATTTATTGGCAAAAAGCCAATTCTGACATATCTTAATGCCACTCTTACACTTCTTGCAAACGAGCCTACTGTGACCATAAAGGCAAGAGGTAGAAGCATAGTTACTGCAGTTGATGTATCCCAAATGATAGTCAAAAGAATGAGTGCTATGGGTTACAAAGTAAGCGGCGTGAGGATCTTCTCTGAAAGACTTGAATCAAAGGATGGAAAAGAGAGAAATGTCTCAACTATTGAGGTAGACGTCTCAAGAAGCCAGAATGCCTAGCAGACAAACAAAGTGGATTTTGGTCATAATTGTAATAGGCTTGGCTGCAATCTTTGTTTCTTATAAAACTGAATTGTCAAATGTCTGTGCAATACGGCAGCTAAACATTGCAGGTGATGAAAAAAAATATGAGCAAACAAAAGACCCACAATTCTGTGATGCGTTAAACTCTAGGATCTCTCAATTTAACAGCGAATGCAAATCAAATGTTGAAGAACTTGATTGTGGTTGAATTTCAGTACGAAAAGATTCTTGATGTTTGATTGATGTAATTCTTTAGAAAATCCATTACTTCTGCAGTGCTGTTTTTGTAAATGAAATCATCCTTGTCGCCTGTTGATATGTCAATACAGTATCTCTTTGATGTCTTGTTTACAAATATGTGGTTTGATTCATTGTCTATTCTGATGCCTTCGTCCGAGTCTAATATCCTTAAAAATTTCTCAAGATTTTCTCTTGGAATGATTTTCTCTTGGAATGTCATCCGTAAATTGCATCTCTGAGTGGACCTACATCTTGTTCTGTTTGCTTTAGGTTTTGCTCTATGCCCTCTGCTTCATTGAGTAATTGTTTGAGATCACATGATGCTCCTGGAACCAGTTTTGTCATTGCCATACAAATCTCTGCACCTGCTTTAAAGTCAGGTCCAGAGTCTCTTGCCTTGCATAACAATACTATGACGTTGATGTTTGCTATCATTCCTTCATTTAATAAAATTCCTGGAATACCTGGGACTGTTCCGTTTTTTAACACTGGAACATTTGCATCTTGCAGTTTCTTCTTTGCCGCTACAGTACTTCCTACTCCTATGACAAAGGGAGATTCGTCATCGCTTTTGATTGCCGAACTGCTTATGATAAAAGCGCATTTGTGATCACTTGCCCATTTGAGCATGACTTTTGCAACATCTCGGTGAATTGATTCATGAGGTGTAAGAAATGATGAAAAGACTGCCACTTTGAGGTCCTTGTTGACTAGAATCCGTGCTGGAAAGCTTGGCACCTCATCTCTTACAATGCTGATTGGAGGAAAAAGTTCAGAATCTAAAACACCTGCAAGCTCAAACTGTGATGTGGTGTTGACAAGTGATTCTGTTGCAATGGCATTTGCTAAACCTGTATACGGAAAACCATCTATGAGATAGCCGTCCTTTACATCGATTGGAATAATTTCTCTGACAAATACTTCATTTCCCATTATGTGACTATTGAATACGGCTTTTTAAATATGGATATCGTTTTATGTGGCTAAACCAGTCTTTAGTTATGGAAACACTCTACATACTCATTAACTGTGATCTAGGTTCAGAAGTAGAGATAATCAACGAACTTACAAAAATTTCTGAAGTAAAAGAAGTACGAGGCACATATGGAATCTATGATATCTTTGTAAAACTGCAAGCTGATTCAGGTGCTATGCTAGAATCTGTAATCACACACAAGATAAGACGACTTCCAAAAGTTCGTTCTACTGTGACATTAACTCCAATCCTTTCACAAGGTGGACGTTAAGTCAAAAAAATGTTCAAACTTTTTAATTCTTTTTCTTTATCTAAACAAGACTTTGTCCCATTTGACAAAAGTCTCGTAAAAATATTCATCTGTGGTCCTACTGTATACGATTATACTCATTTAGGACATGCTAGAATATTTTTGACATATGATCTTCTGTCAAGATATCTAAATGACCAAAGTCTACAAACTGATGTTCTTGTGAATCTGACTGACATTAACCAAAACGTGTTTAACAAGGCAAAAGAAAACTCGACAACTTACAAAGATATTGCAAAGTTCTATGCTTCTGCATTTGTAGTTGATTTACAATCACTTGGAATACAAAGTATCAACAGACTGGTATATGTGTCAGATTATGTCTCAAGTATTGAAACACAAGTACAAGAATTGATACAAAAAAAAGTTGCCTACACGGCTCATGGAAATGTCTACCTTGACGTTTCTAGAGTCAAAAACTATGGAAAAATCTCGCAACAGACTAGAACTGAACTAAATCTACATAGGTTGGACATTGGGCCTGGTAAGAAAAATCAAGAAGACATTATGTTGTGGAACTGTACAGATGAGTTTGATTTTTCATGGGAAAGTCAACTTGGGAAAGGGATTCCGTGGTGGCACATGCAAGATACTGCAGTTGCGGTAGAAAATTTTGGCAAAAACTATGACATCCATGGAGGTGCAAGAGAACTACTATATCCTCACCATGAGGCGCATCTTGCGCAGTATGAACTCTTGACAGACTCTGAAGAGCCAGTTCGAGCTTGGGTTCATGTAGGACTTGTCTTGTCTGATGGTGAAAAAATGTCAAAATCTTTGGGAAACGTTGTATGGGTAAAGGATCTGATAAAAAAATATAGTTCTGATTTGATTCGACTGTATGTATTTTCAAAACATTACCGTGATGACATGGATTTTTCTGAAAAAGATCTAGAACGACAAAAACCATTGCTTGATTTGATTCATCTGGCTAAATCTCGCGTCTCTGATACTACACATGAGGATATCTCTAATCTTGTTCGTAGTTTTATGGAATCACTAGATGACGATCTTGACTCTCCTACTGCTCTTGCAAACCTGGAAAAAATATGTACCGAGGTAAAAAATGGAAAGGGCCTGAGCCAAATTGATTACAGTCGTATGTGCAACATACTTGGATTGCACATATGATATCAAAAATTGAATCAAATGACATGGGCTTTACTGGAGCCTGGAGTAATACAACAAAATTTGACTGTGGCACGCTATATGCAAACTCTCAACTTGCAGATGATGTTTTTTTCAATAAACTGACAGGTGTTACATGTATGAGTGAAGACATGGTTGACAAATCAATAGAATATTTTAGAAAAAACAACTTGGTACCATGTATTTATTCAATGAATTATCCAGAATTTGATGACCTGCTTGAAAAAAAGGGATTCTCTCATTATGATACACAGTATGTCCTAAAAAAAAAGAACTGTATCTACCAAGAAAACTAGTGCTGTTAAAATTATGCATGATTCTATTGGTATATGGGCAAGAATTTTCTGCGAGGCATATGACTGTCCATCCTGGTCCAAGCATGTATCTTCTATCCTGGAACAATCACTATCATCTGTAGGATATTTTGTGGATGAATCAGGCAGCTCTTGCATGGCTTTGTATGAAAAGGACTCTGTCTTGGGACTGTATTGTCTCGGTACTATTCCAGATAAAAGAAATCATGGAACTGCTGCATCCTTGATTGATTTTGCATCAAATAAAGTCAATTCTAAAAATTTGGAATTTTTAATGCTGGAGACATATGGAAAAGACAATCTGCTAGAATTTTATTCAAAGTTAGGGTTTGAGCAAGTATATTCCAAGACTGTTTATACTATTTGAGTTTCGCAAGCAGAGCCGAGTAGATAAATGGCAGAATTGTTGTTGCTTCTGCATGAATTGTGGTCTGTTTGGCATTCTTTGTGACCTTGCCCCATGATATTGCCTCTCTAACAAGTGCACCGCTCAAACTACCGTCAAATTCTTGTGCAGTTGTGATGTATACTGCATAGTCTAAGCCGTCTCTGTACTGGTTCCACCATAACGTGTGGTGCTTTGATATTCCTCCACCTATCATCAATGCGCCTGATTTTTTTGCCTTGAAAATTAATCCTGACAATAAATCTCCGTCTGCTGCAACATTTAATCTAAAATCTTTATGATTTTGTGAG
>JANWJG010000071.1 GCA_025449485.1 Nitrosotalea sp. | reverse complement strand
CCACTCCAAAAACATACTTTACATTCTCATCAGAGACTGCAATTGAGACACTAGAAAAAGGCGGCTACCCACTTGTGATAAAGCCAATCATAGGAAGTTGGGGAAGGGGGGTTGTGCCTCTAAGGGATAGGGAGACAGCAGATGCAATAATTGAGGTCAGAGAACTAAACGATGGGCCCTTGGACAGGATTTACTATTTACAAGAGGTTGTGACACGTCCACCAAGAGACATACGTGCCATATCCGTAGGAGACCAACTTATTGCTGCAATGTATAGAACATCAACTGGCGGTTTTAAGACAAACATTGCTCTTGGAGCAGAGCCAATTGCATGTGACATTACAAAGGATCTAGAAGACATTTGCATGAAGGCATCCAAGGCAGTAGGAGGCGGAATCCTTGGAATTGATGTGATGGAAGACGAAAAACGCGGATTTGTGGTACATGAAGTAAACAACACGGTAGAATTCAAGGGATTGTCAAAAGTTGCCAAGAAAAACATCCCAAAAGAAATGATCGACTATGCAGTAGGTTACGCCAAGCGATAAATTCTAAAAGTTGAAAAAAATTTTAGAGTTTAAATTATACTATATTCTGGTAGGAGAGTATCAATGAAAGTTGGTGTAGTCGGTGCATCAGGGTATGTCGGTGGAGAAATTCTTAGATTACTTGTTAGCCACCCACATGCAGAAATTTCCATGGTAACTTCAAGGCAATATGTAGGAGAATACATTTCCAGAATCCAGCCGAGCTTGAAGGGATTTACAGATATGACATTTTCAGAACTTGATTATGATAAATTAACAGACAAGTGTGATTTGGTATTTACCGCAGTACCACATGGAACTGCAGTGGATATTGTAAAAGCACTCTATGACAGAGGAATGAAGGTAATTGATCTTAGTGCAGATTATAGATTACACAATCCTGTAGACTATGACAAATGGTATGGCTGGCAGCATCCACATCCAGAGTTGCTAGAAAAATCAGTCTTTGGAGTTCCAGAACTTCATAGAGAGGAGATAAAAAAATCACAAATTGTATCATGCCCTGGATGCATGGCAGTAACATCAATTCTTGGATTATATCCATTGATCAAAAAGAAGATTATCGATACAGAACACATCATAGTTGATTCAAAGATAGGCTCTTCTGGTGCAGGTGCAGGAACTGTTTCAGGTACGCATCACGCAATGAGATCAGGTGTTATCAGACCATACAAGCCAGCAAAGCACAGACACACAGGTGAGATAGAACAAGAGCTAAGCATAGCAGCTGGAAACAAGATAAAAGTATCAATGAGTCCACATGCAGTAGATATCGTAAGAGGAATTCTTTGCACAAACCACGTCTTTCTTAATCAACCAGTGAGCGAGATGGACTTGTGGAAGATGTATCGTGAACAATATCAAAATGAAAGATTCATCAGACTAATACGTGACAAGAAAGGGTTTTACAAATTCCCAGATCCAAAGTTTGTGGTAGGTTCCAACTTTTGTGATATAGGATTTGACATTGACGAAGACAATAACAGAATTGTAGTTCTTTCAGCATCAGACAACCTCATGAAGGGTGCAGCAGGCTCTGCCATCCAGAACATGAATGTCATGGCAGGATTCAACGAAATGGAAGGAATTGCATATTCCCCATTAACTCCTGTGTAAAAAGATGATTACAATAAAGATAGGAGGAAGTGTGGTAGATGGTCTTCATCCTAGTACCATATCAGACATAAAAAAGATTTCAGAGAAAGAGAAACTCATTTTGGTACATGGTGGAGGAAAAGAAGTAACAAAAATTTCTGAAGCCTTGGGAAAGGAACAAAAATTCATTGTATCCCCAGGTGGAGTCAAGAGTAGATTTACAGATAAAGAGACTGCCGAGATATTCACAATGGTCATGTCAGGAAAGATAAACAAAATGATAGTAGGCATGCTTCAAAAACATGGAATCAATGCAGTGGGCCTTTCAGGAATAGATGGCAAGATAATACAAGCAGAACGAAAAAAGAAATTAATCGTAATGAATGAAAAGGGTCGCAAGATGGTAATAGATGGAGGATATACAGGGAAGATAAAAGACATCAACACAGGATTGATCCAGTCTATTTTAGATCAAGGATATGTTCCAGTAATATCGCCCATTGCAATAAGCGAAGAATGCGATTTTCTCAATGTTGATGGAGACAGAGCTGCTGCATATGTAGCAGGCAAGATGCAGTCTGACAAAATATTGTTTCTTACAAACGTAGACGGTTTACTCATGGAAGAAAAACTAGTCAAGAAACTATCTCTTGCAGAAGCTAAAGAGATCTTGCCAAAGATCGGATTTGGCATGGAAAAGAAGATACTTGCCGCAACAGAGGCATTGGAGATGGGTGTCAAGGAGGCGCTTGTTGCAAATGGCAAAAAGGAAAACCCAATATCTGCGGCAATCGCGCATGATAACTGTACGGTGATATCAAAATGACAGAAGATCAATTCATGGGAAATATCTACCAGAGATTTCCTGTAACAATAGAACGTGGACGTGGAGCTCATGTATGGGACACAAGCGGAAAAGAATACATCGACTGCATGGGAGGATATGGTGTTGCACTAGTTGGCCACTGTAATCCCCGAGTAGTAAAGGCAATCAAAGATCAACTTGACAAGATCATAACAGTTCACAGTTCATTATACAACAAGACAAGAGAAGAGTTTCTTGAAAAACTGATAAAAATTGCACCAAAGAGTCTAAGTCAGGTTTACCTAAACAACAGTGGAACAGAAGCAGTTGAAGCTGCAATCAAGTTTGCACGCAAATTTACAGGGAAAAAAAAAATGGTTGCAATGAATGGATCATACCACGGAAAATCACTTGGCGCGCTATCAGTTACATTCAACCAGAAATATCGCAAGGCATTTGAGCCACTTGTAGACACGGTAGGATTTTCATCATTTGGAGACATAGAGGCATTACGAAATACGGTTGATTCTGATACCGCAATGATAATCATGGAGCCAATTCAGGGAGAGAGTGGAATCAATGTTGCACCAGATGGATTTTTGCAACAGGTCAGAAAATTATGTGATGAAAAAGGAATTGTTCTAGTATTTGATGAGATCCAGGCAGGTCTTGGAAGGACCGGAAAGATGTGGGCAAGTGAGCACTGGGATACAGTGCCAGATATCATGTGCCTTGCAAAAGGAATTGCGGGAGGTGTGCCAATGGGTGCAACTCTAGTGAGGCCAGACATCCTGGCATCAATTAGCAAAGGAGAGCAATCATCAACATTTGGCGGTAACCCATTGTCATGTGCGGCAGGAATTGGAGCAATTGATGCACTTACAGAGGACAAGCTGGTTGAGAATGCAGAGAAAAATGGAAAGTTATTCAGAGAAGGACTAGAAAGACTAAAAGAAAAACACAAGATAATTCGAGAGATAAGAGGTAAGGGCTTGATGATTGGAGTAGAGATAAAGTTTGAAGTAAAAGACATATTGTTTGACGGAATTGCAAATAATCTATTACTTCTTTATTCTGGCAAGAACATATTACGATTGTTGCCACCACTTGTAATATCAGAATCAGACATAAACAAAGCTTTAGAAACTCTAGACATGATACTGACAAAGGAGGAACAGAGAAGAAATGTCTAGAGACAAAACAGATGATACAATAATTGAGATGCTAAAAAAAGACTCTAGACAATCATTTGTAGAGATTGGTGAAAAACTTGGACTGTCAGAATCAGCAGTAAGAAGAAGAGTAAAAAATCTTACAGATGGAGGTACAATCAAGAAATTTACAATTGAAACTGGAGATGCAAATTCTACCAGTGCAATAATCTTGATTTCAGTTGATTCATCAACTGATACATCCAAAGTGTCTGCAAAACTTTCCAAGCTACGAGGGGTACATACAGTGTTTGAGATAACAGGTCAGTATGACATTGCTACAATAATCAGGGCACCAACAATTACAGACATCAATGTATGCATAGATGAGCTGCGAAAGGTTCCAGGCGTATTTGATACCAATACTGTCATAATATTGCGTACAGTAACATAAAACGAATTTCGTTATACAATTCTGAAAATCGCCGATAATCGGTTCAAAAATAACAAAACTAGACGATTTCTGTACGAATATGTTTATATTTGTAAAACCCAGATAAAATTTGAGAAATGGACGACGCAAACTATTATGCATATCAATACAACGAGATGGGTGTAAAACCAAAGAAGATTAGAATACTAGATAGTACACTAAGAGAGGGAGAACAGCACCCAGGTGTTACTTTTTCAAACAAGCAAAGAATCCAGATTGCGTGGATGCTTGATTATTTTGGAGTTGATCAAATTGAGATATCACCTGTAGTATCACCTGATCACAAGGAAGCAACAAAGACAATAATCAAACAAGGGCTAAAGGCAGACATTGTTGCACATGTTCGTGCATTAAAAGAAGATGTCGATGTTGCAATTGGTTGTGACGCTACATGGATGGCAACTTATCTTGGAATCTCTGAAATCCACATGAAGGACAAGTTAAGAATCACAAGAGAAGAAGCATTACGAAGATCAGTTGAGACAGTAGAATATGCAAAGTCACATGGACTTAAGATGCGATTCACTGTTGAAGATGGTAGTAGAGCAGATCCAGAGTTCCTCATGCAGGTATGCAAGGCAATTTCTGATGCAGGTGTTGATAGAATCAGCTTACCTGATACTGTTGGCATCATGCGACCAAATGGAATGTATAATTTTGTAAAATCAATTCGTGAAGAAATAAAAACTCCACTTGATGTACACTGTCACAATGATATCGGTCTTGCACTTGCAAATGCATTGGCAGGATGCGACGGTGGTGCAGATCAAATTCACACAACAATTGATGGAATTGGAGAAAGAACTGGAATACCCGCACTTGCAGAAACAGCAGTTGCCCTCACATATCTCTACAAGTCCCCAAATAACTTTAGACTAGACATGCTCATGGACCTCTCAAGATTAATTGAGCAATATACCACAATTGTTCCCTATGATTCAAAGCCAATTGTAGGTCCTACTGCCTACAAGCACAAGGCTGGAACTCACTTGGCTGCAATTTTACGAAACCCAGCTGCATACGAGCCAATAGAGCCAAAGGTAGTAGGAAATAGGAGAAGAATTGTCTTTGGAGAACTTGCCGGAAAGAACGGTGCAGCATATTTGATGTCTCTTTTAGGCCTTGAGCAAAACGAAGATCATGCAAAGGCTGTAGCAGCTGGCTTGAAGAACCTAAGAATGGGAGACTTGCTTGAGATACCACTTGATGATAGACTTGAACGAAAGATAGTTAATTCCGAACAAAGTATGGAATTAATAGAGAAGAAAAAACAGGGAAAATAATATGAAATGTCTAGAATGTGATGCAAACATTAACCCTCCAAAGGACTCGATGGAAGGAGAGATAGTAACTTGTCCTGATTGCGGTGCAAGTTTTGAACTTGTCAAGGGATCCTCCGGCTTTGAGTTAAAACCAGCACAATCTGTTGGTGAGGACTGGGGCCAGTGAGCTCCGGTTTATCGATTCTCTACGATACCATCCGGTGGGAAGAAAAAGCGCTCTTTGATGCCGCCAAGGAGAAGGGCATCGATGCAAAGATGGTAGACTGTAAGAATCTATCCATTAATTTAGATAAAAGCAAGGAAGATTATGGAACTGTAATACAAAGATGTGTCAGCTATTATCGTAGTCTTCACTCTACTGCCGCACTAGAAGGAAAAGGAGTAAACATAATCAATTCTTTGAATACCAGCATCTTTGCAGGAAATAAATTATTTACTCATATGCTTTTGTTAAAAAAAGGAATACCTACACCATTTAGTGCAGTTTCATTTTCACAAGAATCAGCACTAGAGTTTCTTGATAAAAACGGATACCCTATGGTGATAAAGCCAACTGTTGGCAGTTGGGGAAGAATGATTGCCATGTTAAAAGACAAGGAATCTGCAGAGGCAATAATAGAAAGTAGAGAGAGTATGTATCCAATTTACCAAGTGTATTACCTAGAAGAATTTGTTAACAGACCTCCACGCGATATCAGGGCAATCGTAATAGGAGATAGTGTTGTTGCTGCAATTTATCGATATTCTGGAGACGACCAATGGAAGACAAACATGGCACTTGGCGGCAGAGCAGAGGAACTCAAAGTCACAAAAGAATTAGAAGATATATGCATCAAGGCAAAAGAGGCAGTTCAAGGACAGATAGTCGGAGTAGATCTAATGGAGAGTAAGGAAAATGGCCTTGTCGTTCATGAAGTCAACAATACAACGGAATACAAAAATACTGTCAGAGTTACAGGCGTAAACATACCAGCAATGATGATTGATTACGCAATGAATCAAGGAAAGTAAGAATTGGATTCGTCAGTAACTAGTACACCAAGGTATTCAGTAAAAGTTCTAGAGAAGGCTCTAAGACTCTATACACCTTCTCTTTCAGAAAAACCACTTGCAGAGTTTCTGGCAGACAAGTGTGATGATTTTGGATTTGAGGACATAAAGATAGACGATGTAGGAAATCTCATTGCTACAAAGGGATCTGGATATCCAAGAATAATGTTATGTGGTCACATGGATACAGTTCCAGGAAAGATAAAGGTAAGAAACGAGGACGGGTTCATTTATGGAAGAGGTGCATCTGATGCCAAGGCACCTTTAATCTCAATGCTCCTTGCAGCAGCATCAATACAAGGCAACAACAATGGCACCATAACATTTGCAGCAGTAGTAGATGAAGAAGGAAATGCAACTGGAATCAAGAGTCTTGTAAAACAAAAACCAGAGATAGATTATGCAGTGTTTGGAGAGCCAAGTGGAATTAAAAATATTACAATTGCATACAAGGGTAGAATTGCAATAAACTTGAGAGTGAACGTGGGCGACAGTGCTCATGCCAGCGCACCATGGCTTGCAAAGAATGCAATTGAGGAATCATATGTATTTACAAACGCGTTAAAAAAATCTTTAGAGCAAAATCAAGAAGGCATGGCAAAAAGCATGATGCTCACATCATCTCTAACTGAGATCAAAGGAGGTACAAGCCACAATGTTACACCACTAGAGTGTGATGCAATAATGGATATCAGAATCCCGGTAAACATGAACTGTAAAATGGTGGGAGAAAGAATTGCAACTACGGTTCAAGAGATTGCAAAAAAACAAGGAGTCAATGCATTTTATTCTGTAATAGATGAAACAGAGCCGTTTGAGGCTCCACATAGCTCCCCACTTGTCAGAGCACTCACATTGGGCATAATGGATGTAGAAAAAGCAAGACCACAGTTGATTCGAAAGACAGGAACTGGAGACATGAACATAATAGGAAACTCGTTGAACATTCCAGTTGTAACATATGGTCCAGGAGATCCACATGCATCACATACAATTGATGAAAGAGTTTCAACAGATGAATTTCTAAGAAGCATTGAGGTCTTTAGAAGAATGTTATCCCACCTTAGAAGACTGCATGAATTCAAAAATTCAGCAAAATCCTAAAACGAAGCTCCAAATATAGAGCAGTTGGAGTTTTTTTACAATGTTATGGTTTGTAGGTCTTGGCATTTCAGGGCTTGATGGAATAAGCGCAAATGCAATTCAAGTTTTAAAAAAAGCAGATATGACATACTTTGAGAATTTTACTAGCCCAATAGGAAAACCAGAACTAGCAAAGATAAAGAAACTAGTCAAGGGAAAACTCACCATTGCCCCCAGATGGATGGTGGAGGACGGTAAAGCAATCCTACTCCTTGCCAAAAAGAAAAATGTCGTACTGTTGGCGTATGGAGATCCATATGTTGCAACAACTCACGTGGAATTGCGTACAAGGGCAGAAAAAGACAAGATAAAGACAAAGACAATCCATGGCGCATCAGCAATCACGTCTTTGATTGGAGAGTGTGGTCTACATCATTACAAGATTGGAAGACCTGTGACAATCATGAGAGAGAGCCCCTCACTGAGTACTGTATACTATACAATTTATGAGAACATGGTAAAGGGAAGCCACAGTTTACTCATACTAGAATTTGATAATAGTTCCAACTTTTTTTTAGATCCAAAAGATGCTCTAGTCAGTTTGCTTGAAACCGAAAAGGGTCAGAAACGAAACGTGATTGATCAATCCACATTTGCAATAGTGGCATCAAGAATTGGCTCCAAAACCCAAAAAATAATCTCAGGAAAGATATCAACTCTTATCAAGACAGACTTTGGCAAACCACCACATACTATTATCATGCCAGGAAGATTACACTTTACAGAGCATGATGCAATCAAAATATTTTCAACATGTCTTGATGAGCCATTTGACAACTCATCAAAGATTCAGAAAATATCAGATCAGATGCTTTCAAAATACATTCCAAAAGCAAGAAAGGCATTAGAGGAGGTTGTAAAAATGTTCAAAGATGATTCGAGTTTAAAGTCTGTAATAGAAAATGCTCAATTGTACATAGATGATGCTGAAAAGTTCCAAAAGGATGGACAGGAGGAACTTGCAGTACTCAGTATCGGATACGCAGAGGGCCTAATCGATGCATTACGCCTATCAAAAGGAGTCGATCCTTGGGCACAGAGTTTATAGATAAATCAAATTGTAATAGTTTCGCTCTAGTGATAATATTTGGATGCATTTGATAAAGAGATAATCACGGCCTTTTTTGTGGCAACACTTTCGGGGGATACTGCAATGGATATCATTCGAAAAAAGCTTGCCCTAAGCCCAGAATATGTACAAGAAAGGATAGAAGATCTTGTAAAAAATGGGTTTATTGAAAATAACAAAAAAAATCCCACAGACCTTGGAAGAAATTCCATACGAGTTGTACTTGCAGGAGGAGTTTTTGACATAATTCATCCAGGACATATTCATACCCTTAGGGCAGCAAAGGCTCTTGGCAATGTACTAGTCGTAGTGATTGCAACAGACAAGACTGCACAGAAGATGAAGAATCGAATTCCACTTCACAACATGGAGCTTCGCAAAGACTTGGTGAAATCACTTTCAATGGTAGACTATGCCGTAGTTGGGTATGAGGGGGACATATTCAAGTCGGTTGAACTCATCAAGCCAAACATCATTGCATTAGGATATGATCAGGTTCATCAAGAAAAATTCATAATAGATGGATGTAAAAAAATTGGAATTAATGTATCAATTGCAAGACTCCAGTCTCCAATACCAGATATTAAGAGTTCAAAAATAGAAAACGATTACGGCAAGTCAATTTATGGGATCTAGTTCCGCATAGGTTTTACGCTTATCGGAACTCGTATTGTGACTTTTGAGCCAGTTGAAAGTTTTGTTGCCTTTTTGATATTCTCTTCTGAGATCAACTCAATTATGGAATCATCATGATGAGTTCGCTCAAGTAGTATCAGTGCAGCATTTATGCCATTTATTTTTGCAGGATAGCATTTTACCCAACCATATGTCCTCTTGCCATCAGAGAAACCATCAACCAATATTGTAGTGTATGCATCAAGGGAACGTTTGGCCTCGATTGATTCCTTGTCTTTTAGTTTTACATTAAGTGTTCCAGGAAATGGTACATAGCCAAGTTTTGTCTTGAATTGTTTTGTGTATCCCTTCATTGACATGTAGTATGCCCCCTCACCCATGCCAGAGATTATGGTTCCATGAAATTCCAAATGGGCAGGAACTGACTCTAGGCTAGATTTTAGCACAGAAGATATCTTGATCATCTCAGAATGACCTTTGGTGGTTATTCTTACAGAGACCTTTTGCCCACTTCGCAGTCTTTCCACATATCCATTTGCTTCAAGTTCCATGAGATGTTTTGATGCAGCCTGCTGTGACTTGTTTATGCTTTTCCCAAGGGACGAGGTGGTTATTGGGACAAAATTATAGCGTGCGCCTTTTGAAAAAAGTTCTGCAAGTGTGAGAATATGTTGAATCTTTAATTCAGACATTAATTTTATGCAACACCAAGCTCTGTAAATGTTTTGAGTGTCAATCCATCAGTGGATTTTAGATTAGCCATTCTG
>JANWJG010000070.1 GCA_025449485.1 Nitrosotalea sp. | reverse complement strand
TATATCTAATGATATAATTTCACTCTCACAATATTGAAATTAGCTAGATGACTCATTTTTATTATGAAACTTATTAAGGTGCATAATATTGGAACCTCTTGAATTTTGTGATCTTTGCTTTCAGAGAGGAAAACCCAATCTTTGTGAAACCTACAAGAATACGTTTACAAAAATCATTGCATTACAATTTTCTCAAAAATCTAGGCTAGACAAGATTCTCAACAGGCTTGAGATAAGACCGCGTTCAGTTGACAAGCGTTGGACTATTATTGTTGATTCTGAAAAACGTAAAGAGTTTCTTGATTCGTTGTGGGGAGTCAATGTTACAATACATACACTAGAAGATCATGTCAAGGTCATAACTAGACTCTACAAGCCAGAAGTACGAAAATTAGGAGACAGAGAACAAGTTGAGCTTACAAGCAAAGAATCATGGGAAGAGTTTGATCCAAAATCACGAGACTGGGCACCTTTACAAGTTGATATCAAAAAAGAAAAATTCTTTGCTAAAGTCAATATGGGAAATGTACTCAAGTGTTCAAGTTTTGAAGGTACTGAATATTTTCGCACTTACCTAAACACTGATACTCCAATGCTTGCACCTATGGAAAAGCGTGCAGTGTACAACATTGTATCTACCATTGCTGAACCAATTACGGCTATCTGGAAATCTGATGGTGATAACCAACATGGCTTTATTGGATATGACCAACTGCCAAATCTTCCTGATGAAATTTTTAATGTCTTGCGAAGACTGGCAACTACCGACAAGAGAATGCCTGAAACCATGATATTTGAAAACGATGATTTTGAATTGGTAAAGACAGTTTTGGGTTGTATCAAGATTGATCTAACAAAATCATCTGATATCATAACTTCACTCGTAGATAAAAAATCTGATATTCCAATATCGATTGAAACTATACAAAAAGAACGCTTGCAGGTAATGCTTGACATTCTCAAGGAGATGGGAGGTAAGATAGAGACTGAAAAAGATAGCCTCACTATATCTGGTACTCGTGGATTGGTGAAGATGACATTTGTAGACAATGACAAGAGCACTCAAGATGGTACCATGGTAAAAATTTCTATATCTGCACTTGAAGACCCGCCAAGATTTGCAGAGATATTGTTCATGATAAAAAAACGACTGGGTCTTCTTGATCTACCTCTTGAGAATACGTTGAGCCAACACTGGCCAATTGTTTCAGACATTGATTTGCAGTATATAGTCCAGACTGCAATCTCTTGGTGGTCAAACAACCCTGTCTTGGCTACAAAAATAATTGGAGATGGAGAAAAATTTACCAAAGTAAAAGAATGGAATAATAAAATCAAAGAGGGCAAGATCCGTTCTACTCTTGATACTATAACACTTGGAAAGATAATAAAACAAAAAGAATCAAATCAAATAATAAAATAATCTATTGTGCAAGTAAGTTGTCAATTCTCTTGTTGCGTGTTGTAATCTAAAAACGATGAAACTCCTAATTGCGGGGAGGGTCTACAAAAATCCGTAAGCCTTGACATGTAAGGAATCTCCGTAGACCAAATTACAGAGTATTCTTATTTTATCTAAATATTTACTATAGTTTTGTTGATCACTACATGTACACATTGATCTCTATATGGCCTTTGAAGCGATCAAGTTTTTATTCGTCGATTTACTATCTGCACTTGTACTAATATGACATTGGATCCAATCACAATTGTGGTACGATACAAAATAAAAAAGAAAAAACTTGCCAAAGCAACTAGTGCTATATCAGAATATGTAGAACAAGTAAAAAAGACTGAATCTGGAACAACAGAGTACCACGTATTCCAGGATGAAGATGATCGTACTTTGTTTGTGCATGTGATGTCTTTTACCGACAAGGCTGCTAAAAAAACACATGAAAAAAGTGTTCATCTAAAACAATTGAAAAAAGTACTGGTTCCAATTTCAAAAGGAAAAGCAGTCTATACTAGTCTGGCGAGAGTGAAACCTACCAAACCTATTGAAAATACCGGCGAAATCAAAAAAGATGCACCATCCCATGAGCCAGTTTGATGATCTCTGACTCGTTTCTTCAAAATTAGTCATTGTGCACTGAAATTTTTAGTCTTCTTACTGATGATCTATGCGTTGAAGAAAAGTGTCTATTCTTTTCTGTAGATCGTTGTGTATTTCTGGCATTGTTCTATTTCCATTGATAGGTATCAAACCATATTTTTTTTGCATTGCATGAAATTCTTGTGAAATCCTTTTTTGATAAATCAAAAATGACTCGTACATGTCTTCTGATAAACCAATGTCTGCTCCTGATTCATAATGATCTAGTGTAGAATTTTTCTGAAATACCCTGTGTATCAATACTGATGGTTCCACGTCCAAATAAAATACAATGTCAGGTTTTATGGCAAACCCGTACAAATTGTGGCACCATGTTCTGTCTAATCCTCTAACTAGATTTCTTGCTATGAGTGTGTAGATGTACCTGTCTGCAAGTACGATATATCCTGCTTGTAATGCAGGTATTATCTTGTATTCAAATTGGTCTGCAAAGTCTGCTGCATAGTATAATGCCAGAGTTTTTCTGCCCAGGTTATAGTCTCTTTTTGCCTCCAATATTCCTCTACCTACAAGTTCAGATCTTTTGAGACCTGTATTGAGGACGGCATGACCGTCTGCCTCTAATCTTGTGGTAATCTCTTGAATCTGTGTACTACGTCCTGATGCATCTGGGCCTTCTATTACGATGAGTCTACCTTTGATTTCTATGTCTTGCAAGTTCTTTATGCCTTGACCATAGAATTCTACTGTTCTTTTTCCAAGATCTTTGTATTTTGTCCGTGTCATTTTCTTATCTCCTAGTCCTTGTCTTGTTTGTTTGGTAGCCTTCTAAAAGCGGAAGGATTTTTTTTCTTACAATGTTTTGCTGCTCTTCAATATTCATCGTACCATCTATTACTGTGAATCCTTCACTCTGTGCAAGCGAGTCATATTGCTCAATTATTCTTCCCTGGAAAATCCTATAGCTTTCATACTGATCATTACTCAAATTCATGTCCATGCCGGCTTCATAATATTTCAGCTTGGGTCTGCCTATCAGAATCCTGTCTACTGCGATATCTACTGGAACCTTAAAGTAAAATGCAACATCTGGTTTTATTGCAAAATCATAAACCTTCTTGACCCATTCTGGATTACACCCTCTAACAATGTCTCTTACAAATGCGGTGTACACATATCTATCTGCTAGAACAAAATGACCTGCTCTTAGTAACGGAGAAATATTTCTTTCATATCTATCTGCAAAATCTGTAGCATGTAACAAGCTAAATGTAGTTGGAGTTAGTAATCCCTTTTTCTTTCCCTTGGAGGTGATCTCCTTTACCATCTCCGAAGAATTCCACTCTGACTTGAAAACACTGACACCTTTGTATGCAAGCCATTTTTCTAAAAGATGAATTTGAGTTGATTTTCCTGAACCGTCTATTCCCTCTACTATGATGAGTTTGCCTCTAGTCTCTGACCTCATACTCAAATCACTGCGGTATGAGGCAATTTTAGGTTTTACAGATGTTGTCACATTATTTCACTTGACATTGATTTTGTAGAATTGGTATGAAGTAATGACTGTAATCTATATAGTAGTTGTATCTCTATGAAACATAATAAATCACGGTCGATTTTTACATATCTGACTATTTCAAATCTGATTAATGGCAAGTGCGATGGTATTTTCTCTAACTCATAAATATATGAAGAATTGATGACTGGTCAATGGATTTGTTAATACTGCGCCATGGTGAAGCTGGAAGACATTCTCTAGCTCCTGGAGATTCTAAAAGATCACTTACTTCGGAAGGACAACAAGAGATTGTCGATTTGTCAAATGGCCTCAAATCTCTGGGAATAAAACTGGATAGGGTATTTACCAGTCCTCTTTTGCGAGCCAAGCAAACGGCTGAGATTGTGACAAAATCTCTAAAATACAAAGGCAAAATTGAAGAAATTATTTCTCTAAAACCTGAAGGTAACAGACTAGAGTTTTACTCTGTCTTGTCAAAATTAAAACAGGATTCTGTGGTACTAGTAGTAGGACATGAACCGTATCTTAGTACGATGATAAGTGAAGCAATATCTCAATCTGGTTGTCGGATAAACCTCAAGAAGGCTGGTATGGCAAGAATACGTGTGATCTCAACACTTCCTAAAATTAAGGGAGAATTAAGATGGCTTCTTACTCCCAAACACCTAAAAAAAATTGTATAGGTCTACGTTTTCTATGTTTTTCATTTAGTAAAAAAATGTAAATCAGAACTAGATTAATAGTAACATGTTAGTATCAATGTGGGTAATGTTTAGCTGAAAATATCTGTAATAGATCTAGGCTTTAACTCTGCAAAATTAGTTATCTATAACGTAAAAGACGATGATTCGTTTGATATTTATCAACAGGAAGGAATCAAAGTACGATTAGGAGAAGGGCTTGACGAAAGAGGACAACTAGGAAAAAAACCCATGTCACGAGCAATTGACACACTAAAAGTTTTTAGAGAAATAATCCAGTTGAATCCAATAAAATCGGTCTTACCTCTTGCTACCAGTGCAGTTAGAGAGGCAAGTAATAAAGATGATTTTCTTAATTCTGTTTCAAAAGAAGCTGGATTTAATTTCAAAGTTTTGTCTGAGCGGGAAGAAGCACTGTATTCCTATGTGGGTGCAATAAAATCACTACGTATTCCTGATGCCTTGTTCTTTGATATTGGAGGAGGAAGTCTTGAGATTGTTCACGCAGAACGATTCAAGATAAAAAAAGTAATTTCCTTGCCTCTGGGGTCTCTAAGACTCACACATCAATTTGATGGAAGACAAGGAAAACTGACTGACAAGAATCTCAAAAACCTAAAACGATATGTCTGGAGCCTTCTTCCAAATAAAAAAGATCTGGGTCTTAGTAAAGACGCCAAGCTTGTGGGTGTTGGAGGTACACTACGTGCATTGGCAAGATATGAACAAAGACTTTCAAAATATCCTCTTGATAAGACCCATAATTACAAAATTAGCCGTAAATCTCTTGATTCTACAGTTGGTAAATTATCCAAGATGAAGTCTGATGATATCTCAAAAATATCTGTAATAGGTTCCAGTAGGTCAGAAACAATTGTTGCGGGATCTTGTGTGATTAACACACTGATGGAAAAATATGATTTTTCAAATCTATACGTAAGCAATCATGGGCTACGAGAAGGAGCACTTTCAATATTTCTTGAAGATCCAAAAACATATCATGATGGTAACATCACGGCAGAACAAATTCGAAAAACTATAGGTCTTGATGAGCAGCAGCGTAAAACAAGTCCAGAAAAAGAGAATTTTCTTAACAGTCTGTATTCTCTCAACGTCATTTCTAAGAGAGAACGAAAAATACTTGATTATGCTGAAAAAAACACATCGGTAAAATCGTCGTTTAGTAATCCTCAAAGTGTTTTTTATTCAATTATGGATGAAGATATACCGCTTGATCATAACGATCATCTAGTATTGGGACTTTCTCTGGTACATACAAAACATACCAAAACGGCAGATTGGTTATTTTCTAGATATAAAACAATCCTGTCTCAACAAGATAAGATATCGATGAGGAAAATATCGATACTAGTTACTCTGAGAAAAATTCTTGAAAGAACAAAATCAAAGGTAGAAATAAAACTACACGGTAAGAAAATAATAGAATTTGTTATTACTCAATCAAGATCTACTCAGACTTTGTTACTCAAGGATATACTAAAGAAATTTGAGATTGTATTTGATGTTAAAGTGATTCTTTCAATTCATCCGTATCAAGGAAGCTCGCAAAATTCAATGTTGGAACTGTAGTACAAAATTATCCGTCTTTAGATCTTTTTTAAAAGTAGTTACAAATGTGTTGTATTTTTTGGCTCTCTCCAAAACTTCTGCTTCGATGATGTCTGTGTATGACTTTTGTTTAATGTCTCTAAGATGGTTTATGATTATGTCACTATCGTGAATTTCACCAAGTATGTCCTGAATATTTTTTAAATCTTTGAGCATGTCTGCAGTTATTTTCTTATCTGATGCAATCTCCAACGAATATCGCAATCTTTTAAAGTCTTTTCTAAGCATATGGAGTTCATCAATTTTTTTCTCATCTCCCAGTGCAATTATTGCATTTTTCTGTATGTCCAGCATGATTTCATCTAAAACCTTGAGGTATCTCTTTTCTAGTTTTAATTTTCTTAAATCAGATTTACGAATTTTTGGTCTATGTGCATGGGATATCTTGAGAGCCAATTCATTGGCATTTTTAACATGTTCTACTCTTGAGTTTCTTAGACCTGATACCAGATCTATGGTTTTATCTGCGTATTTTGCTTCCATGTTATTACAAATTATGTCAAAATCTCTTATCTCTGCATTAACTTTGAAAAGTTTTTTTGCTTGTTTAACGTATTCACTAATTTCCTCTTGTCTTCTCACGCTCTTTGGAAGTATTCTGTATGCTGTCTCTAAGCGTCTGATTGATACCCTGATATTGTGTATGTTTTCATCATTAGGATCTGTTGTGTACTTGTCTAGTTTCTGACAAAAATCATTTAAAATCTTTTCAAATTTTTTAAGAAATATTTTTTTATCTATATTTATGAATTTTTTCATTTTATTTATTGTAGTGTATCATTTCTTTTAAGTTATGGTAATCAGTATTGGTGATGCACTGTTGAAAATCTTGTAATGATTCGTAATAGTATGTGAAAAAATTCCTTAATGAGATATTGCTTTTATGAATAGCATTATGACAAATGATACTGCTGCACTGGCCGGTATGGTGATTATCCATGCCCATACGATTCTTTTTCCTATGCCCCATCTTACTGCAGACATTCTTCTTACTGCTCCCACTCCCATTATACTTCCAGAAATTGCATGTGTAGTACTTGCAGGAATTCCAAGCCATGCAAGAGTTGCAAGTATGCTGGCTGCACTTGTCTCTGCTGCAAAGCCTTGGTATGGTCTAAGCTGGGTAATCTTTACTGCCATTGTCTTTACTATGCGCCACCCGCCAAAGAACGTTCCAAGACTTATTGCTAGTGCAGCCATTATGATCACGTAATATGGAACACTAAACTTTGTGATTACTCCTTGAGTTAGTAAGATCAATGCAATTACTCCCATTGTCTTTTGCCCATCGTTTGCTCCGTGGGTCAAGGAAAAATATGTGGCAGAAACTAGCTGCAGTCTTCCAAATGCAGAGTTTACTGCATGCGGTCTTGCCTTTGCAAATACTGCCATTATAGCTAATCCCATTGCAAATGCGGCCGCAAAACCTGCTATTGGTGAGACCAGAATTCCTACTCCTACCTTTTGAATTCCATCCAATATTATCACTTGAGAACCTGCTCCTGCAATTCCTGCTCCTATGATTCCACCTACCAATGCATGACTGCTAGAAGTAGGCAATCCTAGTAACCATGTTATGATATCCCAAACTATGGCCCCTGCCAAGGCACCAATTATTATGTTCAGTGTTACAAAATCTGGATTTATGATTCCCTTTCCAACTGTTGTGGCAACTGCAACTCCAAATAGGAATGGACCAATAAAATTTGCCGCCGCTGCCAAGGTGACTGCATGTAATGGCCTCAGAATTCTTGTTCCAACCACCGTTGCAATCGAGTTTGCCGCATCATGGAACCCATTGAGAAAATCAAAAACTAGTGCTACTACAATTGCTCCAATTGCTAATTCAATCATGAAAATACCTATGTGTATTTGAGAACGATGTCCTCTATGGAATCAGCCACATCAAGACATCTATCTGAGGCATGTTCTAGCGCTTCATAGGTATCTTTCATCTTGATTATGTTGATGACATCTGTTGTTTCAAATAACTCTCCGATGGCTTTACGATAAAGTTCATCAACACGGTGTTCTTGCTCGTTTATGGCACGACAGTGCTCAATTAGCGATTTGTCTGCTTTTACTTTGTTTAGTCTTGTAATCATTAAATTGATTTCCTTTGTGGAATTGTGTATCTCTTTTGCAATTTCAAGCATATGTGGTGGAGATGACTTTATCTTAAAACCAATTATCCTTCCAACTATTCCATCTATGTAATCTATGATATCGTCTGTCTTTGATGCTATTCTTGATATGTCTTCCCGGTCTAATGGAGTGATGAATGTCTTGTTTAACTCTTCAAAGACAGAGTGTGTTAACTTGTCAGCTTCTTTTTCTATCTTCTCGATCTGGGAATGAATCTCATTTAATTTATCAAAATTTACAAACAGTTCTACCAATAATTTTGCAGATTCTTCTGCTTTGTTTGCAAGATCATTTAATATTGCAATGATTTCCTTATCATTTGATTTTATCCATGACATCCATTGAGCCATGTAGTCCCTCCTAAGATTCATAGATAAATACCTGTTCTATATAGGGCACGAAATCTATATAGATTGAAAAATTGAAGCGATCTAATATTTTGTACCTGTTTTAGAGTACATTATTCTCAGAAATTACATCTTGCACGGTTTCATTAATGACGGCTTCTGCAATGTCACTTGAATATTCTGCAGTCCTGCGAATATCTTCCAAGACAAACTTGATCACACTAGAATATTTTTTTGATTCTTCCAAACTGTCTGTGAACTCTCTCTCTTTTTCAGCAATTCTTCGTGCATTTGATGCAACACTGTCTGCAAGAGCATAGTCTCTCTTGTTTAGAGCTAGTATGGAGTCTTCAAAAACCTTGAGTGATTCTTCGCTCAAGCGTGTTATTTTTTGTATTAATGCAGGCTCCAAGGTTGATTTTAGAAACTTTATTCTGCTGGCAATTGATACTGCATGGTCTGCAATTCTTTCAATCGATTTTACTACTATTCTATAACTGATACAATCTGATGGTTTTTTGAGTCCAATGTCTCGAAGAATTTTTTCATGTTCTACTGCAAGTGTCAAGTTCCTTAGTATGTACAAACTGAATCTATCTACCTCATCATCTAGATGCGTAATCTCTTCACCTAGTTCCACATCCATTTCTTTTAGAGCATCAATTGCTTGTCTGTGCATTGTTGAGGTGAGCAAAAACATTCTCTTTAATGCATCATTTATGGAAAGTTCTGGAAGGCTAGTCAAAATCTGGATTGTAATGGATTCTGGAGTAGATTCTACTATCTCTGTTCCAATCATGTTTTTTCTTACAAGATCTCTTATTGCCTGTTTGTGTTCTAGTTGAATTCTGCCACCTTTTGTATGAATCTCAATAATCTGATACCCGGCCAAGTACATTGCAATGATTCTTCTCTGAATTGATTCTACAGAATCTTTCTGTCCTATGACTGTCTTTGATTTTGAAATCTTTGGTGTCGAAGAGTTTTGTGTAGGTAATATTGAAAGAGACTTGTTCACATTTTTGATTATTGATACTGGATCTCCGGTCTTTAGTTTTAATTCATCAACCCATTTTTTTGGAAGTGACAGAACATATGTAGAGCCACCTACGAGTTGTAATTTTCTAACCTCTTTATCGTTTAGTATCTCAGACACGCTTACATTGTAATTCTTATAATTAAAGCACTTGTCAACGTTTTCTATGTATATCTATATAGTTCTATGGTGAACTATGAAACCTAAGAAATTATGGTCGATCCTCTGATATCTGGTTTGATAACCAAATGTATCATGATGACCATAAAGATGAAAAAAGGGTCACCTCATGTAGATAAAATTTTCAAGTATGTGGCAATAGGTGCGGCCACCTATGTTCTTGCAATTATTGCACTTATTGTGTTCAACCTTGGTACCGGCTCAGCCCAAGTGTGGCAACAGGAAGGCATTTCATTTCTGACAGGATCAGATTGGAATTCTGTTGAAGGTAGAGAATCTTATGGTGCCGCGCCTTACATCATGGGTACTCTTGTTAATGCTGGAATTGCCATGGCAATAGCAATACCTCTAAGCTTTGGAATTGCCATGTTCCTCTCTGAACTCTCACCTAGATTGTTAAGAACACCGCTTGCCATGGTAATAGAACTTTTAGCAGCCGTTCCTAGTGTGGTCTATGGTTTATGGGGTCTTCTTGTATTTCGATCTTATATCAAGGACTGGATTGAGGCTCCACTTCACAATGTCTTTGGGGATAACAGCATAATATTTGCTGGAACTCCGTTTGGATTAGATATTCTTACAGCAAGCATAGTTCTAGCCATTATGATAATTCCTACAATTGCATCTATATCAAAAGAGATCATGATGGCGGTACCAAATAGCCAACGTGAAGCTGCATACATGCTTGGAGCTACAAAATGGGAGGCTTTCAGACTCGCAGTATTACCATATTCAAAATCAGGTTTGATTGGTGCATGTATACTTGGTCTTGGAAGAGCTGTGGGAGAAACCATGGCAGTTACAATGCTTATAGGAAACGCAACTGGGGCTGCAGCTTTCCCATCTTCTTTATTCCAACCTGGACAAACCCTGGCAAGTATTGTGGCAAATGAATTTGCTGAAGCTTCTCAGGGTGGACTTCACTTGGCAGCCCTTGTTGGAATAGGTCTGATTCTTTTCATGATGGCTTTTGCCATAAATGTAGTAGCACATCTCCTTGTTGCAAAAGTTGTCAAATCACATGAGGGAGCAGTATTGGCATGATAACTCCTGAACAAAGAGCGGAATTTAGGACATATTTTCGGTATAATGTTGGTAGGAGACTCTTATTAGATAAAATTGTAAAAGGTACAGTATTTCTTTGTGTTGTAGTTGCTATTGTACCACTTATTGCAATCTTAGTTGATGTCTTTACTAACGGATCAGCTGCACTTTCATGGGATTTTCTTACTAAAATACCTGGAGCAGTAGGTAGTGATGATCCTGGAGGAATTGGTCCTGCAATACAGGGAACTATTGTATTGATTGGATTATCCAGTCTTATTGGAGTTCCAGTTGGTGTGATGGGAGGAATATTTCTCTCAGAGTATGGAAACAACAGATATGGAAGAACTGTAAGATTTTTCAATGATGTTCTTGCGGAATTTCCTACTATCGTAATAGGCGTGTTTACTTTTGTTCTTGTTGTCTTGACTATTGGAAACTTTTCAGTCTGGGCAGGCTCTTTTGCACTATCTATTGTCATGCTTCCAATTGTAATGCGAACAACAGAAGAATCTCTCAAGTTAGTACCAGTCACATATCGGGAAGCTGGATATGCATTAGGGATTAGACGATATCGCGTAGTCTTTACCATAGTACTAAACAGTGCAAAAAGTGGTCTTGTGACAGGAATTCTATTATCTGTTGCACGAATCGCTGGTGAGACAGCTCCACTTGTATTCACAATTCTTGGTAGTAGTCAATTCATAAATGGTCTTGATGGGCCAATTGATGCACTTCCACTTAGAATATGGAGACTATCATCGCTTCCATATGATAGTGCAGTAACACAAGGATGGGGCGCAGCATTTGTTTTGATAATTCTAGTTCTTTCTATTAATATTGGTGTAAGATATCTATTCTTACAAAAGAAAGAAAAAACGTTCTTAAAGTTCAAGAGACTAGGAGCGATATCATGATGGAGACTGTTACAAAAACTCCTACAAAGGAAAGTTATACTGAAGACATAAAATACAAACTCATTGCAGAAAATATCTATGCAAGCTATGATGGTATTGTAGCAGTAAAGAATGTTTCAATGAAATTCAGAGATAGGGCTGTTACTGCACTGATAGGACCATCTGGATGTGGAAAGACAACTTTTCTTAGATGTCTAAACAGAATGCATGAACTTACAAAGAATGCTACATTGACAGGCAAAGTCTTACTTGATGGCGAGGATCTTTATTCTAACAAGGTTGATCCTATTATAAACAGAAGAAAGATAGGAATGGTATTTCAAAAACCAAATCCATTTCCTACCATGTCTATTTATGATAATGTTGCATGTGGCCTCAAACTTAATGGTGTGAGAGACAGAAAAATTCTTGATGAAGTGGTAGAAGGATGTCTCAAGATGGCATCACTTTGGGATGAAGTAAAAGGAGATTTGAAAAAGCCAGGAATGAGTCTTTCAGGGGGACAACAACAACGTTTGTGCATTGATAGAGCACTTGCCATTCAACCTGAGGTTCTTTTAATGGATGAACCAGCTTCTGCACTTGATCCAATTGCAACTCAAAAAATTGAAGAAATGATACAAGAATTAAAGAAAGAATATACTATAATCATCGTAACACACAATATGCAGCAGGCCACACGCGTTTCTGACTATACTGGCTTTATGTATCTTGGAGACCTAGTTGAATTTGGAGAGACTAAGCAAATATTTGAAAATCCACGAAATGAAACAACTGCCAAGTATGTTCAAGGTCAATTTGGATAGCTAATGACACGTCTAATAGATCCACATCTGGCAAACTTGTCTGAAATGATGAAACAGATGTGTGACTTGTCAATAAAGTGCACGAATCTTGCAATTGATTCCTATCTGGGAGGACAAAATGCCAGAAAAGAGGTTCATGATCTTTCTGGTCATATGATGGATTTGTATGATAAAGTTGGTGAATTGACATTTGATATGATTCTGAGATATCAACCAGTAGCAAGTGATTTCAGGCTTATACGCTCTTCACTTGAGATTTCATATGGATTTACTAGATTAGGCCGATATGCTTATGATATAACGATGGTACGAGAAACTTTTGGTGATCTATCTGATTGTAAGAATGAAGTTGTCTATACTTTGTCTGGCGAAATCAAACAAATGGTACAACTTGCAGTAGAATGTTTTGCAACACTTGATCTGACAAAGGCTAAGGAATTGAGAACTGATGAAGATCTTGTTGACAAGTATTACAATAAACATCTGCCTACACTGATAACTCTTGGAAATGTAAAATGTGCACTAGCGGACGCATTGGTTCTTAGATATATGGAACGGATGGCAGATCATGCAGCGTTTGTGGGTGATTCAGTAAACTATATTGTTACTGGCGCAAGAGCGTATCGGTAGATTAACCTACAAAATAAATATGATAATGTCAAATCTATATAGATTATTACTTAATATGAAAACTATGTTGACCAAATGTAAATAGAGTAATTTTTCTGTGAGTATATGACTAAAGTCATTATGGGATTAGCATTTATGTTAATTCTGATAGTGCCCGCGATGTCATTGCATGCAAGTGCACAGACAAGCCAATCTTATACGATTACGGGGGCAGGATCAACCTTTGTGTTTCCATTGATGGATACATGGAGAGTTGAATACAACAAAATACACCAGGACATCCAGCTAAACTACCAATCAATTGGAAGTGGAGCAGGGATAAAACTCTTGGAACAAAAAAGTGTAGATTTTGCAGCATCTGATGCACCATTATCTGCATCTGATGTGCAACAGGCTCCTGGCGTACTTACCATTCCAGAGTCAATAGGTGGAATAACCATTGCCTATAATCTTCCTGGAATTGATAAGGGACTAAAACTGACAGGACCTGTTATTGCACAGATCTTTATGGGACACATAACCTCATGGAATGATCCTGCAATCGCCAACACCAATCCAGGAACAAGTCTGCCTGATCAAAAGATAATCATTGCTCACAGATCAGATGGATCTGGAACAACATATGCATTCACTGACTATCTTTCCAAAATTAGTCCAGACTGGAAAACCAAAGTAGGTCAAGGAAAGACAGTGCCTTGGCCAGTTGGTACTGGAGGTCAAGGAAATGCAGGTGTAGCCAATATAGTAAAAACTACACCATATGCTATAGGATATGTAGAACTTGCGTATGTTTTTCAAAACAAGATGACATATGCATTTGTACAAAATGCTGATGGTAACTCCTTTGTGGAACCCACTCTTGATACTGTAGCAGCAGATGCTGCAGCAGCTAGTGGAAACTTGCCAGCAGCAGATGGAGACTGGAGTAAAGTGTCCATAGTAAACCAACCGGGAAGTAACTCATATCCAATATCTACACTCACCTATATCATGGTGTACAAAGACTTGAGTACAGTAACTGGAGAAACACAGGATAAATCAAAAGAGGTAATCAATTTCCTCAACTATGTTCTCCATGACGGACAGCAGTATTCTTCAGGTTTGTTGTATGTTCCATTGCCTGATTCAGTTAAGAAAATAGGCGAAGATGGACTTGCTCAATTGACGTTTAGTGGCGGAGCAGTTCCAGAATTTGGCCCAATTGCAGCTCTAGTTCTTGCAATTGCAATTGTATCTATAATTGCAGTTTCAGCAAAAACTGGACTGGGATTTAGTCCAAAACTCTAAACTCTTTTTTTTAATTATTTACAAACTGGAACCAGATTGTTATGAATGATTTAATTGTCAACTTGTAGTATGATGACTTTATGTTGATCGACAAGTGAATTTCATAAATCAATGTAACATATAGCTATTTACGTGATCTATGTCGATTATATGTAAATAAACAAATCCTTCATAGCGTTCAATGACAAAAAAAATCTTATTAGGATTAGCATTAATGTTAATCCTATTAGTACCGACAACTGTTCTTAGTGTGCGTGCAGATTCTGCACCTCCGACTGCACCTGGTGACAGTGATAAATACAATTTCAATGCAGGGGGATCAACATTTGCATTTCCAATTGTTGACAAATGGAGAGTTGAATACAACAAACTATACCCTGGAATCACATTGAATTACCAGGCCATAGGCAGTGGAGCAGGCATTAAGCTGTTTACCGCAAAGAAAGTAGAGTTTGCAGGAACTGATGCACCATTACAGGCTTCAGATATTGCAAAGGCTCCAAAAGGTACACTCACAATCCCAGAATCAATGGGTGCGATAGTTGTTACATACAATCTTCCAGGAGTCCAACACACTGGACTTAAACTAACTGGTGATGTAATAGCAAAGATCTACTTGGGTCAGATTTCTACATGGAATGATCCGAGAATTGTGAACCTCCAAACAGATCCAACCATTGCAAAAGCATTACATCTTGACAGAAACAAGATAGTTCTTGTTCACAGATCAGACGGTTCTGGCACAACGTTTGCTTTTACCGGCTATCTTTCACAAGTAAGTTCTGACTGGAATAGCAAAATAGGACAATCTACATCTGTCCCATGGCCAGCAGGAATGGGAGGATCTGGAAATGCTGGTGTCGCTGCAATAGTCAAGAAAGTTCCTGAATCATTAGGATATGTTGAATTAGCATATGCTAAATCTAACAAGATGGCATCTGGAATTCCAATGACATATGCTTATGTTCAGAACCATGACAAGACTGCATTCCTTGATGCTACTGTAGACACAACTGCAGCAGCTGCATCGGGAGCAATATCGACACTACCGGCAGCAGATGGAGTCTGGAGTAAAGTATCAATCAATGATGCACCAGGACCAAATGCATATCCGATTTCAACCTTCACCTATCTATTGGTGAATCCAAACCTTGAACAACTCAAGGGCATGGATAAAACAAAGGCACAGGATCTCGTACACATGCTCTACTGGTTTGTAACAGACGGCCAAAAATACTCGACAAAACTATTGTATGTACCACTACCAAGTGCAGTACAAGACTTAGACAAGAAGGGTATTTCTGAAATAAAATTCAACGGCAAACAGCTCTGGTCATATCCATAAGGACACAATCCTTTTCTTTTTATTTTTAATCTCTAAAGTTATTTGTAGTATATTGTATTCTTGTTTGGTATAGGTTATGGCATCTGTTATGATATTATCAAGGTTCTATGGTGTTCTACTAGAACTATTTGCACTCTGCTAAAAGCAAAGATCCACTAATACAATGTGATTGCCTAATGCCAGATGAGAGCTGTAGAACATGTGGAGGGGAACTTGCAAAACATCTTTGGTGCAGCCACTGTAGAAAAACAATACAGAAAATATGCAAGATATGTAGCAAGGAAACACTACAACAACAGCATACTGCATGCCTCGTTCTAGTGGACTTGAAATGTCTGGCACAAACTGCTATGGCAAATTAAAAATTCTCAATATATTAAAAATAAGAAAAAGGGTTAGTTCTTAACTAACGACTGTCGTAATGTCACTTTCATCTTGTATGCCGTGAGAATTTCCTTGCATCTGTTTCTTATGGTGACCTCTGTTATTCCTGCAACACTTGAGACATCTCTTTGAAGGATGCTCTGCCCCAGGAGGGTTGATGCTATGTACAGGTATGCAGCAGCCAACCCATTTGGTGCCTTTCCGTCTGCAAGACTGTGATCAGATGTCTTTTCTGCAATTTCAGCAGCAAGTCTTTCTACACGAACTTCAAGCTTTGCCAGATTTGCTATTTTTGATATGTATTTTTCAAGAGTTACAACCGGTGCTGTTTTAGAACCAAGTTCCATAACCAGTGTTCTATAGTATTTTGCCGTTAGTTTGACATTGAGCTTTTCTTCCTTTGAACTTCCTGTTGCAGCACAGATCTCGTCAAGGGATCTTACAACATCGCATTGTTTGCATGCCATGTAAATTGTAGCAGCTGACATACACGCAACTGATTTGCCTTTTGCGTCTGCCTGTCCCTGGAAGTTTCTATATATCATGGATGCTGACTCGATAACATTTCTTGGCAATGACAGGACATGACATGTCTCTCCTATCTTTGCTAAAATATTTGCAAGTCTTCGTTCTTCTGGAGATGCAACCCTAATCCTAGTCTGCCATTTTCTTAGGTTGTACATCTGATTTGCAACATCGCTTGATATTGTTCTTCCACTGAAGTCTTTTGTTCCCAATGCAATCTCTGTTCTGATTCCCAAGTCATGTTGTGCATAACTTGTCTGTCCTGATGCTCTTGTCAACTTCATTTTTTCTTCGGGATTTGTTGCTCTTGATTCAGTTCCATAATCTGGCATCTGTTCCATTGCGACCAATCCGCAGCCAGAACAAATCTTCTCGCCACTGTGAATGTCGTCAATCAAATTAGAACGACATTCCGGGCAATGTGTTTGTAATTCTGTTATTGTGGTCATCTTCTTCTATTTCCTTTGAATCTTTTTGGTCTCATCACAGGAGTTTCTTCGACGATGAAAACCTTCTTTCCGATTTGTTTTTTGATATTGTTGGTAAGCGGAACCGCTGACGCATATGGTGCATCAACAGGACCTATCATTTCTGATACTTTGG
>JANWJG010000069.1 GCA_025449485.1 Nitrosotalea sp. | reverse complement strand
GACCTGGAGTAAAGTCCATTGGTCTCATCCAGAAGATTGCCTTTGTTGGGCATACACCTATGCATGCACCATCTGAAATGCATCTTTCTGGATAAAATACAAATGCTTTACCTCTCTTCCAGCCTTCGACTGGTTTTACTCTTAATACGTCTGGGCCTAGTGATGTACAAATCTCTACACAGAGTGCACATCCTATGCACATTTGTTCGCCTATATCTGGAATAATTCCAACTGGCATGAAGTTCTTTTGAAAAAGATCTTAATATAACTTGCTGAAAAATGGCTTGTTATAACGGCGTTTGGCAATTTTATAACACCGTTAATTTTAGATCGGCTCATTCCAAATCTTTAGAATGACAATTGTTTGGACCGACGTTTTTTTATAATTTATTGCCAATCAAAGAATCATGGGAAGTAAAATTCACTGTGCACACATTTTGGTTGAAAAGCTAAGTGTTGCGCAAGATCTTAAGACAAGAATTTCAAAGGGTGAAAGTTTTGCAAATCTTGCAAAAGAACATTCGCTTGATGTCTCAAAAAAGAGGGGCGGAGATCTTGGATTTTTTTCAAGAGGTGCAATGGTATCAGAATTTGAAAAAGCTGCCTTTGCATTACAGAAGGGTCAAGTCTCTGATATTGTAAAAACCCAGTTTGGATATCATATCATAAAAAGGCTAGACTAGTGGAATCAAATTTGAAGGTATAACAAGTTTGCAAGAGTCACTAGGCATGCTCAATACGATACCTTCTTTTCCATGTTCAAGAAGGATTTTTTTACTATTTTTTGTTTCAACAAGGCGTTTTCCTGTAGGGGATAAGATCCAGCCTTCTTCTTTTTTGTATCTAACCATACTTGTAACAACAAGATATGACTTGGTCATTTTTGTCATGCTTGCAAGCAACATCATGATAGACATGACAGTCTTGCCAAGGTTCTTTTTTTGATTCAAAATATTGTAGAGTCCATTTAGTGAATCCACAACAACTATGGTTTGAGACAGACTTGCCTTTACTAGGATCTCTTTTATCATCTGATACAAAGTCTCACTAGTTGGTTGGAAGAGTGTTACATTTTTTTCAGCAGGAAGGATTCCTGAAACCACGTATCCGCTATATAGCAAGTCAAGATCCAAGTACAAGACTTCAAGTTTTGTATCTTGGATTAGTTTTGAGATAAATCCAGCCTTTAGAAATGGATCAGGGTAAAACACAGAATTGATAAGATTTGGTTCCAACATTGTTTGCAAATTTAATTTTGGTTGAGCATCATCACTAGGATTTTTAAACAATACAAAAGATTGGTAGATTGTGATATAATAATGAATTTAGATTATTCCCAAGACTTTCCATACAAAGAAAGAATCTACCTAAACAATGCTTCCACTTCCAGGATGCCAAGATCAAGCATAGCAGCAATGAATGATTTTCTTGTAAAATACAACGAACTTGGTCCAGATTCAGAGGCTTCTGATAATTATGTGAAGGAAAGGCTTGGAAACCTGCGAAAAGAAATTTCAGGATTGATAAACTGCAGGCCTGAAGAAGTAGTTCTCACCCAGAGTGTGACTGATGGAATAAACTTTGTAGCAAATGGATTGAAACTAGATCCCCATTCCAATATTGTCATACGTGGTTCAACTCATGAGCATCCAGCAAATCACTATCCATGGGTCAGGGCAGGTCAAAGAGTCGAATTAAGAAATTTGCCAATAAATGAGACAGGTTATTTCGAACCAAATGTTTTTGCAGATATAATTGATAAAAACACAGGACTTGTTTCTCTTAGCCATGCACTGTTTAACACTGGTGCAATAGTTCCTGTCGAAGAAATTGGCAAGATACTTTCAGAAAAAAATATACCATATTTTGTTGATGCAGCCCAGACTGTTGGCTGCATTAGTGATGTAGATGTAAACAAGATCAATTGCAATTTCATGTCCTTTAACGGTTCCAAGTGGTTGTGTGGTCCAATGGGTATGGGCATCTTCTTTTGCAGAAAAGATTCAAGCGATCTCATAGAGCCACTCCAAGTTGGTGGAGAATCTGCCATATTTCATGAAGATAAAATAGCACACAAAGAAATGCCTGCTAGGTTTCAAGCAGGTTTTCGAAACTGGTCAGGTGCAGCAGGCCTTGAGGCATCAATAATTTATCTTAAAAAGATAGGGATTTCAGCCATCAGAGAGAGAAACATCAAGCTTGCAGAATTATTGCGCCAAGAGATATCAAAAATTAATGGCACAGTTTTGTATGGTCCAGAGGAAAAAGAAAGACGTACAAGCATAGTTTCCTTTTCAATTCAAGGCCAAGACTCAAAGACCTTGGTTGCAAGACTTGAGAAAAATAACATCATACTTGCAGTAAGAGACATCTTTTCTAAAAAGATCATAAGAGCATCACCGCACTTTTACAATACAGAGTCAGAAATTCACGCAGTAGTAGATACAATAAAGAAGGGCTAGGACTTTTCTTGCTCTTCAATTACCATCATGGTCAAGGTAGAGTAAACCTTGTCTATCTTTCTAATCTTATTTGTGATGATGCTTCGTAGAAGATCCATTGAATCTGCAGTTATCTTGACTATGATATCATAGACGCCATACACACCTTGAATTTCATACTTGATGCCTTTTTCATCTCCAAATATCTGCTTTATCTTTTGAATTCTAGCAACATCTGAGCCTAGATCAGAGTTTATCAAGATGTAAGTAGTTGGCATGTACTAATTCCAGTTTCACGATATTTAACCTTTGATTACAATTTGAAAATGAATTTGTTACAATCTTTGAAATATCATTTTAGAGTACAAACTGGAATCTATTTTGTTTATAGTTTTTAGAAAGTTTGCCCTCAATTGCTATTTTGGTACCGCAGAAATTGCACTTGTTGTTATCATCAAGATGCCATCCTTGAATATCAAAGCCATATCTTTTGATAACAATTTTCTTGCATTGTGGACAGTATGTATTTTCAAGGGGATGGCCTGGTACATTTCCTAGATAGGCATAGTTGAGCCCAACCTCCTTTGCGATATCATAATGTTTCTCAAGTGTGGGTATTGGTGTTGACTCAAAGTCCATCATCTTGTAATCCGGATGAAATCTAAGAAAGTGTATTGGCATGTCAGGCCCAAACTCATCATAGACGAATTGGCATAATTTTTTGGCATATTCCAGATTATCACCTACTTGTGGAACCACCAGGTCGGTTATCTCTACGTGAATCTTTGTTTTACTGTGAATTTCTTTTAGTGTATCAAATATTGGTTTAGGATCTGGAATTCCAATATATTTTCGTGAAAATTGTGGCTCTGCATTGCCCTTAAAATCTACTGTAATACAATCAAGAAACTCGTTCATCATGTTGACTGTTTCCGGTGTATCATAACCATTTGAGACAAAGATATTGAACAGTCCGTTCTTTCTAGCAATTACCCCACAGTCTCGGGCAAATTCGATAAATATTGACGGTTGATTGTAAGTATACGCAATTCCATCAGAGCCTGATTGCTTTGCCAAGTCAACTACCTCTTGAGGTGTCATGTCAGTTCCCTCTATCTTTCGTCGTTGGCTGATGTCATAGTTTTGGCAATATTTGCAAAGCCAGTTACATCCAGTTGTAGCAATTGAAAATATGCTGGTGCCAGGTCTATAGTGAGTTACTGGTTTTTTCTCAATGGGATCTACGTGTCCAGTGATCACTTTACCATATGCAAGAAGATCAAGTTTGCCACTGTTGTTTGCCCTTATTCCACATAGACCAATCTGATCTTTTCCAATTTCACAGTATCTAGCACATGCTGTACATCTGACCTTGTCATTAGGCAACTTTTGATAGAGAACTGCTTCCTTTGCCGTCACAATACATCAATCAATTTATCATATAATTGATGGTGTTGGTATTGGTTTTACAGCAGGTATTCGCATCTTCTTTATTGCATTTTCAAAGTCTTCCTGGGTAACCTTGATTGATTTTACGCTCTTCTCTTTCTTGTCTACATATCGTCTGATGGAACTTATGGCAGCCCTATTGCATACTCCTTCTATTTCTGCTCCGCTAAAGCCATCAGCCAATTCTACAAGTTTTGCAAAGTCAATGCCTTCTGCAAGAGGTTTCTTTTTGGTGTGTATTTTGAATATGTTTTCGCGTCCTTTTGCATCTGGTAATGGTACCTCAATGATTCTATCAAATCTACCTGGTCGTAGTAATGCACTGTCGATAAGATCTACTCTGTTAGTTGCACCAATTATCAGCACATTATGTAATTCTTCAAGACCATCTATTTCAGTTAGTAGTTGGGATACTACTCTTTCTGTTACATTAGAGTCAGAACTACCTGAGCTTCTGCTTGGGGCCAATGAATCAAGCTCATCAAGAAATATTATACATGGAGCAGCTTGACGTGCCTTTCTGAATACTTCACGAACTCCTTTTTCTGATTCGCCTACCCATTTTGAGAGCAGTTCAGGACCTTTGATACTAATGAAGTTAGATTCTGTGGTGTGTGCAACTGCCTTTGCAATCAATGTTTTTCCAGTACCTGGAGGTCCATAAAGTAAGATTCCCTTCGGAGTTGCAACATCAGTATACTCAAAAGCTTCTTTGTGTTTGAGCGGCCATTCTACAGCTTCATAAAGTTCCTCTTTTAGAGACTCCAAGCCACCAACGTCTTCCCATGTTACATCAGGTACTTGAACTAAAACTTCTCGTAGTGCAGATGGTCTTACCTCTTTTAGTGCATCTTTGAAATCATTATCAGTAATGATGATTTTTTGAAGAATTTCTGCCGGGATTTTTTCTGCTTCCAGATCCAAGTCAGGTAGAATTTTTCGAAGAGATCTCATGGCTGCTTCTTTTGCAAGCACTTCCAAATCGGCTCCTACAAATCCATGAGTTACTCTTGCAATCTGATCCAAGTTTACTTTTTCTTCAATTGGCATACCTCTTGTATGAATATTTAGTATCTCTCTTCTTCCTTGTTGATCTGGAATTCCAATTTCTATTTCACGATCAAATCTTCCTGGTCTTCGTAATGCTGGATCTATTGAATCTGGTCTATTTGTTGCCGCAATTACAATTACTTTACCTCTTGATTTCATTCCATCCATCAAAGTTAGAAGTTGTGATACAATTCTTTTTTCTACTTCTCCGGTTACTTCTTCCCGTTTTGGAGCAATGGAATCAATTTCATCAATGAATATTATGCTGGGTGAATTTTCTTCCGCTTGTTTGAATATGTCTCGTAATCGCTCTTCACTTTCCCCATAGAATTTTCCAATGATTTCAGGACCACTAATAGAGGTAAAGTGAGAATTGGTCTCTCCTGCCACAGCTTTTGCTAGGAGTGTTTTTCCAGTGCCTGGAGGCCCATAGAGCAATACTCCTTTTGGCGCTTCGACTCCTAATTTTTCAAATAATTCAGGATGTCTCATAGGAAGTTCTACCATTTCGCGTATCTTCTGAACCTCATTTCTCAGTCCACCAAGATCATCATAGGTTATTCTAGGAATGGAATTATCAATGGCTTTGGTCATCGCTCCCAATTTGAATTCGGTCTGTTCAGATACAACGACTGGTTTTGCAGATGGTTTAGTACCACTAACAACAAGTTGTGTTTTTCCACCCATTTGTGTAGTTACGATTAATGTATCTCCATTAGTTAGTACATGACCCATGTAGTATGCTTGCATGTATTCTTGAAGTCCTTCCTCACCTAGTTTTTCGATAGGTGAGAGTGTTACCTGTTCAGCTTCTTCTGCATCTACTGTTTTTACTGTAATTTTTTCGCCAATACCTGCTCCTATGTTGTGGCGTGTAATTCCATCTATCTTGATTATTCCAGTTCCATAATCTGGTGTAGAACCTGACCAGAGTTTGACATGGCTTTTCCTGTTTCCAACTAGCTCAAGAATTTGGCCAGTCTCCCATCCATTCTCTTCAACAATTTTTGGATCTACTACAGCTATTCCTTTTCCAACATGTCGTTGTGACGCCTCTGCAATTTTTAATGTAATTTCGCTCATAATTTAATCACCATAAAAAATAAAGTCATTCGACCTGCACCTTCTTTCCTTGCGGTCGATTCTCTTCTTGGAGTTTGAACTTTACTTCCAAGATTCCGTTAGCATATGTTGCCTTGACAGAATCTTCGTCAACCTTTTGTTTTATTGGGACTTTGGTCTGGTATTTTTTATCACCATTTTCTGCATCAAGGTTTACAGATTTTCCTACCACTTCGATCTTGATGTCTTTTTTCTCTACTCCTGGCATCTCTGCCACAATCTTGAGAACCTTTTCTTTGTTATCTACAATAACATCTATGAATGGTTCTCTTATTTCTGATTTTTGTAGAAGACCCGGTTGAACATTTCCATATTCTTTGACCACAGGTTTTCCATCAGGTCCTACTGTCAGGGAATACCCATAGTAGTAAGGACCAAATGTCTGTGCATTCTCAGAGCTGGTTATGTTGTTCCAAATTTCGTCTAGTCCCTTGAAAGGTCGCATCATTTTTTGGAAGAGATGGTCAAACTCATCTCCTTCATCCATGTCATAGTTATGCATGTTATGTAATAGGTATGACACTATATAAATATTATGAAATAATGAGGTATTATATTACATAAATTAATATAATTATCAGTATAACCTACTCTCATGCGAACTCCAAATCTTTCAGTTCCTGATGCAGTCAGAGAGATAATTACAAAAAACAGATCCATTTACGACTGCATCAAGATGGGCTTGATAAATTATACATCACTTGCAGTAAAACTCCAAAAGGAAGTCGAGTCCATGGTGGGAGGTCCTGTAAACCCCAATACAATCGTAGTTGCAATCAAAAGATATGCAGACTCTTTTGAAAAAAAAGATGACATGCAAAATGAAACAGTATTAAAAAATGCAAGACTTTCTCTGACTGACGGAATTGTTGACATAAAATTTTCTTCAGATGATTTTGACATGACAGACGCAGTTGATTTGATGGACAGATTCATGAAGATAGATCCAGATTACGAATTTTTCCGTTCTACCAATTCTTTTAGATTCTTGACTGAAGACATAAGTGGTGTAAGAAAAATCTTGGAATCTTTTTCATCACATGGGAACTTTTTTCAAGATGGGTTGGCAAAGATAACAATACACATTCCGGAATCCGAACACAGTTCTGACGTGGTTTCGTACGTGTCTGAGATTCTACATGATAACGGAATCGAGCTTTTTAATGCGTTTTTCGGACAGGATCACATAGTGGCAGTATTGCATGAAAAAGATGCTGCAAGAGCATATCAAATTTTAAGAAGAGAAATTTCGCGTTAATATTTTTTTAAACGCCAGTAGCCTCTGCTTTTGACATTTCTAGGTAGACTTTGTCTCCTACTGCAAGATTCAGTTCCTTGTACTCGTGCATATCAAGCTTGATCGAGGTTGTAGAACCTGCTTGGCCCATGCCGCCGCCTCCAGATAGCATTTTGTTGAGGTTTTTCATCATGTCATCCATATTTGTAAAACCCATAACTCCTCCAGCGCCAAACGGGGACATTGGGGTGCTTTGTTCTCTAAAATCCTTGGATGTAGAAAGTGAGACTACCACATATGGAGCTCCATCTGGTGATGCGTCTATTCTTACAACAATGTATTCTTTCTTCATATCCTAAGTTTCATAAATCAGCATATTTTACCTTTCGCACAAATGTTAAGCTGTATACTCGTGAGAATCATTACTACCCTTTTTTATCTCAGGCTATAACATTAGATGAATACAATGTCAGAAATCAAAAGGATTCTCGTTTTAGGGGGAGGATTTGCAGGTATGGAATGTGTTAGAAAACTAGAATCGTATTTTCCAAATGAAAATGATGTACAAATCAACCTGGTAAGCGGGGATAACTTTTTCTTGTTTACACCAATGCTGCCCCAGGTGGCTTCAGGAACTATTGAAACAAGACATATTGTAATTCCAGTTAGAACCCTGCTGAAAAAGACCAAGTTTTACGAGGCCGAAGTCAAAACCATTGATCCCCACGGAAAAACAGTAACCCTTAGCGGTACAAAAGAAAAACGTGGAATTTTACTACATTATGATTATCTTGTCTTGGCTCTTGGTAGTCAGACAAATTTCTTTGGAATGGATCAGTTAGCGAAATTAGCTTATTCAATGAAGACCCTCAATGATGCAGTGGTACTGCGAAATAGGGCAATAGACATGCTTGAACAGGCAGACAATGAAACTGATCCTATCCTCAAGAAAAGCTTGCTTACCTTTGTAATTGTAGGAGGAGGATTTGCAGGCATAGAAACTGCAGGAGAGTTGATGGATTTGTTACATGATGCTAGAAAATATTATCCCAATATTGAAAAGACCGACATCAGAGTTATTGTTCTTGAGGCACTTGGTGCCATACTTCCAGGTTTTAATGAAAAGCTTGCAAAATTTGCTTTGGAGAAACTTCATCAACGTGGGATCGAAGTTAAGGTAAGTACAAAACTTTCTAG
>JANWJG010000068.1 GCA_025449485.1 Nitrosotalea sp. | reverse complement strand
TTTTTTGTTGATTAGGTAATTTAGATATGCAAGATTGGAGTCAAGCGGGCGTATACATACCATTGATGGTAGGATTGATACCAGGATTCATTTACTGGTGTGTAATTACCGCAAAGAAACACAAGTAAATCAACCAAATCTTTTATCTTCTTTTTATAATTATTGTCAACTAACGCTAGTTTAGTAGAACCTTCTAAACTATGTTGTATAGATTATGATATGTTGTATGTGATTAATCCCCTTTTGGAACTAGAATAGATATGAAAACTTTGTTACTTTCAAGTTTATTGATTATTACATTATTTACCACAAGTGTTGTCTGGGCTGATCTTCCATCTCCGACCAGTCTCAAGGCCGAGATACCTCAAACAACATATTCCTACAAAGCAAGTAATGGTACAACTGTAGTACTAGGAGAGGTTCAAAATGACAATGATGTTCCAATCGGTAAGGTGACGGTATACGTCAAATTCATGAATGGTGATGGAACTAGTATCATAGAATCCAAAACTGGAACAACACTTCTCCAAGTAATCCCTCCTCACGGTACATCTCCATTTATGATCTATTCCACACAATCTGATCCATCAATTGCTACTGTCCAAGTAAACATGGGTCCATTTGATTCCGCATCAGTAAAACAACAAATGTTGGATATTTCACCAGGACTTTTACAAGTCTCTGATAAACTGGTTCTTTCTGGCAGTGTGCATAATAACGGTGTACAAAAATCTCTCAACACCAAAGTCTATCTGGTTTTGTATGATGCATTTCAACGGGTAGTTAGGACAGGAATGTCTAATCCATTTGATGTTGATTCTGGAAAAGATTCGCAATTCAGTGTTGCAGCAGATTTAGATCCTAGGGCAACATCGTATGCACTTGTTGCAGAATCTGACATGTATCAATCAATACCAACTCCCAAGAATAACTTTCAAACACTACCGGTGATTGTAAGTAACACTATGATAACTGATCCTAATGGAACTTCGTATTCCACTATTCCAGTTAATGCATCTGTGAAAATAACTAGTAATCTAAATCACATACTCAATTCTACTCAACCATTCATCTACTATGTCCAAGTCAAACAATTCAATGGCCAAGTTGCATTCATAGGAAAATATGAGGGAATCTTTCTTGGACCTGATACTCAAAATGTGTCTGTAGACTGGAATCCAAATATGGCGGGCTCATATTTTGTAGAGACCTATGTGTGGAATTATGATGCAGTTCCACTTTCTTCTGCAGTGCCACAAATCAATGTAGTACTTGTTAAATGACAAGGCTCTGAATACAATAGTCATGGCTAGATTCAAACTTGTGGCTTTGGGTGGTACGTTTGACATTATTCACAAGGGACATCTAGAACTCTTACGAAATGGATTTTCAATATCCTCAAAGGTCATCATTGGTCTAACTAGTGATGAACTGGCACAAAAGAAAGGAAAAAAACCAAACCACGATTATTCTACAAGATACGAGACGCTAGAGAATACAATCAAAGAAAATTTTCCAAACTCCAAGTATGAAATAAGTAAACTTGATAATGATTTTGGTCCTGCGGTATTAGAAAAAGAGGTAGAAGCTTTGGTGGTAAGCGAAGAGACATCATCAAAAGGTACTGAACTGAACAAACTACGGTCTCAACGAAACTCTCCTCCGGTTGAGTTGATTATAGTTCCTATGGCTCTTGCCAAGGATGGTACGCGTATCTCTACAACACGAATAAAGAGATCTGAGATTGATGCTGACGGCAATATACTTAGTTGACAAACAACTTTTCAATCTTTGAGTAGGTTCCCTAAAACTCTAAAATGTCTTGTAAGGTATTGAAAGAATTAACAGACCGAATGTTTCGCAAAATGTCTTCAGATATCACAGGTCTAAAGGAAGGTCTTGATCCTGAAAATATCGCTCTCTGGTACAACAAAGTAATTGAGGAAGCAAAGGAGATGGCACCTCCATGGCTTGTGGATAAAATTGGCGTAAAACAGGACCCAATCCTTTATCTGAAATTTAATCTCAATATATCAAAACGAGCAGTTCGTTATCTCATGATGGCTATAGCAAATAACCTCGATGACATGCCATATACGACTAGATTGTATTTTCTCAAGGTACAGGAAATAGTAGGCCAAGAAATGGACAAGTCTCTTGTCTGAAATTATTTTTTTGTTATTTCCACAATGTCTTCGTGAACTTTGGTCTCTGTAATCTTATTTGTGCCATCAATTACAGACTGGATGAAATCTGCAAAAGATTCTGCCTGAAACTTGTCTTTGAAAAGTATGCTGTGGGCAGACTTGTCTTTTAGAGATATTATTATCTCATTTTCAATTATCTCTAATATGCCATTGATAAAAATCTCATTATCATCTTTTATGTATATCAGACTGGCAAGCTTTTGTGCCTCATAACTGTCTGTACATGTAATGTCTTTTTTCATATTGACTAATCAAACATGAACTTGTCTACTTGGTCCTTTGCTTTTTCTCGCTGTTTTTTGAATTCTGACAAGAAGGGCTTGGTAGCATCTTTGAGGTTGCACTTGCATTCTCCACACAGTAATTGTCCGCCCTTGCACTTTCTTGCTCTCTCATCAGATTCTTTTTCTGTGTCAAAAAAGTATCTCAGGTACCAAAATACTGGACATATGTTAAAGTTGGCACCAAGTTTTCGTTGAAGCTCAACAGTTGGCTGACCACCAGTAAATGTACTTGAGATCTTTTTGTCTACTATATCATCACTGTCTGTAGTAAATATGGCAGTCTCTGGAATTGAAGAAGACATTTTTCCTTGCATTCCAAGTCCTGGTAGAAACTTGGAGTGGATCTGAGCAGGTTTTGGATATCCTAATTTTTCTGCAATATCTCTTGTTACCCTCCAATAAGGATCCTGGTCTATTGCTGCAGGTATGAGAACAGGTGTAGGACGTCCCTCAATTATTGATGGCAAAAAACAGGGTGCAGCCTGTATTGGTGGAAATCCAATCATGCCTATGTTTGTAGAATTTTCAAATCCAAAAACAGCTTTTACAGTGGAATAGGTAATTCTTTTTGCTATCTCAAGTGATATGGGATAAATTCTCTTGATGTCTTTTGTATCAATTAGTATCTTTGTCTTTTTTGGATCAAATCCAATAGCAATTATATCCAGAATATTTTCTTGTGTAAATTTTGATACATCCTCCATTGTTTTTCCATCACTGTAGAGGAATTTTTCATCATCAGTTAATTGAAATATTAAATTGACATCGAATTTTTCTTGAAGATATTTTGTAAAAATCCATGGTAACAGGTGTCCCATGTGAATTTTGCCTGATGGACCTCTTCCAGTGTACAGGTAAAACTTGTTACCTTTCTCATATTCTGTCAAAATCTTGTCTAAATCTCTGTGACTGAAAAAATATCCCAGCTTTAACATTGGATGCACTTCGCCAGTTATTTTTTCAATACGTGCCTCTAATTCAGGAGAAATTTTCTCTGTACCGAACTTCTGCATGAGTTTATCGTAGTCAATATCTCCTTCTACGCTCCAAGGAGTTACTGTAAACTCTTCAGATGACATTCATGGTTTAGTTAGGTTAAGGTTTAAAAAGTCTTTTTGGCTTTTTGTGATAATGTCACAAGTTCTGCATCCAATTGAGCAAAAAATTCTCAAGACCTTGATTGATAGGAAAAATCTAACACCTGAAGAACTTGCCACTGTAACAAAACTTTCACTAGATCAGATACGACGAGGTATAGAATGGCTCAAGTTCAAGAATCTGGCCAGTGTTGTAGAATCAGAACAAAATCTAGTAACCCTTGGAAAAAGAGGGACTGAAGCCACTGAAAAGGGGTTTCCTGAAAGACAATTGGTCAATCATCTAAGATCATTGGATGGATATTCGTGTGAAATGAATGATGTGAAAAATTTACTAAAAAATGAATTTGGTCCAGCTATTGCAAATGCAAAGAAGAATGGATGGGTTGAGATTCATGAAAATCGAATCATGTTAAAGGGATATCATGATGCCACATCAGAGGAAAAAATTATCAAGACCATATCAAAAAATCCTACTGGAACTTTTCTAGAGGAATTTGAAGACAAGGATGCAGTAGAGTCACTGAAAAAAAGACCAGAGTTTATTGTTGTTAGTTCAAAAAAATCTGCCTTGGTAAACCTAACTGAAAAAGGTATGGAAACGGCCAAGACCGTACCAGATAACATTGATTTTGAAAGTGTATCAGAGACATCATCTAAAGTAGAACCAGAAGCAAAAGTTGTCAGAGCAATAGATGTTGAAGCCGCTGCTCCTATAATATTTGCAGCAAAGAGCCATCCGTTAAGAGATGTAATAGATGAAGTACGAGAAATATTTGTCAGTCTTGGTTTTTCTGAGATAATTGGAAATAATGTCCAGTCTAGCTTTTGGAACTTTGATGCTCTCTTTACACCGCAAGACCATCCTGCAAGAGAGATGCAAGATACCTTTTACCTCAAGGATGTAAAAGCAAGCAATATCGCAAAACCTGATCAGATAAAAAAAGTATCTGATGCACACAAGAAGGGTTGGAACTATCAATGGCAAAATGAAGAAGCAAGAAGACTTGTCCTAAGGACACATACTACATGTGTAACCATTCGCGCTCTTGCTGACCGAAATCCAGATGAAGCACGATTATTTTCAATAGGAAAAGTGTTTAGAAATGAAAAATTAAGCTACAAGCATCTTGCAGAGTTTCATCAAGTAGAAGGAGTTGTAGTTGGCAAAAATGTAACACTACGAGACCTGATGGGATTACAGACTGAATTTTATCACAAGATGGGAATAAAGAAAATCAAATTCTGGCCCACATTCTTTCCATATACTGAACCCTCATTACAGTCTATGATATACAATGAAAAACTTGGCAAGTGGGTAGAGTTGTTTGGAATGGGAATTTTCAGGCCAGAGGTAACAAAACCACTTGGAATCAAAAATCCTGTTCTAGCGTGGGGTGGAGGGATAGAAAGAATTGCCATGCTGCGTTATGGTCTAGAAGATGTCAGAGAGTTGTATGAAAATAAATTTGGTTGGTTAAGGAGTGTGCCAAAATGCCAGTAGTCACGTTATACTTTGATAGGATAAAAAAAATCCTTGGCAAGAGCATTCCCAAAGGAAAAATTATTGACACTTTACCATTCATTGGACTAGATATCGAAGATGAGACAGAGGACCACATCAACGTAGAATACAGCCCAAACAGGCCCGACTATTCTACTGATTATGGAATAATTACAGGTCTTCAAGGGTTGCTTGGAATCAAACTTGGTATGCCTGTGTTGAAGATCAAAAATGGAAAATTTTCCATAAAAGCAGATCCCTCTGTCTCCAAAGTACGACCATATGTCACAGCAATAGAGGCAAGAAATGGCAAGCTAGATGATGAAACAATAAGGCAAATAATTACAATGCAAGAAGATCTTCATAATGGATTAGGTAGAAGGAGAAAAAAAGCATCTATTGGAATACACGATCTTGAAAAAATAAAATTCCCGTTATACTACAAAACTGTAACCCGAGAACACAGCTTTATTCCTCTTGAATCTGATATATCCATGACTGTAAAAGATATACTGGAAAAAACAGAGACAGGTAAAAAATACAAGCATATCTTGGAAGGACATGCCAAAGTTCCTGTAATTGTGGATTCCGATGGAAAAACCATATCGCTTCCTCCTATTGTTAATGCAAAACTTACAGAAATGAATACAAAGACACGCAATTTACTTGTAGAGGTTACTGCAACTGACAAGAATGCTGCAGAGGGAGTGCTTGCAGTTGTTGCAAATACTTTACAGATTGCAGGATTTGAATTGTATTCCGTAAAAATAACTGGAGCAGGAATCTCTACTCCTATACTAAAATCTAGAGATCTTGTTCTTGCACCTGAACTTGTAAACAAGACACTAGGAATTGAGATATCAAATCCACTCATAGTAAAATCTCTTAATAACAGTAGACTTGATGCAAAGTTGAGAGGCAAGAAAATTGTATGTACAATTCCGAGATATAGAACTGATATCTGTGGAGTGATGGATCTAGTAGAAGAAGTTGCTCTTGGTTATGGAATTCAAAACCTTGTACCTACAATGCCTGAGTCAGTCTCAGCAGGTGAGAGAAGTAATACCACCAAGACACTTGAGACTGTTCGTTCACTTATGATCGGACTGGGATATCTTGAAGTGATGAACTTTGAGCTTACAAGCAAAGAAATTCTATATGACAAAACAGGTAGGGAATCGTCCAAGATAATATCTGTCACAGATTCAAAAAGCCAAGAGCACATTATCTTACGTGACATGCTACTTCCTGGCATGATGGAAGTGTTGTCAAGAAATATTCATGAATCATATCCTCAAAAAATATTTGAGATTGGAACTGTATTTGAAAAAGATTCACCGATTAAAGAAAAAATTCATTTGTCTTGTCTTAGTGCGCATAAAGATGTCAACTTTACTGAAGTAAAATCTGTTTTACAGTCTCTTCTTAAAACTGGTTTTAATTTATCCTGTAATACCGTACCACAAAAGGAACCAATGTTTGTAGATGGAAGAACTGGCAGTATTGTGGTTAATGGTAAGAAACTTGGTTCACTAGGAGAGATAGATGCTAAAGTTTCTGATAATTTCAAGCTCAGAACACCAGTAGCTGGGTTTGAGATCGCACTCGAAATTAGTTCTAACCTTGATTGATTGTTGTGGATAACCTAGGATGATTTCGTCATAAAAGATATCTACTTTGAAGCATATATCATATTGTGGCAAAAAAATTTGCTTGCTCTGATGTAGTAAGTGGCTGTAGTTGGTCAACTATGGCAAAAGATGAAGCAGACTTGTTTCACAAGATATCTGAACATGCAAAACACGTTCATAAAATGACTACAATTCCAGATGAGATTATCCAAAAAGTCAAATCCCAAATTCAAGAAATCTAACTCATACTTTGATACAAAATCCTAGTTCGTACTGTTCTCATTTTGGAAACAGCTACAATGCTTAGACAGATGTCTATTGCAACCAATTAGCTTGTGGTCTTTGCAACCGCAGAGGAAACACTTTTTTTCCAATCTGATGTTCTTCTATGGAATTTATGCATATTACGATATTGTTTCTGAAAAAGAGATACCAAGACTATCCAAAAGCGCGCTCAAATTGATCCAATACTAATCAATCACAATAAATTACTGACCGAAAAATAATCAATCGCCCCAATACAGCACGCAGACGGACTGGGATGATAAGATATGATTTTTGGTCCACCCAGCCGTGCTACAGGGCACCCCGGTAATAGAACAAGATGAGGATTAAGGCTAACGTACCAATGACTCTATGTGAGTCAGAACCGGGGAACATTCTTTTTTCCTAAATT
>JANWJG010000067.1 GCA_025449485.1 Nitrosotalea sp. | reverse complement strand
TAGCACTGATAAACATATCTAAATCTGATTTTAGTGGATCTTGCCACAATCCAGAATATGCAAGCCATGACCATTCTGAATCAACCGTTGCCTTGAACTTTAGTTCATGTTTTGTCAGAACCATTTTCTCAAGATCAGTATGTGCTTCTATGATGCATGTCGCACCTGGTGTCTCATACACTTCTCTTGATTTTATGCCTACTACTCTGTCTTCGATATGGTCTACTATTCCAACTCCATTTGCACCTGCCTTTTTGTTGATGTATTTGATCAACTCGATTGGTTTCATGTGTTTTCTATCAGCTGCAACAGGTATTCCATTTTCAAATTTTATTTCCAAGTATTGTGGTTTTTCTGGCAAGTTTTTTGTCTTGACCCAGATGAATGCATCATCTGGAGGCTCTGAGAATGCGTCTTCCATATCTCCTCCTTCAATTGCTCTTCCCCACAGGTTTTGATCAATACTGAATTTTTTTGCAGTATTATCAATTGGTATATTGTGCTTTTTTGCATATTTTAATTCAACATCTCGTGTAAGATTGAGATCACGTATTGGTGCAATGATTGGAAGATTAGAGCCTGAACGATATGTAACATCAAATCTTACTTGATCGTTTCCTTTTCCTGTACACCCATGTGCAAGTGCTGAGGCATTTTCTTTTCTTGCAATTTCCACTACTTTTTGTGCAATAAGTGGACGTGCAAGTGCAGTTGCAAGACAATATTTTTTTTGGTATAGTGCATTTGCTTTGATTGCTGGAAAGATGAAATTGTCTACAAACTCTTGTCGCGCGTCAATATTGTAATGTTTTAAAACACCAAGGCTTTTTGCCTTGGCTGAAATCTTTTTTAGATTGTCTTCTTGGCCAACATCGACTGTTACTGTTATGACATCTAAATTGTGTTTTTCTTGGAGATATTTTATTACAACCGAGGGATCAAGTCCACCAGAGAAAGCTAGAACTGCTTTTCCTTTCATCATCGAGGTTTTCTGTGATCAGAATTTAGCATTTATCTTTTATGATCTGACAATCGATCTAGTTTTTTGTTTTGTAGAAATAATAAAATTCATTTTTGATTCATGGATACACAAGTTAGTCCAAGCTAAAATTCGAACACTATTTAAGATAAATATTATAACGACGTTATATGAAAACCGTGCCTCGTATGGCGATATCAGTTTCAACTGTCTCTAGAATTAGGGAGGAGATTTTGTAAAATGACAAAACTACAAGCCAAAAACATTGTAAAACACTTTGATCATAATGGAACCTCTGTAGTTGCACTTGATGGCATTAATCTCAATGTAGAAGAAGGTGATTTCATATGTATCGTAGGACCATCTGGATGTGGAAAATCTACATTTTTGAACATTGTAGCAGGTCTTGAAAAACCAGACTCTGGCGAGATTTTGTTAAATGGAAATCCAATATCTACTCCTGGTCCTGATAGGACGATGGTCTTTCAAGAGGGTGCATTATTTCCATGGCTCAAAGTGATTGACAACGTGGAGTTTGGACTAAAAATGTCTGGAATTCCAAAAGATGAACGCAGGGAAATATCTCAAAGATATCTTGACATGATGCAGCTTACAAAATTTGCAGATTCGTATGTATATCAATTGTCCACTGGAATGAAACAAAGGGTTGCAATAGCACGCGCACTTGCAATGGATCCTGAAATTCTTTTGATGGATGAACCATTTGCAGCACTTGATTCTCAGACAAGAGATCTGCTTTTGGTGGAGCTGCAGCTAATTTGGGAGAGGACAAAAAAGACAATAATATTTGTTACACATAACATATCCGAATCTGTAATACTTGGAAATAAAGTGGAAGTGTTCAAGAACAGGCCTTCAAAAATTAAAAAGGAGATATTAATTGATTATAGAAGACCGCGACTTGCAGAAGATGAGAATCTGCAAAAATATTATCATCAGATTCTTGATGAACTAAAAAGCGAAGTAATTGCAAGAACAAAGGATGACGCACAATGACTGGAAATATTCCACTAAAATCTCGTGGTAATATTGAAGATGCAGCAAATGCTGCCTTGTTGATATCTGTATTCATTGGAGTGTGGCAAATCATATTCATGCTTGGAATCTGGCCACAAATCTCTCTGCCTTCTCCAGCAACGGTTGCACAGACATTTGCCAAAATAATACTGAATGGGTCGCTGCCTCAAAGCGTAGGAATAACACTAGCGAGGTTATTGGGTGCATTTGCAGTCTCAATTACCCTTGGAACTCTGATTGGGTTTACCATGATAAAATTCAAGGGCTTTGGAAAGACACTGAATTCATTTTCTGCAGGGTTGTTGTCATTTCCAAGTATTGCATGGGTGCCATTTTCTATACTCTTGATTGGGTTTGACGAATTTGGAATAATGTTTGTAGTTGTTATGAGCTCAATTTTTTCAATCATGATATCCACATACAGCAGCATCAGAAATATTCCCACAATCTACATTGATGCTGCAAAAAATATGGGCGCACAGGGGGTTATGCTCTTTCGCCATGTTACCATTCCGGCAGCTACTCCTTCTCTTATAATTGGTCTAAGGCAGGCATGGTCATTTGCATGGCATGCTATCATTGGTGCAGAGATCTTGATGTCTATTGTAGGGCTTGGTCACATTCTGTCTGTAGGACGTGAATTTCTTGACATGAGTCAGGTGATTGCAAGTATGATAACCATATTTGCAATTGGTTTGCTAGTAGACAGATTTGTTTTACAAAAATTAGAAGATAGAATTAGAAAAAAATGGGGATTGGACAACCATAGATGAGTTTTATGGTATCAAAGCGAGGTTGGGATAATTGGTAAAAGCTGGACTAAAGTTTGGAATTGCTGGTGTAATAATTGCAATTGTAATTGTACTCAGTCTTACGTCACACCCTTTGACACAATCCCAGTCTTTTACTGAGAAAAATAATGTCCTAAGACTTGGATATTTTCCAAACATAAACCACGCCCAAGCTGTGATAGGGGTTGGCAACGGTGACTTTCAAAATGTGCTCGGCGATGTAAAAATTGAATCTCAGGTATTCAATGCAGGACCTACTGCAGTGGAAGCATTATTTGCAAATAGAATCGACGTTGCATATGTAGGTCCAAACCCTGCAATCAACGGGTATATCAAAAGTAATGGTCAAGGACTCAAAATAATAGCAGGTGTCTCAAGTGGGGGTGCAGACTTTGTTATACGAAACGGTTCTGGAATAACAAGTGCACATGACTTTGCAGGCAAGAAATTTGCTTCTCCGCAACTTGGCAATACGCAGGATGTTGCACTACGATCTTATCTATTAAAGAATGGTTACAAGACTACAGAAAATGGAGGAAACGTAACAATCCTTCCTGCAAAGACTTCGGACATTGTTACGATGATGTCAGAAAAAGCCATTGATGGAGCCTGGGTGCCAGAACCATGGGGAACAATACTTGTCAAGCAAGCAAACGGCAAAATCTTTCTTGATGAGAGAGACCTGTGGCCAAACGGCAAGTTTGCTACAGCGCTAATAGTTGTAAGAACTGATTATTTGAATAGCCATCCTGATGTTATACAAAAACTATTGGAGGCTCATGTAAAAGAGACTGTATGGATTAACAATAACAAAGATGAATCCATCAAAGATTTCAATATTCAATTACAAAAGATAACTGGACAAACAATTCCAAATGATGTTATCTCTGATGCCTTTACAAGGATGGATATTACATATGATCCTGTCAAATATTCCGTTTCCAAATCTGCCCAGGATGCATTTAATCTTGGGTTTTTGGGAGACAAAAAGCCAGATCTTTCAAACATATTTGATCTGAGTATACTTGACAAAGTACTGCAAGCACAAAACTTGCCTGTGATACCCTAATCCTTTCTCTTTTTCCAAATTATTATGCTGATTACAGCTGCCACAATTGGTATTGTTACTAGAATATAATTTCTGAAATTGTCTGGGTATGACACAGAGGATTGGTCAAACCCTGAAATTGTAAGATGTGATGTGGTTCTTGGGGACAATGTCAATGCTACATGCCAATACCCATCAGGGTCTTTACTTTGCACAAATTCTACTGGTTTACCGTCTGATAATACCGAAAATTTTTCTGTACCTGTTTCTTCTGGAAACATAAAGTTAACAAACCCTGAATCTGGAAATGGATACCTGACAGTTGCTGTAATACTGTGTGTGGTATCATCATATTTGGTATCTGTTACAGAGCCTGAAGTGAGATATACAAAATTGTATGGCTTGCCATCTCTGAGGACAGATGCTGGCATGGTTGGATCATCGCCTACCACAAAACAGCTATAGTAACTTACCATTGAGGCATGTTGTGGATCAGGATACATGGAAAATGCAATCTTTTCTCCTGGACTCATTTTCTCAATTGTCTCAACACTTTTTCCAACATCCAAGAACTTGCCATCCTTGCCGTATATTGCTGCATAGACCCTCACGCCGTAAGCAGTAGATGTGTCATTGTTTGTGATAAAGCCCGTCTCATGACCGTCACTATGTTTTTTCAATGTCTTGTCATAGATGATCTCAATATCTGTTGAATTGTGATTTGTTACAACAAAACTGACTTTAGGTTTTTCAAGTGTAGCATTTTTTCCTTCCACTTGCAGTATTTTGATGTTAAATGGAATATCTTTTTGAGAATTTACAGTTGACAAGATGTATGTTTCTGATACCGTCTTGTCGTTATCTTTTACATTGATTGTGATTGTTGGAATTATTGCACTGGCTTCGGTATTTTTGACTGCTCCAATGACTGTATAGGTACCATTTGCATTGTAAAATCCCATAAATTCGTTATCTGGAATCCATACATTGGCAGATGCAGAATGCGCTGTGATAATGCCAAGCCCAATTAATGTTGCAAATATGGATAATGTAACAAACAATCGCATCTTATGACGTTCAATTGTGAGCTAGTCTTTAATTTTAATCTAGATGCTGGTTTCCATATTTAGAAAATTCTCGACTGATGTAATCTACTTTAGCCTGTGTAGTAAATCCAACGCACCTGTAAAGTCATTTGGAGAGCTTATCAATACATTTCCTGCAATCTTGTCTATCTGTTTTACAAATCCCACCATGTCTTTACTATACTCTGACCAGTCAAGATTTAACATCTGGGCAGATTTTTTGTTCTTTTCAGATGATAGCAACACACAAGGAATTATTCTGAATCCTTGAGGTTTGAGCTTGTCAACCATTCTGGTGACTTGATCTATTGAGCTTACCACCTGAGTGACAAATCCCTTTGGCTGGGCTTCTATCTTCCTGTGTATCTTTTCAAAGTCTGGATTGCTTGAAATTGAAAGATACATGTCAATTCTTTTTCCAAAACCTTGCTCATTGAACTGTCTTACTATATCACTTGGAACAAGACCTGAATCTTTTGGGCCTGATGGGGGAGTGTCACCCTTGAGAACAAGGACTCCATTTAGATTCAATAAAATGGCATCACACATTGTCTGAGTAATTGACGTAATGTTTCTGTCACGAACACGTATGCTTGCAGTAATTCTTATTTTGTTGTTAGAGTTTCGTATGAAAAAACCAGCTGTAATTGGAGAGACTCTAGGAATCCCAAGAACTGAATCTGTAAGGTGAATTCCATCGCTTGCTTGACCAATTTTGATAGCCCTCTCCTTTAGTCTTTCAACGGACTCTGAGAGCTGGTCATGAGATAATATGGTATCTTGGATAACCTTTGGTGGATTTATCTCGTAAATTATGGTCATAATTGACTGTCCTGACTACTTGATTATAACCTTTGAAGAGGGCTCATACCAAAACAAAACAGAATTAAATTGATGATGCCCTCTATGAATTGTACTTGACTGAAAAAATTCCTTTAGATGTTTTGATGAAACAGAAAATTGTACTCTTTGATGGTGCAATGGGAACTGAGATCCAAAAACTAAATCCAAAATCCGAAGATTTTCCAGATGGAAAGGATGGATTCAATGACGGACTTTCATTTACAAGACCTGAATGGATAAAAAAGATTCATCGCTCATATCTGCAGGCAGGTGCAGACTGTATTGAAACCAACACATTTGGCTCAAACAAGCTAAAACTAGAAGAGTATGGGTATGGAGACCAGACACTTGATTATAACAAAAAAATAGCACAACTTGCAGTTGGTGTAGCACAAGAGTTTACAGACAAACCTCGATATGTGATAGGTTCTATGGGTCCAACAGGTTTTCTTCCAAGCTCAAATGATCAGTCTCTTGGACAGATAAAACTTGATGAAATTCGAGAGGCATTTGAGATCCAAGCAGAGGGCCTCATACTTGGCGGTGTTGATGCATTGCTGATTGAGACAAGCCAAGACATCTTAGAGGTAAAGCTTGCAATTGAGGCATGCCATAACGCATTCAAAAAAACTGGCAAGAGGATTCCGATTATTGCAAATGTTACACTAGACAAGTATGGCAAAATGCTTCTTGGTACAAACATTCAAGCTGCATACACTACTGTATCTGAAATGGGAATTGATGCATTTGGCCTTAACTGTTCTACAGGTCCTGCTGAAATGATCTCTAGCGTGCAATGGCTAAACGAGCAGAATTCATTACCATTACTTGTTGTACCAAATGCCGGAATGCCTGAAAACCGAGGTGGTAGTGCAGTCTATAAAATGGAGCCAAAAGAGATGGCAAACATAATGGCTGATTTTCTAAACCAGTATCCAAATGTGAGGATAATTGGGGGGTGCTGTGGCACAAATGTTGATCATATCTCACTTCTACGTAAAGTAATTGACGAAAAGGCTACAGAGAATAACCGCTAGGTATTTAGAAAAAGATCTAGAGAACGATGCTGTTGAAAATTCCCAGAGTAAGTTCTGCATTAAAGGCTGTTGACCTACGACAGAATCCTGCGCCCTTGATAATTGGAGAGAGGCTAAACGCTCAAGGATCTAAAAAGGCAAAGGAATGTGTACTAAATGACAACTTTGAGGAACTGGTAAAACTTGCAAGAGACCAAGTTGAAGACGGCGCTCATTGTCTTGATGTCTGTGTTGCAACAACAGAACGCTCAGACGAACTTGAATTTATGAAAAAACTTGTAAAACTATTAAGTCTTGAAATTGACGCGCCACTAGTAATTGATTCAACAGAGCCCAAAGTTATTGCTGCTGCACTGGAGCAAATTCCTGGAAAACCCATCATAAATTCTATAAATCTTGAAGGTGATGGGAGCAGGTTTCACTTGCTTGCACCATTGATGGTAAAATACGGAGTTCCAGCTGTTGCCATGTGTATTGGGCCAAAAGGAATGGCAAAAACTCCCATGGAAAAACTAGAGACTGCAGAACTCTTGGTTGAGACTGGAAAAAAATATGGTCTGACTGAAGAACATTTCATTTTTGATGTACTCACATTTACCTTGGCTACTGGAGAGGCAGAATTTTTGGATGCTGGAAAAAACACTTTGGAAGGAATTCGTCTTGTAAAAGAAAAATTTCCAAATTCATTTACAACACTTGGACTGAGTAATGTTAGTTTTGGACTTTCTCCTCGTGCAAGAAAAATTCTAAATGCAATATTTTTGTATCATGCAGTAAAATATGGACTTGACACTGTAATCATAAATCCAAAGGATGTCATACCGTATACAGAGATTGACGACAAGGAAAAAAAACTTGCAGAAGATCTAATATTTAACAAACATCCAAATGCACTTGCAGACTATATTGCATATTTTGAAAACACCAAGGGAACTGTCCAGACTACAAAAAAAATGGATGTGGACCCAACTTGGCCTGCTGGAAAAAGAGCAAACTTTAGGATAGTAAACAGGTTACGTGATGGAATAGAAAACGATGTGGTCAGTGCAATTGCAGACAAGATCACTACCAAGTTTAGCCTGACTGAAAAAAATGGTAGACTAGAGATTGACGCTCCACGGGACATGACTCATCAGGCTGCTATTGTAACACTAAACGAGGATCTCTTGCCTGCAATGAAAGAAGTGGGTGACAAGTTTGGCTCAGGGGAGCTAATCTTACCGTTTGTACTCAAGTCTGCAGAATGTATGAAGGCATCTGTTGCAGAACTTGAAAAATATCTGCTAAAAGAAGAAGGATCTAGCAAGGGACGATTGGTACTTGGAACAGTTTATGGTGACGTCCATGACATTGGGAAAAACCTTGTAAAGACAATCTTTGAAAATAATGGATATACCGTATACGACCTTGGCAAACAGGTGCCAATGCAAAAATTTATTGAAAAAATTGAGGAAGTGAATGCTGACGCAATTGGTCTTTCTGCATTATTGGTATCAACATCAAAACAGATGCAATACTTTGTGGAACATGCAAGAAAGAACAACATGAAAATTCCTGTTCTCTGTGGAGGTGCGGCAATCAACTCTAACTATATCAATAGAGTTGCAAAGGAAGGTGGAATTTACACTCCAGGTGTATTTTACTGTAAGACCATGTTTGATGGACTAAAAATGATGGATAAACTAGTATCGTCAGAAAAACAACAGTTTATCCAAGAATGGCATGAAAAAATTGAAAAATGGAAGGAGCCAGTTTTTGAAAAAGTAGAGGTACAAGAGTTTGCTCACAGTGGGATTGTTCCAGTAACACCACCAGTTTGTTCTAGTCTAAATGATATCATTCGATTGGAGCCAAAGGACATTGATCTCAATGAAGTATGGAAATATCTGAACAAAAAATCGTTATTTGTTTTATCATGGGGAGTTAGGGGACAGTCTGCCAAGGATTCAGAACAGGAGCATGAGGTGTTATTCCAAGAGTGGAAAAAGAAGATACTTGCTGAAAAATTATTTGAACCAAGTGTGGTATATGGTTACTTCTCATGTCACAACCAAGATGGAAAACTGGCAGTAGACCATCCAAATGGTGAGAAATTAATATTTGATTTTCCACGTTCTTCAAAATCAAAACATCTCTGTCTTACTGATTATTTTGGAAAAGATGATGTGGTTGCATTTCAAGCAGTTACTGTGGGAACCAAGGTATCTGACCTGATAGACAAATGGAATAAAGAAGACAGATACACTGACGCTTACTATCTACATGGGATTGCAGTAGAGACTGCAGAGGCAATGGCAGAATGGATAAACCAAAAAATTAGAGAAGATCTCAAAATAGGTGATAAGCGAGGACTACGATACAGCTGGGGATATCCAAGCTGCCCAGATGTATCACAACATCATATCGTATGGAAACTATTAGAGCCACAAAAATCTGGCATGACTCTTACTGAAGCAGGCCAAATAATTCCTGACCAATCTACTGCTGCCATTGTCGTTCATCATCCAGAAGCCGAGTACTTTACTCTCTAGTGATACATGTCATAAAATGATAAAAGACAATAATGAATCGTAACCATAACAAAACATTGGATGTTGCAAATCTAAAACGAATCTTGTCAAGTGGAATAGTTGCAAGACCTCCAAGTGATTCTAAAAGTAAACTTGCCGCAGTCATGATAATTGTATTTGGTGATGAGCCCATGGTACTAATGACTGAGAGGCCAAAAACAATGAATCATCATGCAGGTGAGATATCATTTCCTGGTGGAACTTGGGAAGAAAAAGACAATGATCTGCTTGAGACTGCAATCAGGGAGACAAGAGAGGAATTGGGGATAGATATTTCACGATCAATGGTTATTGGACAACTAAAGCCAGTTACAACCCTAAACTCTGGCTTTATGATAATTCCATTTATTGCAATACTGGATAAATTGCCAAAAATTTTGATAAACACTGAAATTGCTTCTGTTCTGAGAATCCCACTACTTTCACTTTTACAAACAATTGAGGATGACAAGGATCCATTACACAAATCGATCTTAGAGATGCATACTTTCAAGTTTGAGACTCATTTGATCTGGGGAGCATCTGCAAGGATGCTAAAACAGATACATGACAAGATATTGTCCTAGACTCTTCATGTATCTGAGATTCATTTAAAAAGAGGCTAAAATGTCAAATTTTTATGGCTGCCCGCAAGTCAACTCCAAGAAAGAACAGATTGATGAAAAAGATAAAACAGAATTCATCTGTACCAGCTTGGATAATTGTTAGGACAAAACGAAGGGTGAGAACCAATCCTAAGAAAAGACAGTGGCGCAGAACAGATGTGAGTGTTGGATAAAATGTCTACTGAATCAATAGAAAGAATTTACACTATTAACCTTGGAAAAGTACTCTTGTCGCCAAACAATCAGAGAGCAAAGAGAGCAATCAATATGATAAGAGAATTTGCTACAAAGCACATGAAATCTGAAAACGTCAAGATTGAAGAAGAGATCAGTCACTTGGTTTGGGCAAGAGGCATCAGACATCCTCCAAGAAAGATACGAGTAAAGATCACAAAAGATGATGGTAACGTCATTGTTTCAAAGTATCAGGAAGAAAAGAACACAGAAGAGGTCTCCAAGAAATCTGACAAAAAGTCTGATGGCAAAAAGAAGACCGGTAAGAAATCTAATGACAAGCCAAAGAAAGAAGAAAAGAAAGTAGAAGAAAAGAAGGTCGAAGAAAAACCAAAACAAGAGGAAACAAAAGCAGTAGAAGAAAAGAAAGTAGAAGAAAAACCAAAGAAGGAAGAGAAACCAAAAAAGGCTGAAGAAAAACCAAAGCAAGAAGAAAAGAAAACTGAATCCAAGGCAGAAAAAAAGCCAAAGAAAGAATAGACTCTAAATTTTAATTTGCTGTATTTGTACTGGAATGAAAATTATTTTGTTGTTAGAACTTTATTCTATCTGATCTAAATCAAGATCAATCTTTACGCTTGCATCTGGTTCATCCCAGTCAAGCATATTCTCTTTTGGTATGAATCCGAGTGGATCGTACTTGTCAAAGCGTGTCTCACCCTCAACTGAAGTAAGTAGTACTACTTTGGAAGTTTCTCCTGCTGTTACTGACATGCTTACTCTTGTACTGTCATTTCCAAAAATTCCGCTTATTGTGTTTACCATTGAATTCAAAACTCCTACTGGTACTTTGTTTCCTCCTACTACGTACATTAATGCACTCTTGATGCTGGTCGATGATGCATCTTCATATAGCATCTTGATGGAATCTCTAAGAGAAGTTTCCACGTCTGGAATGTCTTTGCTGGTTGAAAGTATGCTTGTTTCAAGTGGTAAAGATGAGTTCTTTAGAGTGGATATTACGTGCAATAAAGCAGAATTTGTTATGCCATTACATGCATCTGGAGTAAGATCTGGATTGCTCTCAAGCAATGCGTCATTGTCGATTATTACAGTGCAATCAGAATTTGTCTTTAGTCTCTTAAGGGATACTCCTGAGAAGAATATTCTGTCTTTTTCAAACTTGAATGGCATGATTCCAAAGGAGAGTATGCTCTTTCCTGCCTCTTTGCCTATCTGTGATACCACTGGTGCAAGTGCAGCACCTGATTTTCCTGCTAGATTGGCAATAACCATTATGGTTGAATATCTCTCAATCTTCTCTTCAATTGATCCTCTGGCACCAAATGAAACACCTCTTATGAGGTAAGCAGATGGATTCAAGATTGGACTGGTATTGATCAAAATCTTTGATGTGTCATGGTTTAGATCTCTTGCATCATGGCTTATCAAGAGACAATCATAGCCTAGTTTCTCCTTGATTGTAACAGCAAGTTTGCATCCTGCTCCACCTAGACCTATAATCAAAACTGGATCTTTCATTTGAAATTCCATGACTTATTGATGCTTACAAAATTGATTAAAAAACTTTGTTGCTTAGTTTTGATCCAAGATCGGATCTAAAATATTTAGCTCGTTATGGTACCATATAGACCATTTGGGGCTGCTCCATCGATCTTTACAATGGCCTTTTGTCCAAGTTTGACCTTGTTGTCTGTAACTACCTGCTTGTATGCAAAATTTCTTCCCTTTGTTATTCCGTCTGACACCTCATCAAACAAGACTTCACCCTTCCAACCTATCCACTCTTCATTTCGTTGCTGTGAGATCTCTTTTGCGATATCAAAGACTATCTTGCTTCTTCGTTTTACCTCTGATACATCGATCTGTTGCATCTGGGATGCCTTGGTGCCAGACCTTGCACTGTATCTTGAGAGGTTTACAATGTCTGGCCTTGTCTCCTTTATCAGATCCACAGTTTTGGCAAAGTCTTCCTCAGTCTCTGTAGGAAAACCCACTATGATGTCTGTAGCAATGGTAAATCTATCAAATCTCTTCCTAAACGCAGAATTTACATCGTGAAATATCTTTGAGGTGTGCTGCCTCTTCATGTCTCTTAGTACCTTATCACTGCCACTCTGAACTGGAATGTGAAGAAACTTGAAGACTTTGTCATTTGTAAAACTCTCCAATAGTTTACCTTGGATTCGTGGAAGATACATGGGATTCATCATTCCTACACGTATCATGAATTCATGTTCTACTTCTGAAACACTATGTACTAATTCAGGCAGGCTAGAACCAATATCCAATCCATAACAACCATTGTCAGTTGAGGTAAGCCAGACCTCTGCACATCCGTCCTCTATTTCCTGTCTTACCTGTCTTACAATGTCTCCAACTCGATAGCTTGCTAGATCTCCTTTTGCTATCTTTGTCTGACAAAATGTACATTCGCTCATACACCCGCTTGCTATCTCGATAATTCCGACTGCTGGATTTAATCTAACTTTTGGTAGTCCAACCTTGCTGACATCGGTATCTGAAAGCTCTATCTTTCTTACTCCATTTAATGCAGAAGTAATTACCTCCAAAGTTTTTCCAAGCGAGTTAGGTCCAAGCAAACTTGCTTTTGGACTAAACTTTTCTACAGTTGCCTGCTCTGCCTTGGGAAGACAGCCTGCAACAACAAGTGGGTTTGATCTTAATTTTTTTATCCTATGAACCATCTTGTGTGCGGTAACATCTTTCACAGAACAAGTAACTATTACACTAAGATCTGAATCTTTTTCATTTTCTGCAAGTGTGTGACCGCCATTTACAACAAGACCTGATATCATTTCAGAATCTGCAAAACTTGCAGAGCAACCATATGCTTCTACCCAGATCTTTGCCATTGTTTACCCAAGCAAAGCCTTTACTTCTTTTTCAGTCAACAGTCCCTTTGAGATAACAAGTTGTCTGATTGTTTTTCCTGTCTTTAGTGACTCTTTGAATAAATCTGCAGAGACCTGATATCCAATCTTTGGAGTAAGAAGAGTTACTATGACTGGACTGTTTTCTATGTATTGGCTAAGCTTTGTCTTGTTTGCAGTTAGTCCTTCAATTAGATTCCTTGAAAATATTGGAACAAAGTTTCTTAGCATATCCATAGAATCAAGAACAGATTTTAGCATGACTGGAAGCATGACATTAAGCTCAAACTGGCCTGCTTGTGCAGCAAGTGCTACCGTGGAGTCCTTGCCAATTATGTCAAAGCATACCATGTTCATACATTCTGCAAGAGATGGATTCACCTTTCCTGGCATGATTGAAGAGCCTGCATGGACTGCAGGAATTCCAATCTCAGCTATACCTGCAACAGGCCCTGATGCCATTAATCTAATGTCGTTTGATATTCTTCCAAGTTCTAATGCCAAATTTCTAAGAGATGATGAAACTCTGGCAACTGCAAATCTACTCTCAAGTCCAAACTGCATATCTTGTTCTGGTTTGAGAGGGAGTTTTGATATTTTTCCAAGCTCTGCTATTGCAAGTGCTCTGTATCCTTTTGGAGTGTTTGCGCCAGAACCTACTGCTGTTCCTCCAAGTGCGACACGTTCTAGTTCTTTCTTTGATTCAAAGATTGCATCACGTGCTCTTGCAATTGCTGTAGCATATGCTGCAAATTCGCTTCCAAGAGTTACAGGAAGTGCATCCATCAAATGTGTTCTTCCAATTTTTTGATAACTTGAAAATTCTTTTGCCTTTTTGGTTAATGTTTTTACAAGTTCGTCAAGTGCAGGTATGACCTGATTTACATCAAATAAAATTGCAACATGCATTGCAGTTGGAAATGTATCGTTGCTTGACTGTGACATGTTTACATGATCATTTGGATGGATGACTTCGTAGTTTCCTTTACTTTTTCCAATTATTTCTAGTGCGATATTTGCAATGACTTCATTTGTATTCATGTTAAATGCTGTTCCGGCACCAGAGTTGATTGCTTCCACTACAAACTGATCAAGATGTTTTCCTGAAAGAACTTTATCACAAGCCTTGACTATGGCGTTTCCTCTTTTTGCATCAAGTGCTTTTACTTTCATGTTTGCTACTGCTGCTGATCTCTTGATCATCACAAATGCCATGATAAGATATGGATGAGATCTCTGTCCGCTTACATGGTATTGTTTTATTGCTCTTGCAGTAAAAGCTCCATAGTATGCATCTATTGGAATCTCAACTTTACCCAATGAATCAGAATCTGTTCTAAACTTCACGCCAAAACTAAAATTAATTTTCCTAATATGCATTCGCATTTTTAAAATTAAGAGCGATATGAAATCACAAGAATATGCGAATTTCTCAAGAAAATACCCAATAAGTTAATATATTTAGATTCAAACATCCGAAACGATGAACAGACGATACAGTATGATGTCTATTGCCGCAGTAGTGGCAGTAGCAGGATTATTGTTCGCGAGCACATATTCACAGACTCAGATGACTGCATCTAGTCAGAGTGTATCTAGTGCATTAGCACAGTCCTCTACAAATGCAGTCAATGACATGGGCGGTATCCAGTTCCAAATGCCAAGTGCATTTGCACAGATACCAGCGGATCAAGTTGATAGCATGGCCGCACAGGGACGTCATGTAGTAGATGTACAGTTGGTCGCTCAAAGCGTCGACTTACCTATTATGGGCGGTGGAAAATACCACGCACTGACCTTTAACGGTCAAGTCCCAGGACCAACAGTAAGAGTTACACAAGGCGATATCGTCAAAGTAACACTTACCGTACCATCAACTGAATCAACACCACACTCCATAGACATGCACGCAGGTCAACTAAGTGCAACAAACTTTGGAGCTGTTAAGGTTGGTCAATCTGCAACCTATGCATTCATAGCTGAGGTTCCTGGTGCATTCAAGTATCACTGTGAAGGAGTCAATCTGGCATCAATGGACCAACATGTAATGTCCGGTATGTACGGAGTAACAATCGTTGATCCATTGGATGGTTACAAGCCATTGATAGTAGACAAGACTGATACCCAAAGCGGTAAAGTCGTAGTCGTACATCAACGCTATGAAGCTGCAGCAAAAGAATTTGTCTTAGAGTACAACCAATTGTACTTGACCGCAGATGGCAGCTATGACCAAACAGCAATGTTCCTTCATAACACAACACAAACTGTTGTAAACGGAATGGCATTTGGTTACACACCAAACTCAGATATCAACAAGCTGATCAAGGGTGATCCAACAAAGAATGTCTTCCCAGTGCAACCTTGGAATGATCCAGCACTAAAACAATATCAAGGACATCCATTATTTGTAGACCTTGACACACACTACAGACTATTTGTAGTGAATCAAGGAGACATGCCAGTATTCTTCCACATTGTTGGTGGAATGTTGGACCGTGTGTCACAAGGTAACCATGTACAAGCACAAGGCTCACAGACTTGGTTAATTGGTGGCTCACAGGATGCAATCATTGATACTGTCTTTAGCAGCCCAGGCGCATATGTAGCAGTCAATCATGACTATGCAGCAATCTTTACAGGTGCGGCCACAGTATTTGTCGCAGGCGACCCATTCAACTTGGGATACAAAGCAGGCGATATGCCAAACCCATCTGACGCAGTACCTCCAGTCGGTATGAACTCTATTCCACAAAAGGAAGTAGTTCACTGTCTATGTACTGATGATCAAGCAGCTGCAATTGCGAAATCAATGAGCGGGTAAACCCCCCAAATCTTTCTCTTTTTGTTTTGATTTTATCTAATCTTGATTATGTTGTATTTCAAAACATTTTATTGAAAATAAAAACTGAAACACTTTGTTCACTAACAAAGTTAGCTAATACATTATAATGTCAACATCAAAACGTTTGTTGAATATGAGTCAAACCTTGTGGCAAGACAAGAAACTTTTGTTATTTTCTTTTGTAACTGCAGCAACTACGGTAGCTGCCGGAGCATTGCATCTGCAAATGGCTCCGGGATCCTTGTCACATGATTTGGGACAGGGAATACTTTTTCTTGTTGGCGGTTTAGTGCAGATCTTTTGGGTAGTTCCAGTCATAAAACGATGGGGGAGAATTTGGCAAATTATTGGAATTGCAGGAACGGCAGTATTTTTTGTCTTGTGGTATGCAAGTAGGTTACATCTCATTCCAGAAAATTTGCTTGGTGGCGGTGAATCTTCAAACCATTCGCCTCCAAGAGAATTTCCACGAGGTAATGTGACTGGAGGAGAATTTCCAAGAGGCTCTGCCCCGCGAGGACTAGGGTTAGTGATTGGAGGAATGATGGTGCCACCAATAGAGATGCTCCAGATTGCATTCATTGGATTGTATGCAGTACTTGCCAAGATGATTTCTAAAAGACAAAACATCTGACAATTCTAACATTTCCATATTTTCAATATGATCTTGGCAATGATTATATTCTGTTACTGATGGCCTTCCTTTATGTCGATGAATCAATCTGTATTGATCTGTGATCAGGTGGCACCCATTCTAAATGAAATATTGCAAAAAAATGGATTAAAGATAACATATGAGCCAGAGATTACACCAGATCAGATAAAAGAAAAAATTTCTAATTTTGATATAGTCGTAGTAAGAAGCAGAACTAAAATTACAAAAGAGATGATCGACAGAGCTACACAATGCAAGATAATTGCACGTGTGGGAGTAGGTCTTGATAACATTGACGTCGATGCAGCAAAGGCAAAAGGCATACGAGTAATCAATGCAGTAGAGGGTGCAATGAATGCAGTTGCAGAACTTGTTTTGGGATTGATGCTTTCGCTGGCAAGAGAAATCCCACGAGCTGACCGAGAAATACGAAACGGTAACTGGCTCAAAAAAGAACTAATGGGAAGTGAACTTTCTGGGAAATATCTT
>JANWJG010000066.1 GCA_025449485.1 Nitrosotalea sp. | reverse complement strand
TCGTGTGCACTAGTTCGTTCTGGTGCTGCTTCTGGTTTTGGAGTTGGTTTCATTCCTGCTGGAAGTGTACCATGAGTTGGACCTGATGCTGCTGGTCGTGGTTTTGGAGCTTCTGCCGGTTTTGGAGGAGGAGAAGTCTGTGCAGGTTTTTGTTCTGCAGGCTTGACCTGAGATGATAAATTAGCAAGCTTTGCTTCAAGTTCTGCTATCTTGGCTTCGAGTTCAGCAGTGTTAGATCCTTCTGTAACTTTTTTAGTAGAACGTGTTTTTTTTGGCTGTACTTCTTTAGACATGTAGTAGTTGTGTGATATGGCAGTTTATTTACATTTTGATCAAGACGGGATCTGGCAAAATTCTACAAGTTTTATAAGAAGCAGTACCCATTTTTAGGCATTGGACGACTTTGAAAGAGAGTACCCGGGCTTTGACTGGAAGAATACCCCAGCGTACAAGCACCCAGGAGGAAGAAATTGTCCATGCCCAAAGCATGAATACATACGCGAGCAGATAGGAGTTGCAAAGACTGTAAGCCAGACTTCAAAGGAGCCAAGTAATATCACCCTCAAGTTTTGCCCAGATCATTACAACGTATATCTCAAAGAGGTCATTCCGGCAATGCCACTCAAATACAGAATTTTAACAAAGATTGCACTCAAGATAGGGGCAATCAAGATTGAACAACTCAAGTACATGCAATCAGACCAGTGCTTCTACTGCAGATTCGGTTCTGGCGGGCATGATAAGAAGAACGAACTTCCACCAATCTTCTAAGTAGGACTTAACAAAACCTTGGGTTTGTTTGGAGTATCATGGTGACATCTTTTACCACAGAGCGGGCATGTTATCCTGTCAAGAAATATGCATTGGCAAATATGTGATTTCATATAGCTCTCCGCAGTCTTGGAGTATTCGCCTGTTCCATTACAGAAAGAACATTGTGTGTCAAGAAGAACGATTTTTCCCTGACCTCCACAGACTGGACATTTCTGTTCACCCAACTTGTTGGCATTCCCCTCACAGGATAATTAAAGTTCTCGTGTCCAATATTTTTTTGAAAAATATCAAGCAAAAATCCAGTTAAGCTTATACGCCATACAAATTCAGTAAATGTGTGCCTATTGAGGATATTTCAGAGCTTGTTGAAAAGTTAGAAAAGGCAGGAGAACTCAAAAGAGTAAAAACACAAGTGGATTCAAACCTGGAGGTTTCAGAAATTCTTAGCAGAGTGATGTATTCTAATGGTCCTGCCATACTTTTTGAAAACGTAAAAAATTTTGATATGCCAATACTTGCCAACGCATTTGGTTCACTGAGGCGACTTGAGATTGGACTTGAGATGCAAGACTTTACCGAGATTGGTCAGAGAATTGTAGACATGACAAGAATGGAGATGCCAACTGGAATTTTTGACAAGTTGCGAAAACTCCCAGAGCTGTCAAAGATGGCAGACATTGCGCCCAAGCTTCAAAAAAGTGGTCCTGTCACAGAAGTAATAGAAGAATCGCCCTCATTTGACAAAATCCCGATTCTTAAAACATGGCCAAAAGATGCTGGCAGATTTATCACATTTGGATTGATTGCGACAAAACATCCTGAGACAGGTGTAAGAAATCTTGGAGTGTACAGAATGCAGGTAATAGATAGCACTCATGCACTAATGCACTGGCAAAAACACAAACGCGGTGCACATCATTATGATATCAAGAAAGATTCTGGAAGTAGAATAGAGGCTGCAGTAATAATCGGTTCTGATCCTGCAACAGTATTTTCCGCAGTAGCTCCAGTACCAGAAGGGCTTGACAAGTATGTGTTTGCAGGAATTACAAGAAAGACAGGAATCAAGACAGTAAAATGTAGAACAGTGGACTTGGAAGTTCCAGCAAATGCAGAGATGGTACTTGAAGGATATGTTGATCCATCAGACATCAGAATGGAAGGACCGTTTGGAGATCATACTGGATATTACACTCCACCTGAACCATATCCCGTATTCACACTAACTGGAATCATGCGAAGACAAAAACCAATTTATCTTACAACAATAGTTGGAAAGCCAATCTTAGAGGATGCATACATTGGCAAAGTAATCGAGCGCTCATTTTTACCTCTTATCAAAATGTTCCATCCAGAGGTTGTTGATTTTGCAATGCCTGCTTCAGGATGGTTCCAGGGAATGGCAATAATTTCAATAAAGAAGAGATATCCGGGACAGGCAAAAAAAGTAATGATGGGTCTTTGGGGAATGGGCCAACTGGCATTGACCAAGTTTTTTGTTGTAGTAGACGAAGATGTCAATGTTCATGATTTGAATGATGTGGTCTGGGCAATCACTACAAGGTCAGATGCCGCAAGAGATACTGTAATAATAAACAACACTCCAACAGATACACTTGATCCTGCATCTCCTCTTGTAAACTTGGGCTCTAAGCTTGGAATTGATGCAACACAGAAAACAAAAGAAGAAGGGTATCAGAGAGAAATTCAAGAACTGGTAAGATCAGACGAGTCCACAAAGAAGATGGTAGATTCTAAATGGTCTAGCTACGGCATCTAGTGTGTTCTTACAACATTGTAAAAGTTATCTCGTTCTTCTACTTCATAACCAATTTGCTTTACTGCTTGGATTATTTTTGCGCCAGTAAGCTCAGTGGAACGTGCCCCCGTGCACGAGACCACCTCTTCTCCAAGAAGTGTGCCTCCAAAATCATCTGCCCCATATTGTAGTGCCATTTGTGCCATGGCAACTCCATTTGTTAGCCAAGAAGACTGGATATGAGGAATCAAGTCATTATACATTATTCTAGATATTGCAATCATCTTCAAGAGTTGTGTACCGCCTGCAGGATATTTGACAGTCTCTTGTTTTTGCATCAACGTATTGTTTGGCTCAAAGCTCCACGGGATGAAAGCCATGAATCCGTTTGTCTTTTCCTGAAGTCTTGCAATCTTCATAAAGTGTTCTGCAACATCATCTCGTGTTTCAACGTGTCCATACATCATAGTAGCAGATGCTGGGATTCCAAGACCATGTGCTTCTTCCATTATTTTCAACCATGTGTTACTTGAGATCTTTTTTGGACTGATGATTTGTTTTACTTCGTCAACTAGAATTTCTGCACCTGCACCAGGAATTGATTGCATTCCGGCTTCCTTGAGTCTTGATAAAACTTCTTTTGTGTTAGTGTGCTCTACTTTTGAGATCATGTCAACTTCAGAAGCTGATAGACCATGAATTCCAACCTTAGGAAATTTTTTTCGTATTAGTCTAAATGCGTCCTCAAAATATTCAATCTTAAGAGATGGGTTATGTCCTCCTTGGAACATCACTTGTGTTATGCCAAACATTTCCCAAGCAGTTTTTATTCTAGATTCTATCTTGTCAAGTGTTACAGTATAAGATTCCTCATGACCAGGTGGTCTGTAAAATGCGCAAAACTTGCAATCTGTAATACATACATTGGTATAATTTAGAATCATGTTATTTACAAAAGAGGAACGTCGTCCAAACTTCTTTCGTGTCAAATATCCAGCAACAAGACCCATCAGGTGAACATCATTAGAGTCTAGCAGCCTCTTGCATTCTTCGATTTCAGGCCTTTTACCCGTTAGAGAATTCTCTAAAATATCACCAATTTCAGAATGGTGAAGTTGTTCTGTGAGTTGACTCAATTGACTGTGTTTTCTCTTTAGCGTATTTAATCGTTTGAGAACAAAATCACTCTATTTCCATCTCGTACCAGTCAGTAAAAATTTTGATAAATATCAAAAATTAATTTCAAAAACATTTGAGACAGTTCTTGTTTGATTCTGATTTTTTTACTTGATTGTAAAATCTGTCACATTTTCCCGCTATTTTTAAGTAGGGCACACCAGCGATTAACACCAATGGTAACAGGCCATCAGATTCGAATGAATCGCATTCTGCGCAATGGTAAAATGCTTTGTATACCCATGGATCACGGAATATCAAGTGGTCCACTAAAGGGAATAGAGGATCCATACGCATTGATTTACAATTGCCAACATTTTGGTCTTACATCAGTCATAATCAACAAGGGAATTTTGAAAAATTTGCCAAAACCAACCAAGATCGGATTACTTGTACACTTTTCAGGTAGCACTTCTCTTTCCATGTCTCCAAACAGAAAGATGTTGACAGGTTCAGTAGAAGAAGCATTACGATTAGGTGCAGACGGAGTTTCACTTCACATCAACATCGGAGGAAAAGAAGAACCAGAAATGATAGAACAATTAGGCAGAATTGCAGATGACTGTCACAAATGGAGTATGCCTCTTTTAGCAATGATGTACCCAAGAGGTGAAAATGTCAAGAATCCACATGACCCAGAGATAGTAGGACATGTTGCAAGAATTGGAGCAGAGTGTGGTGCAGATATTGTAAAAACACTCTACACAGGAGATGTTGATTCATTTAAAAAAATAGTCAAGAGTACTCCGGTACCTGTTGTCATAGCGGGAGGTCCAAAGGCAAAGACAGACAAGGATGTATTACAAATGACTGAAGAAGCAATGGAAGCAGGAGCCAAGGGAGTAACATATGGAAGAAACATTTTTGAGCACAAGGATCCAGGCAAGATGACTCATGCTCTTTCTGCAATAATATTTAGAAAAGAAACAGCAAAGGAAGCAGCGAAGTATCTTGAGCAAAAATAGAGAACTAATTATTGCCCCAAAGGTTTCAAGGGGCCAGCTTGGCAAATTCTTGCCAGAATTAGAAAAGGAAGGAATCAAGATTGTAAACTTGGATCCTGCAGATCTCAAAGGAACAAAATCAAAACTATCCACAATACACACATCGATAAATGCAAATTATGTCATAGTTGACAAGGTCACCAAAATTAAAGGCAAAAAAATAGGAATGAAATTCAAAGTTCTTTCAAATGCAGATATTGAAAAAATACTCCAATTTGCAAAGGCAGGATTAGATTTTGTAGTAATAGAGGTAAAGGACTGGAAGATAATTCCCCTTGAGAACATAATAGCAAAGTTACACAAGATTCACACCGAAATATTTGCAATAGCAAATACCCCCGACGAGGTTCGCAAGATGTTTTCAATATTAGAAATAGGCGTAGATGGAGTCATATTTTCAACCAGTTCCATAAATGAAGTAAAAGAAACCTTGGTGTATCTTGGGACAAAGAACTTTGATCTCAGACCTGCCAAGATTCTAGAAATAAAAGAGGTCGGAAACGGAGAACGTGTTTGTGTAGATACTGCATCCATTTTAGGACGAGGTGAGGGAATGCTGATTGGAAGTAGATCTAACTTTCTTTTCTTGGTTCACAACGAATCAGTTGGTTCATCGTTTACGTCTCCAAGACCTTTTAGAGTAAATGCTGGAGCAGTGCATTGCTATACGTTATCACCAGATGGAACCACGAATTACTTGTCTGAGCTAGAAACTGGCTCAGAGGTTCTTGTCATAAATTCACACGGCAAAGCAAGAAGAGCTACAGTGGGGCGTTCCAAAATAGAAAGCAGACCAATGTTGATGATTAAAGCACAAATTGGAGATGAGATAGGAGGAATAATTGCACAAAATGCTGAGACAATTCGCTTTGTACGTCCTAACGGTCATCTCGTTTCAGTCACACATCTAAAAAAAGGAGATATTGTACTTGCATATTCCAAGCCAGCAACTGGAAGGCATTTTGGTATGGAAGTAGACGATGAATATATTGTAGAAAAATAAACAGCAAACATCACCAGAACTTAATTTATTATACAGGCATACAACCACATTATCTGTTGAATGTTCGTTGTAACATCTGTTCCATAGAAATAGATGAAACAGAGGTAGAATCACACATTGTCACACAAAAACATCTTGAAAACAAGTCAAAAATTTCTACAAACAGCAAGGGTTTAGACAAGAGCGTAGCAGCCATGTGGCTAAAATCATTTACTTGATAAATTTATCAAATTAGTCTATTTTAAACAAGTTTACACTAGCAAAATTCTTAAAAATAAAAAAGATATGTTACTCGAATTTCTTTTTCAGTTGAATTATTTCTGCCATCTCATCTTTGAGATGTTTCTTCAAAAGAGATTCGTGTTCACGCTTATGTCTCCAGTACAGGTTCATCATAGATTGTCTGGATCTAGCATGTTTTAATGCAGCAGTATATTTTCTGTGACTCTTCTCAACAATTCGAAAATATGACTTGCTGTTAGAAGTTACCATATGAGAAATCTTGGTTCTTAATAGATAACCTTTCCTATCGAACTAGACTATCAGAGTGGGCTTACAGTGGTTCTGGTTTTTTCCAGTTAGGAACAAGTTGCATCTTACGAAGAGATGGAGATTCTAGAGTTCTCTTCTGTGCTATTTTTACATATTTTGCGGACTTGTCAATTCCCAAGTATTTCCTATGTAGAAATCGTGCCATCTTTGTAGTCTGACCGCTCCCAACGAATGGATCAAGAACAGTATCTCCAACGTTACTATAAAGTTGAATCAAGCGATATGGTATCTCTTCTGGAAATGCCGCGGGATGAAATTTCCTGTAGCTTGGTGGCATGGGAGCAATATGCCAGACAGAGTTTGCAACTTCTTTTTTCATCAAATTGTCAAGAACCAATTTACTTTTTTTATCCTTAAAGTTATGAAACGGCATCTTTCTCAGAATTATAATCTGTTCATGCATTATGTTGGGATAATAATATGTAGGATATGGGTGCTGAACGGTAACCCTGAATCTTTTTTTCCCGCCAGTAACTTTATTCCAAATTATTTCTTCAAAAAAACTCCAACCTATCTCTTTTTTTGTCAACTCCACAAGTAGTAAAGCAGGAAGAGGAAGTTTGCTTTTACCTTCAATTATCTCGTTACCTATCACAATGCAACAAAATCCACCAGGCTTGGTTATACGATATACCTCAGAAAAGACTGCGCGCATTTCTTCAAGCCAGTCCTCAAGAGATATCTCAACTGTTCCGCGATACCATTTTTCAGTATCTTGATGTTCTTGGTAGTTTATCGCATTATGGTATGGTGGAGATGTTACTGTTAGTGCAATTTTATTTGGCGGTAACTGTGAGAGATCTCGAGAATTAGAGACAACTATAGAATTTGGTTTCCACACTACTTTCCTCAATCATTTTGATATTTAACAGTTGTAAAAATAAAAAAATTATTCCAGTATGAAATTAAATCAAAGAAAATTACCTAAAACATGCACTTGAACATGTTTTAGACAATTATGCATTTTTCATTACTTCTATTTCTATAGTGGACACATTTCGTGATCTTCCATCTAGAGATTGAAGCTGTTCTGATCCTATTTTGATTGCTCCTATAGAATACCCAGAGTTATCAGTCCTTCGTGCAATTATTTGTGCAACATCTACTGCTCTACCTATGCTAAGTCCTCTTGCCTTTATTGAGACTTTGGGATTATTAGCTAGCTGTATGAGCGCAGATGTTACGTATGCCATGATAGGCTTTTTTCCGATGAAGATAACGTCTTTTGCGTCATGTGGTGTATCTGAACTCATAAGATCCCCTAGAAATGACGTTTCATAAAAGTTTCTTCCATTAGCATTTTTCCTCAAACGATACCATCAATCAGACATAGATAATCCAAGACCAGAATGAACACAAAATCATCCAAGAGATTACAAGAAAAGTAAGAACTTCATATTGGCAAAAGATCAAAATCACATCATTTTACCCATGTATGATTTGATGCTAATCTAAATATACTAGTAAAATCTAGATTTACTTAATGTCCAACCAACAAATTAAGATCGGTTTGGTCGCATTAGCATTGTCAACCATAATGGTTTTTGCAGCAGCATTACCCGCTGTAAGTGCACTAACACCAAGTTCAGTGTATGAAAGATACTCCCAGAAAACAGACAGATTTCCAGGAGGACAACACATTTGTGGAGAAACTCTATGCTCACCAGATAGTTGGGCCAAGATGAAGCAAACACTTCATATCGCACAACGTGATCCTAACAAATGCAGTGAGTTGAGAGGATGGATGTATTGTGGCGAACCAACCCTAACACCAAGAAACTCAACCAAGTAAGTATAGAAAACTCATGACAACCAAGGTCTGCGTAACAATTGCAGCATCCAGCCCCACGAAGGTATTCAGTGAGTTGAAGCGTGCACTTGCCAAGTCAGACTATGCAGAACTGCGGTTAGATTTTTTAAAACCAAGTCAAATTCCTTTTTGTTTAACTCTAGTTAGAAGACATCTCAATAGATGCGTATGCACATTACGTCCCACTACAGAAGGTGGAAAATTTTCAGGCAATGAGAAAGAAAGAATTTCAATCCTGAAACTGATTTCAGAGTTTGATCCCTATCTATTAGATGTAGAATACAACACATTAAGGAAAAACAAAGAACTTGAAAAATACCTCAAGCGTGCAAAGACCAGAATTTTAGTCTCGTGGCACGATTTTACCAAGACTCCAAACGAACAGACGCTACGATCAATGTTTAAAAAAATGTCTAAATTTTCAAACAATGTCAAGATTGTCACTACTGCAAAAAAGATAAGTGACATGATACAAGTTCTTTCACTTTACAAGATCCGTGCAAGAAATGTCAACTTGATCTCTTTTGCCATGGGGGACTATGGTAGAATGTCAAGAATTTTGTGCACCAAGCTTGGTAGTCCATACACATACGTTTCACTAGGTAAACCAGTAGCACCAGGCCAATTTAGCCTAAAAGAAATGAAACGCATACTATCTTTAGAAAATAAAGATCAGAGACCACGATTAAAAATCAAATAAATGACATCAGTCAGAGTTTTGTTCAAAAAATCTTTTGACAAACTGTGATTCAGCTCTTTTGATTCGTGATGAATCTGCCACTTCATGAGCCATGTTCACAAGATCATTTTTAGTCAAATCAGTCATGACCGAGTCTTCTTTTTCAGATTCTAGAGAATATTCAATATTATTTAGAACATCCATGTTGTCATTTAGTAGTTTTATACAGTCATCAAGCAAACTAGCAAAATCATCCTTGTCTTCCATCAATTTCATCAAAACACTTTACATTAATTAATTAATCTCTAAACAAGACAAAAATCAAGGCCACCCTTATTATAAAAGAAACATGTATGTATACCTGTGAATCCCAAGTTGTCTCAAAATAACGTACCACGAAATGTCATCATTTTAGCTACAATAGTAACAGTACTGCTTGGCATGTTCAGGCTGATATTATTTTTGATACTAGTCTGGGTGGCAGCACTTGCATTCATTATCATATACCAATATAGCTCAACTAGGACAACGAGAACATCTAAAGGCAATTTTGTTTGTCTAGATTGTGCCACCATACACCAAGATTCAGCCTGTCCAAAATGTGGCTCAAAACTCAAGAAAATGTATTCCCAAAGTGACAAGTATGGGATTTAAAAATTCCATACATCTTTCACCTTTTCCCCTAATCGCTTAAATCACGATTCATCAAGTAGAAAACAATGACCAAGACCTATGCACTCATAGGAGATCCGATAGATCATTCGTTTTCACCTGCGCTTCATAATACCGCTTTTTTATTTTTAGGCCTTGATTGCACATATATCGCATATAGAATTCCAAAAGGAGAACTAGAGTATGGAATTGAATCACTTAAAAAAATAAACATTGCAGGGTTCAATGTTACAATTCCCCACAAAGTAGACATGATGAAATTTCTTGATGATTCAGATGCAGAGTGTAAACTAGTAGGGGCTACAAATACAATAGTCAATGAAAACGGCATTCTCAAAGGCTACAACACAGATGTTGATGGATTCTTGGATCCAATAAAAAAGAGAAACATCAATCCCAAAGACTCTGATGTTTTGCTGATAGGAGCTGGCGGAGCTGCAAGAGCCATAATAGCTGGGTTTGCAAAAGAAAAAGTTCACAGAATCACCATTACAAATAGAACACGTGAGAGAGCAGAAGAACTGATCAAATTTGCTCAAGGCATAGGATTAGAATCAAATTATCTTGATCTCCAATCTGCAGGCGAAGTTACCGACAAGTACAAGTTTGTGGTAAATGCCACTTCAGTAGGACTAAAGGGAATTGGCTGCCCAATATCTACAAAAAACATTACTAAAAATTCCATAGTATACGACATTGTTTACGTTCCAGTAGAAACTCCATTGATTGAACAGTCAAAGAATCAAGGTGCGACCATCATATATGGGTGGGAAATGCTTCTTGCTCAAGCAATGAAATCATTTGAGATTTGGACCGGCAAACCTGCCCCATACGAAGCTATGAAATTAACCCTGCTTGGGAGATTTTAGTGATGAAGGTAAAAGCAAGCATGCACGGTGCAGTGTCAATTGTAAATGCCATTGCCACAGGCAGGGGTGCAACACTTGGCATATCACTTGGCATAGAGGCAACAGTAGAAACCCAGCCTGGAAGAGGAATAATATTTGAAAACAAGGAATCAAACCTTAGTTCACGGCTGATACGAAATGTTGTAGAGACATCAGTTCCAAAATCAGAACTTGAGAAAAACAAGATAACAATTTTTGTAAAATCAGAAATTCCTTCAGGATACGGACTAAAGAGTTCTAGTGCAATTTCATCAGCAATATCACTTGCATGTGCAAAATTATTCAGACCCAAAGCAAGTGATCTTGACATTTTAAGAGATGGTGTACATGCATCTATCAAGTCAAAGGTGAGCATAACCGGCGCTTTTGATGATGCGTGTGCATGCTACTTTGGAGGATTTGTTGTGACAGACAACTCTGGCATAAAAATAATAAAATCAGAAAAGGCACCAGAGGACTTGACTGCAGTAATTTTCATCCCAAAGTCTAGAAGGAGAGGTAATGTAAAAAAACTAAAAACTCTAAACGGAGTTTTTGCGCAGGCATGGGATCTTGCAAACAAGTCAGACTATTGGAATGCAATGATACTCAATGGTCTTGCAACATCTGCCATTTTGGGATCAGATCCAAAAATTCTAACCGATCTGTTAGACAGCGGAGCACTTGGTGCATCAGTATCTGGCAATGGACCATCAATAGCAGCAGTGGTAAAAAATGACAAAATATCAGCAGTAAAAAAGATATTTTCATCTTTAGAAGGAAGTATAATTGTATCACCAATAAACAACAAGAAGGCAGAAGTCCATGAAATGTAAGGTCAAAAAATCTACTTTGTCAGGAACGATATCATGCCCTCCAAACAAGAGCTATTCCCACCGTGCAATCTTTCTTGCGTCACTTGCCAATGGAAAAAGCACTCTAAGTAACGTCCTACTTTCAAGAGATACTCTTGCAACAGTTAATGCGTGCAAGTCATTTGGAGCAAAAATAGAAATCAATGGTTCCATTGTGACAGTCGAGAGTAGTGGGCAAATAAGTCCACAAACCTTGGAAATAGATGCATCAAATTCAGGCACTACAATCAGAATCTCTACCGCAATTTCTTCTCTTTCTGACAAAACAATAACACTTACTGGTGATTCCAGTCTGAAGAAAAGACCAATGCAACCACTTCTTGATGCCCTAAAACAACTAGGAGTGCAGTGTACATCAACAGACGGCAAACCACCTGTCACCGTAAAAGGCATATCAGACGGAGGAATTACTCACATAACAGGTTCAATCTCAAGCCAATTTATTTCCGCACTATTGATTGCAGGTCCTAAAATGAAAAACGGCATAACGTTAGAAATTGATGGAGATATGGTATCAAAACCATATCTTGATTCTACCATTGCTACAATGAAAAAATTTGGTGTTACAGTTGATGTCATTGTACCATACAAAAAATATAACGTATCGAATCAAAAATACAAACCATTTGATTTCATAGTTCCTTCAGATTTTTCAAGCATGGCTCTGTTGCTTTCCGCGGCAGTTTTGCTTGGAGAAGACATGGTAATCGATGCAGCTCTTGGAGATTTACCACAAGGAGATCGTGAAATATTATCATATTTGGAAAGACTTGGAGTGAAGATAAACGTAGGAGAAAAAATAACCCTAGTTTCTCCAAAACTTCTCAACGGAGGAAGGTTTGATCTTTCAAACAATCCTGACTTGCTTCCACCAATGGCAATTTTGGCTCTAAAAACATCAAAGCCAATTGAAATTTACAATGTCAAACATGCAAGATTCAAAGAGACAGACAGGATAGCGATTTTGGCAAAAGAGCTTGCAAAGATAGGTGTGATTGTGACAGAGAAAGAAGATGGACTAATTTTAGAATCGCCAAAAACACTAAAGAGTGCAGAGCTTGAATCTGCAGACGACCACAGGCTTTTCATGGCTTTTTCCATAGCAGGCATGTTTGTTGGAGATTGTACTGTAACGGACCCCGATTCTGTAGATGTCTCATATCCTACATTTGTAGAAGATATGCAAAAGATCGGGGCAGACATCACAATTTGAATTTTCAAAAAATTACATCCAAAAAAGCCCTAAATTCCTAGAAGGATTATAAACACGTAAAAGAAAATTTTAACATGTCTTCAAGTAGCATTGGACAACGTTTTGTTTTTACAAGTTTTGGCGAAAGTCATGGAAGATGCATAGGTGCAACAGTAGACGGTTGTCCAGCAGGGTTAGCGATTGAAGAAAAAGATATTCAAACAATGCTAGATTTACGCAAACCTGGTCAGTCCATTGTAACCACACAAAGAAAAGAAGACGACAAGGTAGAGATCCTTTCAGGAGTATACAAGGGACACACCACAGGTGCACCGATTACAATGATCATTTGGAATAAAGATCAACATTCAAAAGATTACGACAATCTCGCCATGAAACCAAGACCTGGACATTCTGATTATCCGGCATTTATCAAGTATAATGGATTCAATGACATCAGGGGAGGCGGAAGATTTTCAGGAAGACTTACTGCCACGTTTGTAATGGCAGGGTCCATAGCAAGAAAATTACTTTCAAAGACTCTAGGCATTGAAACTTTTTCGTATACTTGTCAGGTTGGAAATATAAAAATGAAAGAGCATGCTACAATGAAGATGAAAAATTCAGTATACAGTAATGAAGTACGGTGCCCAGATCAAAGAGTTGCAGCCAAGATGCGTGAAACAATTCTTGCTGCAAGACGAAAAGGAGATTCCATCGGGGGCGTTATCGAATCGTTAACAGTGAACCTGCCAGTAGGCCTTGGTGAGCCAATCTTTGGTTCACTAGAATCAGATCTGAGTAAAGCTCTTTTCTCTATTCCTGCTGTAAAGGGAGTAGAATTTGGTTCAGGTTTTCAGGGTTCTACAATGCATGGTTCAGAGAACAATGACGAATTTTTGATTAAAAATGGAAAAATCCAAACCAAGACTAACAACGCAGGCGGAATACTAGGCGGCATATCTACAGGAATGCCAATTGTATTACGAGTAGCATTCAAGCCAGCATCTTCGATAGCAAAAAAACAACGAACTGTTGATCTTCATACAAAAAAACCTGCCTCTCTCATAGTTCAGGGAAGACATGATCCATGTGTAGTCCCCCGTGCACCACCGGTAGTAGACTCGCTAGTATCAGTAGTACTTGCAGACCATGCAATCAGGGCAGGATTTATTCCAGCAGTAATTAGATAAGAAATGTCAGACATTAACAAACTGCGTGATAAGATAGACAAGATTACGTTTGATATTCTCAAATTGATAAAGGAACGAAATGATGTAGCAAAAGAAATTGGCAATTTAAAAAATCATCTAGGCATAGGCGTTACAAACGAAGAGAGAGAAAACCAATTACGTGTAAGAGTCGTAGCATTATGTAAAGAAATAGGGCTTGATGAAAAGACCGGAATGGTGATGCTAAATTTTCTGTTAAATGAATCAGTCAAGATTCAATCAGTAGACAAACAGACACACTTGTCAGTATTTTTGAAAGCAAAAAAACTGGAAAAAGAAGGAAAAAAAATAATCCACATGGAAGTGGGTGAACCGGATTTTCTACCACCAAAGATTGTTAACAAGGCACTTGC
>JANWJG010000065.1 GCA_025449485.1 Nitrosotalea sp. | reverse complement strand
GTTTGTCAATTCTTCCAGAGATTTTCTGTGTGGCCCGTCTCCAACTAAAACAAGTTTAACATTTGGCTGTGTTTTTTTTAAAATGCCTATCGCCTTTATGACAACTTCAAGATTCTTGTAAAAAACCAGCCTGCCCACATGGACAAATTGGAGTGGGTTAACGATTTCATTAAGAACTAGACCTGTGTCAATAGAGTTATGTATTACATGAATGGGTTTTTTCTCACCAAATTTTATCAAGTCATCTTTACTGGCATTGCTTACTGTATGAATACACTCATGTTTTAGTTTGACCATCAATTTTTCAAAGAATGGTGCCAACATGACATTTAGCCTAGACACGTTTGTCTGGTCTCCCCATTTTTTCCAGTAATTTTTTCCACATAACGAAAAAATGTCATGCACTGTCATGACATGTGGAATTGAAAAAAGACTAGACAGTATAGATCCTGCCAGAGCAGGTGAAAAGTTGTTAGAGTGTATTATATCAATATCATTTTTCTTGATTATCTTTGATCCAGCAATCACAGCGTTTACAACATAACGTATGTTGTCACTAAAACTTGGAGGCAGTCCACCTTGGTATTTCATGGTCGGCTTGACAAAAATTATGTTCAAGTTTTTGTCATAATTCTCATTTTGTATCTCGTTTGTAACTATCCAGACGTTATGGCCATGTTTTACAAGCATTTTGGCAAGCATGCTAAAAACATATTCCCCCCCACCCTTTGTAGTAGAAAAGAACTGAGACAGGAGAAGAATATTCATGACTTTGATTTATTGACTTGGTTAATTAACAAATTTGTATGTATTGGGTATGGATAAAATCTACATTTATTCAAATATTAATTCGGATAAATTTGTCTCAAGGAAGACTATCCACGCTTCTTGAGGAACCGTAGGAATTCTATTATTACTCTGCCAATACCATAACGTTTTCTAACTTTGTTTGATACCTCAATGTATTTACCTAACCGCTTGCAAAATCCCTGCTCTGATTCCTCAATCAGACGAATATCAGTTAATACCAATTTTTCATCCCTAGTCTTTGGTTCAAAAGGTCTAATCCTTGAAAGTGTCGTATCATAATATGGATCTCCTTTCAATATCATATCACGCCAGCGTTTTACAAAATATCTTACCTCATTATTGTCTTCAGTGTATGGACGGCTTGCTGTTCCATGATGATACAATTGCGCATATGGAGTGTAAATTATAGAATATCCATTTTCTCGTAATCTTAGACATAGATCAACATCATTGAAAGAGTATGCAAGATTTTCATCAAACTTTCCCACTTGTTCAAAGAGACTCTTTTTTATCATCAGGCAAGCCCCTGTTACTGCACTACACTCACGTACAATTTGTACAAGACCCTTGTAGCCTTGATCATTTCTTGGTAGACCCTCAAATGCATGTGATGTTATGCCACCTATTCCTATGAGCACGCCTGCATGTTGTATTGTATCATTTGGATAAAACAGTAAAGCACCAACTGCACCAACATTAGGTTTTGTGGAATATTCAAGCATACATTCCATCCAGTCCTGCGAAATTACTGACGTATCATCGTTTAGGAATATGATATGCTCTCCTCTTGCACTAGTTACAGCAAAATTATTTATGCGTGAAAAGTTGAACGGTTTGTCATACGTAAGGACTTTGTATTTTATACCATTCAAGTATTTTTTTGCTTCTTCTTTTTTATCGCCATTATCAATTACAAGTATCTCATAATTTTTATACGAAGATATGTTTTCAATGCTTTCTATACATGACTTCAATAGTTTTACATTGCCTTTGGTTGGTATAATTATACTAATTAGCAACTTGTCAGAATCTGTGGTTTGAGAGGCCATCTTAAAGACACTCTGTACATCTTTTTACAAGTCTTATATCGTTTCTTTTAGATGTTACTAGATGATGTTTTAACAAGTTCCAATGCAAATATCATTTGAAGATACAATATTTCCTGTAAGTCGAATATTTCCTGTAACATCCAGTTTTTGTGCAGGTGATGTCGTGCCAATACCAACATTACCGGTGTGTGTTATTCTTACTACCTCATTGTTTACTCCACCACCACGTGAAGTAATGATAAGTGGAACGTTACCGGCGCCAAGGTCAGTTGAGTTTACAGTGAATCCCCATTGATTGCTATTGCCCTCAAGGAAGATTGATGGATTGGAACCCAAATCTAATTTGGTCAGAGGATTTGCTGTGCCAATACCAACATTGCCAGAGCTTGTTATAACAAGCCGCTGATTACTAGAACCATCCTGTATTGTGTAAGGATATGTAGTAATGGTGACAGTGTCAGCCAAGACCGTAGTTATTGTGATACTTGCTAGAACAATAATCAAAATCAAATATGTCTGGCTTAATTTTTTCATAATTCATAGAATCCCACTAAAAAGTATAAACTTTTGTTCATTGCCATATCTTTTTTGATCTCATTATCGCGTCATATTTTTTTGTTCAACTTTCAGGCAGGATACATCGAAAATTGTTTTTGTAAAATTACCGATGGTTATAGTAGTAGTTTGGCAGTTTTCTGTTTGTTTGTATACTGCCACGGCAGTATCAGTTAATCCTTTTTTGTAGCCTTCCTGATACGTATTTGCCAATTCCTGCTGTCTTGATTCTATTATTTTTTCATAGATAACATACTGTGCTAATGCAAACAAGGCTATTGAAAGAGCGATTATTGTTATTCTTTGTTTATTCATATTTATCTTGTATCAATGAGCTAGTTAATTGCTCCCCCAGATTTTATCAAGACTCCTCCACCGGATTTTACAAGCAAGTGATAGTGTGTAAAGTCAATGTTCAGTCTCATCCCATTTGGAATTGTCAGGATGCTGCCAGATGGTACAATAACATTTGCTGGCGCAGTAGTCGTATTTGTAAGAGTACAGCTTGATGAAATGGTCCAATCGCCAGACAGGGGTGGAAGGCATGCAAGAATATGTATCATCTGTAATGAATCCCCAATGGAGACAGAATCAGCAAGTAGCACAGATGGTGTCGTATTTCCTATGAATGTAGACCAACTAGCACTTGTATGATATTCTCCTGCAACCCACACCTTTATTACAGAAGGATCTGATGCGGCTCCAAAATAATCACCATATCTACCAGAGGCATCAGCCGCAGAACCCGATGCAAGTATTATCGGAGATTCCAAAGTATTAGCAGGATCACTAGTTGCCTGTGTTGTGACGGCTAAACTTGGATAAGTAACAGATGAGGAATATCCAAAAATGACTACCAAGTTGCCACTGCTGTCAACACCCAGTGCAGGATAATAGTAATAGTTACCCAAACTTCCAAATTCCATATTTTGAGTCATGGTATTGGAGGAAGTATCAATTAGTGCAATATGAGCACATGAACGAATTTGAGTATCACCTGATGGAGTACAGCTATCATCAAATGAAAACCATAATTTGTTTTGATACCATTTTGCATCCAGAATTCTTGCATCATTAGTATCAATGGCAAAGGTTCCCGGTTGAACTCCTGCGATAGGTTCTTGAATTTGTGAAATTGGAATGTTGGAGGTACTTACTGTCGCACTTGGAACAGTCCCAGTTACAGAAAATAATTGAATTTGGTTCAAGGCAGATTGGTCTGTTGAAATCATATACAATGCAGAGGTAGAACTCAAAGATTGGACGGGATGAATTGAAAATCGGGACAAGTCGGGTGTAGAATATTGTGAACTGACACTGGTACCTGCAACTGCTTGAGCTTTATTTAGTACTGCATATTGAGCCCCAACAAAACTCGAAGTTTGTGAACAATTATCGGTAAATTCATTGCTGCTAAGTACAATCTTGTCATCACTTATTCCAAGAATTGGCTGATCCGGACAGTTGCTAAAAGAAGTCAGGTTATAGATATGCCAACCAGACACTGTGGGGTCATTACTTGTGGATACGGCTAGTACTACTGTGTTGGCTGAAAAATCCAGAATGGAAGCAAACCATCTTCCACTTTGAGAATCATACAATATTTTCGGGTCTGCTATATTATGTGTAATTCCTATTGTAAAAAAGGAATATAATGAAAATGTGCTCACTGAGGTTCCCTGCTTTGTCCAGATCTTTCCTGCAACATTTACAAATTCTGTAACATGATTTGGTCCAACAGCCACCTGTACATCCGGTGGAGAACATACGCCACATGCAGTACCTTCATCCAGACCAGTGAATCCCGGATTCAAATTGACTGCAAGTGGATGACTGATATTTGTAACAGTATTTGGAGAATTACTGATGTTGCTCACCTCTACTTGTGGTTGTTGAATTTTGGCAAGAGTATGTAATCTTGACGGATGAGACAAGGATGAATTGTAGTGATGTATTGGAGGTATGATATCATATGATTGATTTTCAAACTGTTGAAAAGGATCAAGATTTGAATGCGGGTTGATTTGTACAATATTACTTTGATTGCCAGACGTCATGTTAGCAATTGGAATAGTCTGTGAATAAACTGTAGATGAAAAGAAAACTGCAAGAATGCTTATTGCCAAACCCGCAGCAACCAACAGACCCTTCACCATTTAACGTATTCCTGTATCTATCATCATATTAAATACAGTAGTCTTTCATCCAAACAGGACCACCTGTATTATTAATTAATTGCCCCGCCAGCTTTAATCAAGACTCCGCCACCGGATTTTACAAGCAAGTGATAGTGTGCAAGATCAATGTTTAATTTCAATCCACTTGGAATCGTCAAGACAGCTCCTGGTTGCACTATGACATTGGCAGAAGCAGTTGAAGTAAAACCAAGAGTACAGCTTGATGAAATAATCCAGTCTTGCATAGATGACGATGGAGAACACCTATCTAGTGTCTCAACAAGCTTGCCAAAATAACTTGGCAGTCCAGTCCATTGATTTGGCAAAGTGCCATTTGTCATGTAGGTATAGCCAACATAGCCTGATTCACCAGTAAGAAACGATGTATCAAGGGTACTGATTCCAAATGACAGCGTTGAAAAATCGGTTTTCGAATAGGTCAGATACTGTTGCAATAACGACAACAGTGGAAGGCTGGAATTTTCATGAATCACAATATTATCTACAGTACCAATATAGCTTGACGGCACATTGGTTCCAGGATTTCCAACAGTATAGTTAAGACCAATAGATTTTGCATAACCATTTAGATTGCCATAGAAAATTTCATCACCTATTGTACTTGACATCTGATCAAAGAATATGCCGTTGGTATCATACCAATTTTTGTAGGAGTCCATGTCAGCCATGATCAAAGTGCTGCTTCTATTACCATAGTCTGTTGATACGTATCATAGTACCATTATTCCAGATGATTGCAGTCTTTGGATGTATATTGCATAATTTGGATCTTTGGAAAGTCCGGGCCCATTGAACGGATTAATTATGACTATCATTGGCACTGAAGGATGATTATTTTTTTCTTCAATTATAGTACCATAAGATGGATCTGGCGGATCGGTATACAATGGAATCATAATGCCTGTTGGCGGTTCTGTGGACAATGCCATGTGCGGCATAGGCATTGCAATACTGATACAAATTATTATAATCAACATAATACGAATTATTCTTTTGTTTTGCAATGCAGATTGCTATACACTAACTTTTACATTAATTCAGTGAAGAAATTTTCTATAACATTGTCAGTATGATTCAACTACAATCAGAGCATTAGATTGACATTTTGTGAGAAGATTTTGCAGAAAATGATTTTAGATGATTAGATTACAATCTTCACCTAGGCCATGTATTATTCTAGATCAAGAGTGGAATATGGTAGATACTTCGGTACTTGACAAGGCCTTGTTGTATATTAAAAATATCATTTTATGTGCAATCTATGAACTTGGATTTTTTATGAATGATAAAAAACTAATATCAACTCTAGAGTCAGGAATAGTCCTTTGAAACTCGCATTTTTTAAGAATGAATCCCTCATTGGCTATTTCAGATTTTAAATCGTTCAAACTACCATGATGTTCTACGGGTTCTACAACCAATCCTTCATAATAATTCCAAAGATTTTCTGTTTCGGGGATTAGATCTACAGTAAGAAGGAGTGACCCATCGTCTTTTATCCAGTTTCTTATTTTTTTCCAAAGTTGTTTTCTAGTAAAAGATTTCATATGTTCAATAACACTAACTGAATAAATACAATCAAAGAATTTGTCCTCGAATTGAACTTCCAGTATCTCTTTATTAATAGAATTAACATTCGGGCTTAAAACTGAATAGTCAAAGAAACCCCACTCATTCCAGCTCAATGAGCCATCTTTCAAACTACGAATATGATTTGAATTATCAACTGTAAAAATTCTTGCTCCGCCATTGGCCAAGAATATGGGCAATGGAGATACTCCTGCACCGATATCAAGAATAGTT
>JANWJG010000064.1 GCA_025449485.1 Nitrosotalea sp. | reverse complement strand
TTGATTTTATAATTCCATGTTCTATCAAATTCTTGAGACTCCATGAATAGTCTATATCTCTAATCTGTCCATCATGCCACATTTTTGAAGCATCTTCAAACCATATGGGAATTGTCTTCGATGGTACTACATCAGTTGAGGATTGATTAGTATGTTTGACTATTGATTCATAGCTTTCACTTTTAGCATAGCCAAAAAAATTACCTCCTAGATATTTAGCATAGAAATGAAATGGATTACCATTATCTTTTGGAGCTGCTTTCCATGAAACTGAAAATTTACCATCAGAATCAGTTGCAGTAATTGCAATAATTATGTTAGGACGTACGAGGTAACTAGTATCATCTTCTATGAATATAGTACGGTGAGGAATTGCAGTACCATTTGAACTAGTTAATTGACCTGAAAATGTAACTGTTGAACCTTCTCTCATTGTAGAGGATACAGAATCTAAGTGTAATGTGGCAAATGATACAGCATATGCACCAGATACACTCACTGATAGAAATGCGATAAAGATGGAAAATAACTTTATTGACTTCACTAATTCTCAATAGAAGACAACCTTATAATTATATTTTTGAAGACAATTTACTATATTCTAAACTATACGTACAAAAGAGGTATTGAACAAATTTGACCAAACCCACCCCCGGTCTCATACAAAATCAAAATTAGTACGTATGGGTTATAGAATACGCCGCTATGGGAAGAGTCAGAAGAAAAAGATTACAAGTATCCCACGATAACAGGAAAAGGTAGTCTATTTGGAAAACTTGTCTGACATTTGGTTTAAACCATGTAATTCTGAATTGTAATCCAGTCATACAAAAAAGCATAATAAAACACATTCGATGATGAATTTTTCATTCCGGCTTCATCAGGATTTTTCCAAACAAGTTTCCCTTTAACATTTTAGTGTGGGCCTCTACTGCATTTTCAAACGTATAGACTGAATCAATGATTGATTTTATCTTCCCTTTAGACATCCAGAAAATCCCAGACTCAAGTTCAGAACGTGTTCCTTGTGTAGAACCCAAGATGCTAGTCCCCTTGAAAAATATATGTCTTAGATCGGAATTTACTTCATATCCAGTTGTTGCACCAGTTGTAACAAGAGTTGCGCCATATTTTAGCAAGGCAAGTTCTTTGTTCCAGTGAGATCCCCCAATATGCTCAAAGATTACGTCAACACCAGGACTTGTCTTCTTATTTTTTGCAAGGTTTTTTGAAATCTCAAAGACTTGTTTGTTCCAGTCTTCTTTTCTGTGGTCTACTGCAAAATCTGCGCCAAGCTTTATGCATTCTTCGAGTTTATTTTCGCTTGCAGTTGCAATTACATCGCAACCATAAAGTTTAGCAATCTGAATTCCAAATGTTCCCATGCCAGAACCTCCGCCCATAACAAGTACAGTTTGACCAGGTCTGATTTTTGCCCGTCCCACAAGCATGTGCCATGATGTTGTCATTGTCATGGAAGCAGCTGCTGCGTCTTCATAGGATACATTTTCTGGAATTTTAACCACGTTTACCTCAGGAAGATGAGTGTACTCACAATAGCCACCCCACAGAGGACCTGTCTGAAAACCCCAAACTTTTCTATATCGACAATCATATTCACGTCCATCAGTACATGCAATGCACACCCTACAGGACAAATTACCGTGTGAAACAACCCGGTCCCCAACTTTGATGCCCGATACATCCTCGCCTACTGCTACAACTTGTCCTGCAGCATCAGTTCCTGATATGTGCGGCATTGGTATCTGGATTGGTTTTCCGCGCATTCCCCAGATATCATCATGGTTTAATCCTGCAACTATAACCTTGAAGACCACTTCATTTGATTTTGGTTTTGGTTCTGGTACATCTTTTACTTTGAGAATTTTTTTGTAATCATCATCAGGGGCGTATTCTTCATAGACTAGGGCTTTCACAATTCAGGTAAAACACATTGGCAATATTAAGAAAATGTTAGAGTCACCTATACTCGGCACCACAGTCGCCAATTACAGTAAAAAGATCATTTGATTTTGATGTGACTGAATTTATTTTTTCATAGTCTTCTTTGTCAAGTTGTAATGAAAACACTTTGAGGTTATCAGATCTATTCTCAGAGATACCAAGCCTGGCACCTATTATCACGCCTGCAACAGCAGGCTTGTCAAGTATAAATCGGGTAGCAACATTTGCAATGCTGGAATGATGTTTTATTGCGATTTCATTTAATGCAGACAAGAGTTTTTGAAACAAATTCCACCCTCCCCATGCATCAATCATGTTCTTGTATTTTTGCAGGCTGTACGTATACATGTCTTGCCTTGACGGTTCAGGTTTTCCAAGATATTTTTTGGATAAAAATCCCCCACAAAGTGTTCCATATGCGATAATATTCATCTCATGCTTTTTACAAAATGGAGCCATTTTGACCTGTGGACGTTGGTCTAGTATGGAATACTGTACTTGATTAGATACAAGTTTGAATCCTTGGTCCAGCATTATCTCAATTCTATCAGTATCAAAATTTGTCAGCCCAATGTGGCGTATCTTTCCTTCATCACGAATCTTGGATAAATGATACAGTGCATCAAGATATGAAGTATCATCGTAATCCCACCAGTGAAACTGGAGCACGTCTAAAGATTTTACACCCATTCTATGAATTGATTTTTCGATATAATGTTCAACTATTGATCTTGTCATTGGTCCCGGATTTGGGACAAATTTTGTAAATGCTTGGACTTTATTTGTTTCATCTGTGCCTCTTTGTTTTTCTAGCCTTTGCCTGAACTTGCCAAAGTATTCTTCTGCAGGACCATAGATATCTGCCATGTCCCAAGTTGTCAGACCCGCATCATGGTATGAGAACATTTCAGATATTGCAGTTTCTGGGTCAATATCTCCATGGCCTCCTGCTACTTGCCACATGCCATTTAGTATTCTAGATATTTTTAGATCACGTGTCAATTGCCAAGTTTTTTGACTTGATTCCATAATGTGTTCTAAAGAGTACCTGTTTATTTGATAATCTTTTAGGTAGAGGCTAGACAATCGGTTCAACAGATAGAGATATCAATCAATTTCAAAAGACAAGAAAACGATGCTAGGTTACATGAATTTAGTTCATTTTACGAAAAAAAGATCAAGTTATGTAATTCCCATGGTATTATTTGTGGCATCAATTTTGATGTACTCTTACAATTTGGAAGGACAGCCACGACATGGAGATGAGATAAACTATCTAGGATGGGCCGGAAATTATATTCACCTGATAGAAAGCGGCGAACTTGGCAACTCGTGTCTAATATCAATTGACAGCTGTAGTTCATTATACCACATACCAGCACACGGTGCGACATTTAGTCCGCTACGCATGGTCTTGATTGGAGTTCCCATGAGTCTTGAGCATCAAGATGCTGGAGACTATTACGATTGGTCTTGTTACTGGTTTACTTGCTATAATTTTCATAATGCCCCAACCATTGAACAAATGGCTGTAGGCCGTACACTCTCCCCAGTATTTGGGGCACTTGCGGTAGTTGATACATTTTTGATTGGAAAGATTCTCTTTAACAGAAATACCGGCATAATTTTCTCACTTTTTTTCATGTTGTACAACCTTTGGATGTGGTACAGTAGGACCATAATGACAGAAGTTCATTACATTTTCTTTAGTATGCTAGCCCTAATGCTATTACTGTATTCTTTTAAAACAGGCAGTCTCAGGATAAAATATTTAATTTGTAGCGGAATTGCATTTGGATGCGCATTTACTTCAAAATTATTATCTGTGGAATTTTCAGTATTATTTGCAGCAATAATTTTGTTAAATGGCATATCTCAGAGACAATCTGAAACGACCAATAAAAAACAGATCTTAAAAATTGGTTTGATAATTTTTGTGTTTTTTGGTATCGCACTGTTTGCATTTTTGCTAACAGAGCCTGGATTTTATAAAAACCCCATTTTACAGATTCAGGTTATAAAGTCAGACATGGATAACTATAATCGTGATGTTTGGTTCATTGCATATCCTACAACACAGGGACTGCAGCCTACTAGAGTGCTCTCACTCTTTCATTATGCCTTATTTCCAAGTCCTATAGAATACACAATACCTGGAGCATTTCCAAATTCCACCTTCAAGGTAGGTTGGAATAGTCCTCTTACTTATTCCAGCATACCATTAACCATATTTTTCTTTGTTGGGATGGGATACATTATCCAAAAAATAAGAAAAACCAGAGATTGTATTCCAGAGTTGCTTGTACTGATTTGGTTTGCCAGTACTTTAATCACCACACTCATGATTGCAAGAGATCTTTCACTTGAAAGATACATGCTACCATTTTTGATCTCAATTATCATTATTGCATCATACGGATTTTACCAGTTTACAAGACACATTTCAAGTAAAAAGATACAATATGCATTTGTGGCATGTACCATATTTTCTCATGCTGCTACGTCATTATCATACTGGCAAAAGATCTATTTTGCGCCTGGAACATTTTGGACAAATCCATTACCATATGGAACACTCCAGGAATCACTGGCAAATCCATTCATGTTATTTATCAGCATGACATTTCTAGTATTTTTTATTTTACTTTTAATAATTCGATTCAGAAAATCCAAGATCGTAGCATAGAAATTCAGATCGTGGCATATTATTCAGAATCGCAATCTTCTAGTCTGGTTTTATCATAGAATAATTTGTTATTCTCAATTTTTACAATAGAGCCTGTCATAAAGCACATTTCACTTCGTTTTCCGTGCATGTCTATTAGAATAATAGAAGAGACATCTTCGCACGGAACAGAAACCAAGAGAATTGCATCTTTTTGGTCATTTTGTGCCTCAACCCAACATGCATTTGGCAGTATGGTCTTGCATTCGATAGAATTTGGCAGCGATATGTTTACAGACATGTAAAAATTGAATCATTGCCGTATATTATAGAGTATTCGAGTAATTCATTGCCAACTACAGTTTACAAATGAAATATTTTGGAAGGTCTCCACACTAAAATTGAAATATTTAAGACTGGTAACTAGTACCAGTTGAAGAAATCAATTCTTTCAATAGTTATGGGTGGAGGTTTTGCAGCAGTCACAATATTTTTCCTAGTCATATTTTT
>JANWJG010000063.1 GCA_025449485.1 Nitrosotalea sp. | reverse complement strand
GAATTCACTTTTACCTTGCTCCTAGAGTAGAGAGTTAAAAGATTTTAAGGATAATAGGGCGAGGTTATACTGATTTGAAACTTGTTCTAAAATTTGGCGGAACTTCTGTTTCCTCTCCGCAAAATATACGAAACGTTGCAATCATCATAAAGAAACTAACAAAGGAACACAAAATCATTCCAGTATTTTCTGCAATAAGCGGAGTGACAGACGATTTAATCAGAATAACAAATTTGATTCAGAATAGAAACAAGGAAGGCGCAAGCTTGATTGCAAAGAAAATAATCAAAATGCATACTGACATTGCAAGTCAATGTGTCAAGAACCCGAAAATAAAAAAAGACTTGCTCAACAAGATGAAGTCAGACCTTGATGAATTTCAGGATCTTTTGCATGGAATGTTATTACTTGGAGAAGTGACACCGCGATCTTCTGATTACATGATCTCATTTGGTGAAAGACTATCCATCAACTTGGTGGCATTTATGCTAAATGAACTGGGCATAAAGGCAGTGCCTCTCACAGGAAAAGATGTAGGAATAGTTACAGATTCTAATTTTGGAGGGGCAAAGCCGCTGATGGATACAACACGTCTACACGTATCTCATACAATAGAAAATCTTCTCCAAAAGAAAACCATGCCAGTAATTGGTGGGTTTGCTGGCGCGGACCAACATGGTAACATAACTACATTTGGAAGAGGTGGATCTGATTACACTGCAACCATTATCGCATCAAGCATCAAGGCAGATGAAGTCTGGTTGATGAGCGATGTAGATGGTTTGATGACAACTGATCCAAAGATTATAAAAAATGCCAAGCTGATCAAAGAAGTATCATACATTGAAGCAATGGAGATGGCTCTATTTGGTGCAAAATACATTCATCCAAGAGCATTAGAGCCACTTGTTGCAAAAAAAATTCCTTTGCGAATAAGAAACACGTTTAATCTTGATAACCCAGGTACACTGGTTACTGCCACTCCGCAAGCTGATACGCAAAAGACAGTAAAATGTGTCAGCACCATACGACATACTGGACTAATTGATGTAAGGGGTGGAAGCATGGTTGGTGCTCCTGGCACTGCAGCTACAATATTTTCAATTCTTGCAAAAGAAGGAATTAACATAATGATGATATCTCAAAGCCCATCAGAGTCATCCATTTCTATCATAGTAAAGAAAAATGACTTGGACAAGGCAGTAAATTCACTTGAGATGAACTTGCTTGGCAAGGTAATCAAAAAAGTAGATGTCACAGTAGATGTCTCCATCCTTGCCCTCATTGGTTCTGGTATGAGAGGAATAACAGGAGTTGCCTCCAAAGTATTTACTGCTGTTGCAAAAAAAGGCGTGAATGTAATAATGATAGCTCAAGGTTCGTCTGAGCTTAACCTTGCATTTGTGGTAAAAGACTCTGATTGTAATGCAGCAGTACAGGCACTGCATGATGAGTTTAAGCTAGACAAATAGCTGAGACTCTTGCTAAAAGCATATTTATGCAAATTAGATATTTCAATAGCGTATGAACAGGCTATTGTTTTTAGCAATTATTGTACTAGTTGGGGGCCTTGTGGCATCATTATCATTATTCAATGACCAACTTGCTAATGCTGGATCAACAAAAAAGATCCAGTTTACTCAGACTGTAACATCGACACAAGATCCTGGAATTGGTCACAACAATGAACAGATGGCAATAGTGTTGCCTCCAAACAGTGGTTCAATTTATCACGGTTCAATCACATACAGCTCAAGCCAACCCGTTCAAGTCGTTGTTTTGCATCAAATTAACAAAGATGACTCTAAAGGCCAACCAACTTGGACAGTGGATGGCAATACACTTTATGCAATAACTACCATTGATTCGAATTCAAGCGGTGGTAGTTTGGATTTTACAGGATCTGCAATTGGTCTGCACTCTACAAACTCTAGTCAGTTTGCTGCTACCGTAAGTGTGGATGGATGGATTAGAGTGACAACTCCAATAGTTACTCAACCTGCAACTATAGTATCATCTATTGAAAATTCTACTATCAAGATACCAAAAAGCACAATTCTAGTACAGATACCGATGCATGAGGGAATGGTAAATGGAAAAACTGTTTACTATATCATAACAGACTCGAGTAACAATCTTGTAGCAAGTACAATCTCAGACAAACAAAACTGGACTGTTCAAGTATCACCTGTATTGGCTCATGTACCGGTTACATCATACGGTAACATTTTCATCTTTACCAATGGAATTACTGGAAATGGAACACGCGGATATCAAGATGATGTGTTATCATTTACACCAACTGACAAGCAATACAGTCCATTAAACAAAGTAATTGAAGTATCCTGGAATGTAGGACGAGGACCATTTATTCTCAATTCTACAAAAACAATTCTTGATGCAAACATGACAGGAAAGGTAAAACTGACTGTCACTGATACAATTCTGAATACTCCGGAGGTAATCTGGGATGGAGGCGCACTAGATGTGAGGGCAAGCAAGGTATTGTCTGACAAGACATCATACCTTGATGGTCAAGTTCTTGGTGTAAGTGTGGATAACATGACTGCCACGTTTCTAGGACATAGAGGATGGGGACCTGATGGAAAAACTGTTTACTATATCATAACTGCAGGCACTCCTCAAGGACCTGCACAGACAATGAAGATTCTAGATGTTCCGTCACTCTCACTTCTTGGCATGTCAGCAAGAGATGTCTATCATTTTACTAATGGATTACAAGGAGCAGGACCATTTGGATATCAAGAAGGAATCTCTAGTGCACAACCAGGAGATTCTGCTTACAGCCCAATCTGCAAAATTTCAATAATAAATTGGAATGATCCAAAAAATGCAAAAGTTTTAGAAAATAAAAACGACATTGATTATGAAAAATCAACGGGAGATATCACAATACAAGAAGCAATTGCACTTGACAAGAACTACATTCTTGATTGTCCTATTGTAAATCCGTAAAATCATCAAAACGGATAAATTTACTTTGGAAACCTCCTAGTGTGAATGACCGGTAAATTGTTTATTGTAGGTGTAGGACCTGGTCATCACGACCACATGACTTTTCGTGCAAAACAAGCAATTGAGGAAAGTAACACAATTGTTGGTTATGAGACATATGTCAACTTGGTCGAGGATCTAATAGAAGGAAAAGAGGTCCACAGATATGCAATGACACAAGAAGTAGAAAGAGCACACCAGTGCATTGATCTTGCAAAATCTGGGAAAATAGTCTCGCTTGTATCAAGTGGAGATCCAGGAATTTACGGAATGGCAGGCCTAATCTATGAAATTTTGGCAGAAGAGGGATGGGACAGAAAAGCCGGTCTGCATGTTGAGATAGTTCCTGGTGTATCATCGCTTAATTCTTGTGCGGCACTAGTTGGCTCGCCGCTTATGACAGATTTTGCTGTAGTAAGTATGAGTGATCTACTTGTTCCTTGGGAAATAATAACAAAAAGAGTAGAGGCTGCAGCCCAAGGTGATTTTGTTATTGTGATTTACAATCCTGCAAGCAAGAAAAGAATTCATCAATTGCAAGACACAAGAAAACTTCTTTTAAAATACAGAAAACCAAACACACCGGTGGCAATTGTCAAGGGAGCATATAGAGAATCACAAGAAGTTGTTCTAACAGACTTGGAAAACATGGAACAACACAACGACAAGCTTGGCATGATAACTACAGTAATAATTGGCAACTCTTCGACTTACATGTACAAAGATCTGATGATAAACCCACGTGGTTATACATCAAAATATAATATTGTAGAGCCGCAACAGACAAGAAAATAGCATGAAAGTCCAGATAGGACTAACATTACCACAAGGGTGGCTAGATGAATTTCCTACCGATAATCCCCATGAGCAATTTTTGTTTTCAAAAAATGTTGCATTGACTGCAGAAAAACTTGGGTTTGTTGCAGGATATGTTTATGATCACTTTGTTTCTCATCCGTCAAATAACCGCGCTGAGACTTTGTTTGAAGCATACATGCTTCTTTCTGCAATCTCTTCAGTAACATCAAAACTCAGAATAGGACAGATAGTTACCTCGAATTCTTTTAGACATCCATCACTTTTGGCAAAAATGACATCCACACTTGATGCAATAAGCAATGGAAGACTAGAGTTTGGCATAGGGGCAGGCTGGTTTGGATATGAATACGATTCCTATGGGTACAAGTTTGATGATCTAAAAACGCGGGTAGAGCAACTTGACGAGTCCATTACCATAATTAAAAAAATGTGGCAAAATCAAAAATCAAGCTTCAAGGGAAAACACTATACTATCAAAAATGCCATCTGTAATCCCAAGCCTGTGCAAAAGCCACATCCGCCAATAACAGTAGGCGGAGCAGGAAAAATGCTCATGAAGGTTGCTGCAAAACATGCTACACGATATAATCATCCATTTGGAACTGCTCAAATCCTGGAAGAAAAAATAAAACTTTTACAAGAAAATTGCAAACTTATCAAGAGAAATCATAACGAAATAGAAAACTCTGTATTGTTGCGAATATTGGTTGGAAAAGACAAAGATGATGTAAAAGATATCGTATCAAAACTAAAAAAGAAAAATGAATCTATTGCAGATTTTATCATACGATCAAAAGACAGCATTGCATTGGGTACACCTGATGAGGTAACAAGTTATCTGGAACAGTATACAAAAATTGGGATTAGCTACTTTATTGTCAATTTCATAGGGATGTCAAAATCACTTGAGATGCTATCATTATTCTCAAGAAAAGTAAAGCCTGCTCTCACGTAGTCTTCTTTATTGCTTCTGAGAGTTCTTCTGTCAGCGTGATTTTCTCCCTTATTGGCCTGATTATTTCTGTAACATATTTTGAGACTGTGGCCTTTAGATCTGACGGGTGCAGCTTTTTCTGTGCAAAATCTTCTTGCAAGTCTTGGTAACTTGTGTAGGTTACATTGCCGCCAAATTTCTCTGGACGCTCTACTGTAACCTCATTGAATTTGTGGAAAATGATATACTTTGAGATCTCAAGCACTGGATTTTTTTCCACAAGTCCTTCTGGGCACCATGCTTTCTTGAATTTTGAATTGATCTCTTCGTCTGTATCATGAACAAATATTCCTGATGAAGATTTTGACTTGCTCATCTTGCTTGATACAAAGTCTGAATCAGAATCTGAGGCAGGCTCTGGTTCTCCAAGTCCTGCAAGTATATGATGATGGACTGCAACTGGCACCTTCCATTTCATTTTTGGGAAAATCTCTCTTACAAGCATGTGGATCTTTCTCTGATCCATTCCGGCATGCACTATATCCAAATCCATGGTATGAATATCTACAGCTTGCATTGGAGGATAGAAAAGTTGACCAAGATCAATCTTGTCTTTTTCTGTACTTCTTCCCATTATTGTAAGAGAACGCATTGTTCTCTCAAGTGACATGTTCTTTGAAAACTTGACAAGATTCAACCAATAATCTCTTTTTGATTCGTAAAGTTGTGAGCCTTCTACAATCTCAACTTCTGGACAGAACATCTTGAATGCATCAGCATAATACTTTGATACCATTCGAATCTTGTCCCAGTCTCCGCCAAGTTTGTTGTTTAGGTAAGTGTGCCAGTCTGCCAAAAATACTGTGCACTTGACTCCAGCTTTGATAAAGTCATTTATTTTAAATCCAGTAAGTATCAGACTGCCCAAGTGCATAAAACCAGATATCTCAAGACCGATGTAGTGTTTGGGTTGTGAATTTGTGTTAAACAGATTTAGCAACTCTTCTTGAGTTACTACTTCCTCTGTAGGTTCTCTAGTTACAAGTCTGATTTTTTCTGTAACATCCATTCCAGTCAGATTCCAATGAGTATTCCTATAAATTTAAGCATCTAGTTCTTGAATTGACTTTCTTGGACGTGTACTCAGATAGAATGCATGTGAGCTTATCAGGAATGCAGCAAGAAACATCTTTGTTGCAAAGATGAGATTCCATGGCCTGCTTGGATCTGGATATGCCACAGTGAGAGAATCAATATCGGGGGTTACACCCTGGACCATTGCAGCAGTGATCTGAGAACTCAGTAGAACAAAGTTGTAAATTGTTTCATAGAGTGTTACTATTGCAAGACCCAAGAGCATCAGTTGTACTGTTGTAAGCTTCCATTTTGAGACAGTGACTGTTCTTTTCCAGCCTAATCGTGAGACACAGTACCAGCTTACAATTGATGTGAAAAATAACCATGTCAATAATTTGGCAAAGTGTGGGGTTGGAAATTCTGTCTTGACAAGTACCTCGCCCATTACATATGTGCCCTTGGTTAACCATTCCTGTATCATTGCATAGAATCCAAATATTGTAATGGAGCACATTATGAATGCGCTAACATAGAAAACATACAAGAATATCCTGTAACTGGTATCATTTTTTTGCAGGTGCACTTTCATCTGATCTCGGTCGATGACTCTGAAATATAAGAATTGGTTTTAATTTAGGAACTTTAATTATGGTGAAAATTTCTTATTGTATTATTGAAAATTCCGATAAATGTACCAATTATCGAAAAAGACGAAATAAATGAAGTACGTTCTGTATTAACTGAAAAATCTCTTACAACTGCAGCAAATACTGGTGGAAAGAGAGTACAAGAGTTTGAACAACTTTTGGCCTCATATACAAAATCAAAATATGCTATAGCGGTAAATTCTGGAACAGCTGCACTGCAAGCTGCGCTGTATGCTCTTGACATAAAACCAGGCGATGAAGTTTTGATACCATCTTTTACATTTGTGGCAACTGCAAATTCCATCGTATCAGTTGGTGCAAAACCGGTATTTGTTGACATACGCCCGGAAAATTATACAATGGACCCAGATGATCTAAAAAAGAAGATAACAAAAAAATCAAAAGCAATCATGCCAGTTCACCTGTATGGCAACTTTTCATACATGGATGAAATCTCTGAGATTGCACGCAAGCATAATCTTGAGATAATTGAAGACGCATGCCAATCACTAGGTACTACATACAAGAAAAAACAATCTGGAACATTCTCAAAACTGGGCTGCTTTAGCATGTATGCTGCAAAGGTTGTGACTGCTGGAGAGGGTGGAGCATTAGTTACAGATGACAAAAGCCTCTTTGATAAACTACGCAAGATTCGAAACCATGGAATGCTTCATGGGTATGATACAAGGATACTTGGACTAAACCTACGGCTACCAGAGATTTGTGCTGCATTAGCAAAGGTCCAGATGAAAAAACTGCCAAAATTCCTGGAAAAGCGAAAAAAGAATGCAACAATTCTCAATGAACTCTTGTCTGATCTTAATGTCATATTGCCTGAAGAAAGAGATGGAGTCAATGTAAACTGGTATCTTTATACAATTTCTACCAAGAATCGCAACAAACTGATGAAACAGCTAAATGCTCAAGGTATCGGTGCAACTGCATACTATTCCATTCCTGTGCACAAGACTCCGTTTTACAAAAAAAATATCAAGCTTCCTCTTACTGACTGGGCTGCTGGTTCGGTTCTTAGTATTCCAGTAAATCCACTTGTCACAGAAAATGATCTGCATTACATTTCAAAAACATTGCACAAATTGATTGCATGAATATAATTGAAGAAATTGCAGGAGAACTGTGCAGGATTATTCTTCCAATAGAAGAGGAAGTATTCTTTGGGGATTCAAAATCAAACATTGCAGTATGCACACTAGCAAGCATGAGTCTTCTAAAAGAGATATCAAAATCATCTATTATCAAGGAAATCGCAATAGCTGGAAGACTGTTATCTGAAAACAAGGGAATTGATTCTCTTGTAAGATATGTGACATCAAATGAAAAAATCGATACCATAATACTTTGTGGAAACGATACGCTTGGACACAACTCAGGTGACTCGTTGTTATGTTTGTACAAAAATGGAATGGATGAAAACAACAAAATTATTGGCTCTGCAAGCCCACATCCAATCTTGACAGTATCAAAAAAACAAGTCTTGAAATTTCAAGGACAGGTAAAAATCATAAACAAAATTGGCAAAACTAGTGTCTCTGAACTAAAATATATCATTGAGACGCTGAGACAAACTCAGTAACCGTCTATCTGTCTTTGTCTGTTTATCTGGTTCTTTTTTTGATATTCTTTTAAAATGTCATCTGGAGTCAT
>JANWJG010000062.1 GCA_025449485.1 Nitrosotalea sp. | reverse complement strand
GCAATACGTGACATTGCACTAGAAGCAAGAAAACTCCAAAAAGAAGGCAAAAAGATAACATATCTCAACATAGGTGACCCACTCCAATATGGATTCCAGCCACCTGACAGGGTAAAGGAGGCATTGATAAAGGCAGTCAGGGAGGGCCAGAATTATTATGCATCATCCGAGGGCTTGCCAGAGTTGCGCCAAGCAATAGCAAGAAAAGAATCAGCAAAAGGTCTGAGAGTTTCAGAAGATGACATTCTTGTAACAAACGGTGTATCAGAAGGCCTTGAGATGATAATGGCATCCATTGTAGAGGCAGGAGATGAGGTACTCATACCAGGTCCATATTATCCACCATATGCGTCATACGTCAGACTGTTCGGTGGCAAGCCAATAGAATTTTTGGTAGACCTTCACAATTCCACTCCAGACCTTGATGATATAAAATCAAAAATTACTAGCAAAACAGTTGCAATATGCCTTATCAGTCCAAACAATCCTACTGGTGTAGTATTTAGCGAAAAGTCTCTCAAGGATTTGGTTGATCTTGCAAACGAGCACGATCTGTATATCATCTGTGATGAAATATATGATCAAATTGTCTTTGACGAAAAATTCACCGGAATAGGCAAGGTTAGTGGAGACTCACCTGTAATTTTACTCAACGGATTTTCTAAAGTCCATTTGATGTCTGGCTGGCGAGTGGGATACATTGGATTTAACCAATCAAAAAGACTAGAATTGTTACGAGAAAATGTACCAAAATTATCCAGAGTGAGAATTGCCACCAACCTACCAGTACAATATGCTGCATTGGAATCACTTAACGGCCCGCAAGATTATGTATCCAAGTTTGTCTTGGAACTAAAGAAAAGACGAGACTATACAATCAAGAGGCTAAATGGAATGCATGGTATCAGCTGCTCTAATCCAAAAGGTGCATTTTACGCATTTCCAAAGATTGAACACAACAAGTATGGTTCTGATAAAGAGTTTGTAACAGAACTACTCAAGGAAACTGGAATCCTCACTGTTCACGGTTCTGGATTTGGAACCCAGTATGGTACCGGTCACTTTAGGATGGTCTTCTTGCCCGATATACCTATTTTAGAGCAAGCCCTTGATAAAATAGAAAAGTTTGTTGCTTAATATCTCCAATCTGTAACCTTTTTCGGAGTTATCTCAATAATGCAGTCAGTCTGGTCCAAGAGTTCTTGAGCTGATTTATTTTTCAGACTAGTAAAGTATCGTAAAAGAATTTTTTTTGCAATTGATTTCACCATTTTTGTCTTTAAAATTAACTTGGCTCTTCCCGTTCCCATTACACCAATGATGTCAGGCGATCTTATTCCTGTATCAACACAAAATGATATTTTGGAATTTTTTTTGATATTTTTTGCCTTTCTTGTATTTGTGTTTGTTCCCACATAGAATTTACCATTTGTATACCTATACCACACAGGAACAATGTGAGGGTCTCCAGAAGAATCTATTGTAGCAAGTCGTAAAATTTTCTGTGATTTTAAAAACTTTTCATTCTTCATAGTTTTCTCCTCGAAGACCTAAGATGATGAGAAATCCTGCTATGCCAAACATGCCTACGGATATTTTTTCACTTGTTATGTCTGATGACGTAAAAAAGTCTGCAGTAAACTCTGGTCCCCAAATGAGCAAGTCACGTATGATTGCAATTGATGCTACAACAATAAACAACACACCCATAGCTGTAAACCAATTCTTTCTTCTTACTTGACCCATGCTAACTACTGGTATGGTAACTAGATTATCTTTATGCCTGGGTTCTTCATCTTGTTTTTTATCATTGCATTAAGAAGAATTGGTGTTGCTACTTCTGCAAGATATGACAGAGAACCAGGTCCTAATAGTATAGGCCTGAGATTTTTTATCTCAGTTATTAGCTGACGCACTATGGTTATGGAATCTTCTGCATCACCACAAACAAATATGTCAGAATCAAGTACAAGTTTTGGATCAACCAGTTTCTTTTCAGATATTGTATGAAATGCAGAAACCAATCTAGTTTTATTCTTCATGTGTTTTTGAACCAATTCAAATGCTGATGGCTTCTTGTCCTTAAACGAAATAAATTCAAATCCAAGATCAGTCTTTATCAAAGGAACTATTGGAGATATCACCGTACAATTGTCTCCCACATGAGGTAAGAGTTGGGAACAAATCGTATCTATGTTTTCATATGGTATTGATAAAACTAAAACATCACTTTCTTTTGCAACACTGGTGTTGTCTTTTCCTGAAATCTTTCCTTTAAAGGAAACATATTCTTTTTGTGCAAGTTCTGAATATTCTCTAGCAGCTTCTTCTGCCTTGGAAGCTTCTCTTGATCCGATGATGACATCGTGATTTTCACACCATCGTAAAGCAAATCCTTTGCCCATTCCACCAGTTCCACCAATTATTCCAATCTTCATGAAATCAAGCACAAGCAATGTTATTATTATCTTTATTCAATAATTGTAATCGTTATTGCCACTAGTTCTCTTTCTACGACACGGCCAAGCCAAAAATAATGTTGAACGAATTTTAGCTGGGCGCACAAAAGGATTTCCATTAACTGAACTAGGAATTCAACAGGCACAGCAAATAGGAGTTTTTCTCAAATCATTTAACATATCCAAGATATACTGCAGCCCCATCGAGAGGGCAGAACATACAGCTAAAATAGTTGCCAACAGTGTAGGCCTCGGCTGTACCGTTGATGAACGACTAACAGAAATTGACATGGGATCATTTTCTGGAATGCATTACGATGACATGTTCAAAAAACATGGAAATGTATTTTTGAAATTCTATCAAGGTCATCCCATAATTGAGACAAATGGTATTGAGACATTCACAAGTGTCAAAAAAAGGATTCTGGACATGGTTTCGTATTGTGTGAAAAAACATAATGATGAAACCATTCTGCTTGTTACCCACATGGATCCTATCAAATCAATGATATCTACAATACTCCAACCCAAGCCTGAATTATTATATGAAATGATAATAAGAAATGCATCTCTCACTATACTAAAAAATGAGCAAACGAATTTCTCAATGGTGGCAATAAACTCTATGAATCCTGAACGATACTCTAGCGAGTAGAATTTTTGACAATGTCTACCATATCAATATAGCAGAACCAATATCTATGGGCTGGCAAAATCATATCTAGATTGAAGCTACTGATATTTGGATTATTATTTCTTGTAGTTACAAGTACTTTCTTGACAGAGGCTTTTGCTTTGCAGTTATCTACTGACCGAGATGTCTATTCTAAGGGACAGCCTCTTCTTGTATATGGTCAGGCTCTTCCGAATGAACCTCTAATAATTAGATTATTTGCACCAGATGGAACCATAGCTCAATTCAATCAAATAAACGCTGATGATACTGGCTCTTTTAGTCATATATTGATACGATGGCCTAATGCCACAACTAATTATTCATATGGAACATATTCTGTAGAAGCAATTGCTACAAAAGAACAAGGAACATCAAAGATAATTGATGTGAAATTTTTGGCAAATTCATCATTGATTCAAGTACCGCAACAACCAATTGTTCAAGCATCTGTATTTGCTCCACAGAGTGCAGCTGTTAACCAAACATTCCGAGTCTTTATTCAGGTTACAAGTGATGGACTACTGGTCGCAGGAAATCCTTCTACGGTACTTGGCTCATCACATGTTCACATGCCTGATGGTAGTGTAGTCAATCTTTCAGATTCAATAAAAACTCTACACCAAGGGTTATTTTATGTAGACTTTACACCAACCCAGGAAGGTACATACATCTTTCACATAACTGCAGTAAGCAAGGGTACTTCTGCCAATGGCTCTGTTGCCACTCTGGTACTCAAACAAGACATTGCAGGAATATCTAAACAAATACTGGAATTAAATACAGTTTTGGATTCTACTTCTAAGGAACTTGATAAACTAAAGTCGGAAATCCAAGGATTTGGAACAGTACTAAACAGTAGTCAACAATCCATCACTCAAGCAAACCAAAATCTGAACAAGAGTGTGACAAAAATGTCTGATTCTGTTACAAACATTGATCAGGCATCTACCCAGTTGAATTCATTATTTCTTCCTGTCGTGGCTCTCATAGCAATAATTATCGCACTACAAATAACAATTCTTGCTCGGCGACGATAAACTCTATGGTAAAAAAAAATGCCATTTCAAAGATAGGGTTTTTTTTAATCATTGTCTTACTACTCTCTCTTTTCCCAAAAACGGTATTGGGATCATATGATGTAGATCTTCCACACAATAATGTAAATATAAAGGCAGATCAAGTGTCAGGTCTCATAAATTTCCAACCATCTTCATATCAAGATGTAATCAAAAGATACATTGTATTTGGTCCACGATCTGTAGAAAACATAGTCTCACAAGCTAATGGAATTGTTTATGGAATAGATTCAAACCGTGGTTCACTTGCATTAGGTTTTTTCAATCAAGACCAAATCTCCAACTTGAAGCTAAATGGATATAATGTGATTGAAGATCTACCGTTGGAGTTTGATTCGATAACATCTGATGCACCAACCCACGATGTATCAAGAATTGGCAACATTCTGGGCTCTGATAATATAGTACATAATTATGGGTATACGGGAAACGGAATCAAGATAGGAATAGTGGATACTGGAACTGACTTTACAAATCCGGATGTAAGGGATTCAATAGCTCGCGACAAAAATAATGCTCCAATAATGATTGACGCTGATGGACAAGGTATTGTACTGACTAATGCAACATTTGTTGCAAATATCAATGATAAAGGTGTAATACAAAATTATACACATACCATACCGAAAAATGTTACATCTTTTGTATATGTGACTTCAAAAGGTGTGTTTCTTAATCTGCACAAAAATGGCAAGGGAACTTATGTCCAAGTCTACAACTCATTATATCCAAAAGGCGGAAATTCCGTTTTAAACGGAACTGTACCAAGTGATTACAAAATAGGAAAAGACTCTAGACACTTTATCATCTCAAAGAGTGGGGTGTATCACTTTGGCATGATATATGAAAACATCTCTCAAGGTCAATATTATAGACTACAACTGGTGCCGGTTCTTGTAGTTGATTCAAACATTCCTGGATTTTATGATACTATAATCGCGGACATGTCTGATTCTTGGAAAGATTATCAAAAGCTTGATAGTTTTACCATTCCAACATATGATTATGATTTTACTGACGAATCTACAATTACACTTGGAGAAGGTAATGAAAATCTTGTCTATGATTCAAACCATGATGGCAACCTTGACTATGGAGCAGGAACAGTAGGTGCACATGTACTTGACGTATATGGTGTAATTACAAAACCTTCTCTAGTTGACAAAAATCTAGGAGCAATCAACGGCACACTTCTTCCGCCTCTTGATCCTCATGGAAATTTCTTTGGAATAATGTACGATTTTGGAGGACATGGAACAGGTACTGCTGGTTCAATAACATCTATTGGAAAACAAAGCTATGGCATTTACACAAATTCTACAAAATTTCATATACTGGGAGTTGCTCCTGGGGCAAAGATAGTTCCTATCAAGGCGCTTTGGCTGGGTGATGCAATTTATGGATGGCTCTGGGCTGCTGGATTTGACCAAGAAAAAAACCAATGGAAGTATACAGGAAATACCCGAGTAGATATAATATCAAACAGCTGGGGAATATCGACTTTTCCTGCACTCCAGTCAGTTCCAGGACTTGATGTACAGTCGCTTTTACTTGGTGCACTTTGTGTTCCACATTCTCTTGATGTGAATTATCCTGGAATCTTGATGGTCAGTAGCTCTGGTAATGCAGGACCTGGTTATGGTACCATGGGAACTCCTGACGCTGCACCATTTGGAATTACAGTAGGAGCAGTAACCGATAATGTCTTTGTGGGTTATGGCTCGTTTAAGAACCAACCACGATTTGGCAACAACACTTCTCATTTTGGCGAAGTGTCGGGGTTTTCTAGCAAGGGCCCATCTCTTATTGGAGATCCTAAACCAGATCTTATGGCAGTAGGTGAATACAGTTATGTTCCTACATCAATAACAAAATCAAGTAAAAACAATACTAACCAATATGGTTTATTTGGTGGGACAAGTTTGGCTGCACCTCTGGTTGCAGGTTCTGCAGCAATTCTCATGGAGAGTCTAAAAGACAAAAATATTCCATACAATCCATTTACAATAAAAAATATTTTAATGTCAACTGCAACTGATCTTGGAAACGATCCATTTTCTCAGGGTTCTGGACTGGTCAATGTAACAAGTGCAGTAAATTTTGTATTAGGAAACGATGATGTATTTACAGTCTACAACGATGCATCATATGGTAATACAAAGAAAATTTTAGATTCTGCTTTGGATACAATGAACTCTTCATCAGTTGGTCTAACAAAAATAAATCTTACCAACTCTTCATTACCTGAGACATCTTGGTTTGGTGGTAGGTTGTATCCTGGTGATAGAACATCTGCTGTTTTTACAATAGTGAATCCCACTAATCATACACTGGAGATTAACATTGAACCGCAAAAACTTGGATTAATAAAATCTGATGTGTACAATGGAACCACTCAAGTACGACTGCAAGACCCGTTGATAAAAAAATCTGGAATATATAGGCCAGACTATATTCCATTACAAGAAATAAAAAACTATACTGGATTGACATCATTCTTTGAAAAGACAAAGCCCGTTCCAGATGATGCATCTCTACTAGTTCTCAACTTGGCATTTCCATTTTCACAATTTATGAATTCGTCTGCAAAAACATATGCTGATGACATGAAGATATCATCCTTGTACCTATATGACTGGGACAAGAAAAATGACTCATCTGTACCTGTCTCAAACGATCTCTCTTTGATAAATAGAGGGGGCTCATGGGGAACTGTACAAGAACTCAGGGTTTCCGAGCCTGCTATGAAAATAAAACACATTCCTCTGGTTGGTGTTTATCCTGTGCCTACAAGATATTCATACTGGACAGGTGACACAAAGAAAAACTCGACATCATCAGACTATACACTGACTGCAAGTTATTACAAAAAAGTACCATGGAGTCAAATCTGGATGAATTCAAAAAGTGTTTTAATCAAACCTCATGGGTCTGCCAAAGTAATCGCCACTCTGATTGTTCCTCTGGACCAATCTCCTGGATTGTATCAAGCATTTGTCAAATTTGAAGGAAGATCACATGCTGTAAATGTTCCAGTTTCATATGCCGTAATGAAAAAACTTCAGCCAAAAGATCTTCCTACTGTAATACAAGGACAACAAGGAGATACACTATATGGAAATGGGTACATTGGAGGAGGATTTGACATGTCAAACAGGTATAACGCAGGTGACTGGCGACAATATTATTTTGATGTAACTGACAAAACAATCAATTCTATTGCAATGACTATATCTTGGAAAGATCCTGACACAAATCTATCTGTCTTTGTAATAGATCCGCAAGGAAAAATTATACAAACAAACAATCCTCCTGGTGTACTGGGACAGTTCCAGGGGTGGCCAACCAGTGACTGGCTTGGTCCAAGCACTTCATTCAGTGAGGGGGGTGGATTTTATCCCGTAAAGAATAGGGACTCAACATCTACTGCATTGTACGCATCGGTAAACCAAACTGGTGTTTATTCTGTATTGATACATGCTCCATTGTTTGGAGGAAGATCAATTTCAGAACCTGTAACAATTGCTACAAAGTTTTCCACTCTATTACCAATAGAGTCTCAACCTCAGTTGATTATAGATATTCCGCTTTTCATCAATAGTAATTATACCATGAATCCAAAAATAATTGGACAGGGAATTGACGGTGAAAAATATTATCTTGATGGTACTGGACCAAAAACAATTAACCAAACTGGACTGGCAAAAGATATGAAAAATCTTTCTGAGGGGGAGCATGATATTCAATTTACAATAACTGATACCGTAGGTCATGATGTTTCAAAAGATTTCAAGTTTGTTATAGATAACATCACACCACAAATTGTGGTAAAATCACCAAAGAACAACTCTCAAGTTTCTGGGATTGTTGATATTGATTTAGATGTAAATGAACCAAATCTTGCACAAAAAGACTGGCTTACTGTACAAACTCCTAAACAGGTCTTCCATGATACAAAAAATATTCAATTTGATACAACTTCTGTTTCAAATGGAAACTATACTATTCAGGTAACGGCAAAAGACAGGGCAGGAAATACCGGAATTGCAGACATTGTACTAAATGTAGACAATTCTCCAAATGTTATATCTAACTCAACTAGAAGCGATCAGAACTTCATAACTCTTGAGATCCTAGTTGGGATTGGAATTGCATCTACAATAACTATTTTGACTTTGAAAAGATTAAAAATTTCAAAAAGAGGCTAGACAAGGTTTATATGCAATTTTTCAAGAACGGAGCTTTGGATGTCTGAGCAAGATTCTGCCAAGGATGCCCTATCTAGACGTGATTTTCTTAAATTACTTGGAGCCGCCGGAGTTGCTTTGACATTTACGCCATTTGTACCGTGGGGTAAATTCATGCCAAATCCATCTAATGCCTCCCTTGAGAGGGCCCAAGTTATCTTACCTGATGGAACACAGGCAAACGTCAAGACTTTTCCAAAGAATCATTCCGAGGTTATTACTTATCCAAAAACAGGAGACTCTGTACTTGATCAAGAGGCATTCAAAAAATGGCAGTTTATCCGATTACCTGAAGAACTTGGTGGTGACAAGGACGATGTTAGTGCTTTTAGAGCCTATAGTATGGTTTGTTTACATTTGTGGTGTTTGTGGAAATACTGGCCACAAGAAGGTAGAAAAAGAGGTGAATGTCCATGTCATGGAAGCATGTATAATCCATTGAATGGAAAAGCATTTGCAGGACCTGCTTCACTTCAGGCATCACCATCAAATGTATTGGCAACTCTTTATTTTGAAGCAGATAATGATGGAAATTTGTGGATTAAACCAGCTGTATGGTCTGTAAACGAAAATGGAGTAGTAGGATATGGTCGTTTCCTTAAAACGTAGAAACGGTCTAGTAGATTTCTTCTACTGGATTTGGGATGGGCTGGAACGAACTGTATTCATTGGTACCAAGTTTTCATTCCCTGCAAGATTTGTAAGTCCTTTTGGATTCTTGGGAATGCTCACATTTGTAATATTTGTAATTCTTGGAATCACTGGTGCATTATTGATGTTCTACTATCAACCAATATTGGATAGAGCTTGGGATAGTGTTGCCAAAATCAATGATACTGTTCCTTATGGATTTATGATACGAAACATTCACTATCATGCATCAAATGCAATGGTTCTACTTGCAGTACTTCACATGTATTATCAATACTTTAGCGGTAGATACAAGATACGAAATGAAATCATTTGGGTTACTGGTGTAGTACTTGGTACTGTAACCATCTTGGAAGCATTTACCGGTTATGATATTATATTTAGTGAACGTGCTGAACTTGCAATCAGTATAGCAGCATCGCTTACAAATTCCATGCCAGTGGTAGGACCGACAATTCGTGATGCCATGTTTGGATCTGGATTTGCTGACTTTATTCTAAGGTTCTACACAATGCATGTATTTCTCTTACCAATAGTGATGTTGGGACTGATGGCAGTTCACATGCCACGATTCTTGGTCTTTGATGTACCTATGGTGATGGCAATCTCAGGCGCAATATTTCTGACAGGTGGAGTCTTCCCAGTGGACCTTGGTTCCAAATTTGAACCCACAGTACCGCCAGGGATCACCGTACCTGAATGGTATCTCACTGGAATCTATGCATTCTTGAGAACGCAGTATGACAAATTTGTAACAGGAGTACTGTGGCCAGGCATATTCATTGTGGCAATTGCAATGACTCCATTTATAGACCGATACAAGAAATTCTCATGGAAAGATAGACCAATAGTAACCGCATTTGGAATTACTGGAATAACGCAAGTTATGGTGACAACATATTGGGGCTTTTACATTACACCTGATGTAACAAAACCTCTAGTTGCTAGACTTGTAATTGATCCAATATTTTTCTACTTGATAATGCTATTGCTTGTTCCAATAGGATTTGGATTTTCATATATGATGATATTGCTTGCAAAAGAATCCGAAAGAAAGGCAAAATTGGCAGCTTCAAAAGGTCCACATAAAGCGTCACCTATTAATCTCTCTGGAAAATGGATAAACTGGTTAATTGTAGGACTTTTGGCATTCCAAGTGTATCTTAACATTGCAGCATACAATGCAGCTCTGAGCGGAATGAAAAACTTTGCACTATTCCTAACCGGACTGATTCTTATGGTATTTGCCGGACTATTCCATTTGTACAGACATGGACTAAACGAAGCAAAGAAGATCCCTACTCCACCGCCTGCCGAGCCCGAATCTCCAAAACCACTTGATGGTAAAGAATCAGCGGTAACACTGCCCTCCTAGATCTATATTCTAGAGATCACTTCATAATATGTTCTAATTATTTTTTGTATAGCTTTATAAGACTAAAAACAAGATTGGCAATTAGTTTGAGTCTTCCATCCTCCAGTCATGCGTATGGAATAGGATTAATTGCAGTTATTGTAGGTGCTGCCATCGGTGTTTCATATTATCAGCTTTACTTTATACCAGAACTTAATGCAAAGCCAATAATTCCAGAAAAGATCCTTCATCCTGGTGATACTACTACAATAATTATTGTTCCTGGTGCAGAAAATCAAGCACAAGAACAAAACTTTACGCCAAAAACTGCCAAGGCTCAACTTGGAGTAAATAATCTAGTCATTTGGAAGAATACTGGTGAAACTGCTCATACTGTAACCCCTGACAAGCCATTCAAAGACCAATTTAGTGGGGACTTTGGCTCTCCTGGAGTCATCAAACCAGGTGCTAGCTATCAGTTTGTCTTCACACAGGAAACCGTTGTACCATATCACTGTGAACCCCATCCATGGATGAAGGGTCAGATAACCATAGAACATGGCGCTACAACATCCTAGCAAAATTACAAAACTTAGGGCATTAATTTCCCAAAAACAACATCGCTTTCGATCTCTTTATGTTCCTGAATTATTGACGCTCTAAATTTGATCTCATGAATCTCTTTTGGCTCAAATTCTATAGAAGCTGTAAACTCGACTGAATTTTGTTGCATATCGTTTTTGTTGATAAATAATCTTGAGAGATTCTGTGATATGGATTTGTTATTGTATGATCTGTACACTATCAGTTGATTAGAGCCTAGAATTTGGGCATTTACTACTACACCATCATATCTTCCTGAATAATTCACTTGGATCTTTCCTCTTATTACCTCGCTATGCTTGAAAGTCATATTTTCTAATTTCAACTCAATGTCTTTCATATTGTATCTGATCTTCAGGTGAAGATAATTAAATTATTGGAACATGTGTAGATTTTTTTCTTTTTATTATCTAGAAAGCGGGCCCGAAGGG
>JANWJG010000061.1 GCA_025449485.1 Nitrosotalea sp. | reverse complement strand
TTTATTCCTGAATTTACAGACAAGTATATTGTAACTGTGATTGTGGTCGAAAAAGACGAGAACGAAGTGGTAAGTATAATTCGCGGAAATACAAAAATAGGCAAAATTTTCATGTACAAACTTTCTCGTGCAGTAGATATTGCCACTGGCGAAGAAAATGAAAAGGCAATCTAGAAACAAATTTTGTTAGATTTTCAGACTATGTTTTCGTCAATTTTTGTATCTAGTACCCAGGTTTGTTAATGATATCATGTGTGGAAACACTCTAAAAGATACTCTTAGAAACAACATGCTAGTGTGAATGGTGAATATCTGAATTGAAACAAAGATCCTGTACTTGTACATGTGGCTGCATCAGAAACATAGCCAGTGCATATTATGATATGTGTATATTCTGCAAACTAGATGATCATAAAAAATAACTCGCTTGTTAATTTTATATTTTAAAAGTAGGTCGCATCTTTGCGTATGTAATTATGACTGCAATCGATATTGCAAATATTGAAACAGCTAATGGACCAAATTCTGGAATTGCAGGTGTTGTAGTATTTGTTTGATTTTGTACTTGAGCAGGGCCTGATGTGAACTCAAATGTGGTTGTAGCAGTTTTATCTGGTCCTCCATATGTTACATCGACTTCATACACGCCTGCAGTTTTCCAAGTACTTCCTCCTGCAACTGCCTGGAGAGAATATGTTCCGTCTGTATTGGGATTGGTTTGTCCGATGTATGCTACGTTGTGTGAACTGTCTTTGATTGTCATTGATATTGGTATGTGAAGTTGGTCTGTTACCTTGCCTGATATGGTGATTGTATCTCCATCTGTGTATGATGTTTTATCTGTTGATACTGTGATGGCAGTTTGTGCAGATGCACTAAAAAATGAAACTGTCAAAAGTGTAATTGCTACAAGGAATATCTTCGAATTTAACGCCAATACGTTTACCTTCATTATTTGATATTTAAGATTTCATTCTTTTTGATACCAATTACAATGGTTTGTGTCTGTTTAGATCTACTGAACTTGATGTGATAAAATAGTTTATTCATTTAATGATCTAGCAGGCTAAATTCTGTGAAGATAGAGTCATCTTAAAATAGAATATTATTTGGAGGACTAGCATGCAGGGATCAAACGCACTTGATAATTATGATGCCAAAAAAGCAGAAAAATCATTAAAGATGCTGTTTACTGATAAGAGTAACGAATTTCGAGAATTAGCCCATGGCATTGGATATCCGACTTCAAATGCTGGCTGGGAATTCATCATTCTGAATTTTTGTCTTGATTTTAGTGATTGTTTCAAGGCTTGGTCAAGCAAAGATATTGACGCTGATCATATGCAGGTACACAAGTGCAATACCATGATGAGGCAAATTGGTCTTGGTAAATCTAACATGACCGAAGTCACACATCTTGAAAACATTGCATACAGAATTGCAGAAGATTTCAAAGCAATTTACAAGAGAATCGAATAGTTCTCTCTGATACCCACACAGAAAAATTTATCAAATGTTTTTTAAAATATTGACAAGTTTATCCTTCTGAGGCAGATTTTCCGCCATCTACATTAAGAATTATACCAGAAATCCATCTTGCTTCATCTGATGCAAGATACACTGCAGCATATGCTACATCTTCTGGTTGACCTATTCTGTTCAATGGCTGTCTGTCTTCTAGAATTTTTCTTGCATCGGGATAGTCAAGATATGATTTTATCATTCCGGCATTGACTATTCCAGGATTGATACAGTTACAACGAATATTTTTTCTTGCGTATTCTACTGCCAGTCCCTTGGTGAACATGTTTATCGCAGCTTTTGTTGTACAGTATGCTGTCAGGTGAACTTTTGGTATGGCCCTCTCGGCTGAAATTGATCCGATGTTTATTATGTTTCCACCGTTTTCATTTTCAAGCATCTTGATTAGCGTTAATTTTGTTATCCTAAATGTACCAAACAAATTGATGTCTATTAGAGAGTTCAAATCTTTGTCTTGCATTTCATGAAAATGTATTGGATCAGTAATAGTTCCTGCATTGTTCACTAGGATGTCAATTCTACCATAATGATCAACTATTTGATTTACCGTTTGAATTACTTGGGCTTCATTGGTAAGGTCACATGCAATTGCAACTGTCTTTGAGGAATAGTCTGTAATTGATTTTCTTGCCTGTTCTAGCTTGTCCATATGTCTTCCAAGTAAAACCACCTTGGCTCCTTCACTTACAAATTTCTTGGATATTTCTAATCCAATGTCACTTGAAGCCCCTGTTACGATTGCTATCTTGTCCTTTAATCGCACATAGGGTATTCGTGATTATACTATATGAACAATAACGTGAATTTCATATACTGATTTATTTTTTAGTCAGTTTCTGAATCTCTTGTGTAACTAGTGGCAAAAATGCCCCTACATCAGTCACTATTCCAAGTGCTTGCCAGGTTCCCCTATCCATGAGTTTTGTTACGGTTGGCTGGCTGATGTCTACTACGATTACCTTAACATCTGCTGGTAGCATGTTGCCAGTTGCAATGGAATGAAGCATTGTTGAGACCATGATGACAAGTTTTGCGTCTTTTACAATCTCCTTGTATTTTCGTTGTGCTACTGTCATGTCCGTAATTACATCTGGCAGTGGACCGTCGTCTCTAAGTGAGCCTGCAAGTACAAAAGGTACCTTGTTTTTGACACACTCGTACATTATACCTTTTTTCAATACTTTCTTTTCTACCATCCTGTGGATTGAGCCAGCCTTGAAGACTGAATTTATTGCCTGCATGTGGTTTCTGTGACCCCTTACTGCAAGTGTACCGTCTTGTACATTCATCCCAAGTGATGTACCAAGAGTTGAATATTCGATATCATGAACAGCAAGAGCATTTCCTGCAAGAACTGCATTGATGAATCCCAATCTTATCAGTAAAGAGATCGAGTCAGATGCTCCGGTGTGTACTATTGCTGGTCCTCCAACTAGAACAATCCTTCCACCACTTTTTTTAATCTTGTAAATGTCTTCTGCAACTTTTCTTGCAATGTGCTGTGTTGGTCTCTCACTTGAACTTCCACTGCTCATGAATTGAAATAGGTTGACTCCTTCTCTTGGTCTCTCAGGCGGAGTGACACGTATTCCTTTTTCTCCAACAATTATCTTGTCTCCTTTTTTGATGTCTCTAATTGGAGTGCAAAATGCTCTGTTATTTTTTAGCGTGATGCATTTGTCCATCATCATGTTTTCTACTTTGATCCATTTTCCTTTGTGGAAAATTTCGGTGTGATTGTTTGTAGTACTGTAAAAATCATCTGGCATTACCATGTCTTTTTGTGCTTGTTTTAGTGAGATCTCTTGCTGGATCTTGGATGTAGCACCCTCGCGATATACTGCCTCTAAAATTCTATCAAGGTGTTCTTGTGATTGGCCCTGGATTGTAAGTTTTGCATGGCTTTCATCTTTTTTGTGCTTTCCAACCTTGAATTCTTGAACTTGAAATTCTCCTTTTAAATCCATTATGACGTCAAAAATCTTGGTCAATATCATGGAATCAATGAGATGTCCACTGACCTCTATGTCATGGGAAAACTTTTTCGCCATTTCCTGAAATTGGTGGGTTGTACTAATTTAATCTTGATGTTAATTCGTCATACCGTATTGCAGAGGCATCATACAGGGAGGACTACATCCCCATTGTGTTCTGGAATGTTGTCTGCCCTTAATCTTGCAACTATGGTGTCTTTACGTTCTGCATCAAGGCTTCGAACAAGAGTTTTTGAAATTCCGTTTTTATCACAAATTACTATCATGTATCCTGTAGAATCTGTCAAAACATATCCTCCTACATCATTTAACACTGCGTAGAGATTTTCTTGACCTACTGGTTCCCATACATTTGATTTGTTGTCTCGTAGAGCCAGTGCTGGCATTGCCTGATCATTACATAATGTATTGAGATATTCACGTGCTTCTTTGACTCGTTTTTCACCAATCTTGAGTGCAACAAAATATTGCATGATTAAAAAACTAATTCTTGTTATTTATACGATAGTGTATCAAGTATGTCTAACAATTCTTTTGACTTGATCTCTTTTTTTGCTGAATCTATGAACAAACCAAGTTTTTCATTTGAAAAACCCTCTGATGAATATTTTACAGCTTGAATTGCCATCTCAAACTTGTCAATATCATGTAATAATACAGATTCCTTTGTGCTTGCTTGCATGTACTCATCCCATATGTCAGAATATTTTACTGCGATATCTTCTGGTAGCTTTGCAAGAATTTCTTTTATTGCATCATCTTCGGCTGTTTTCTTGTTTTCTTTGGAGATTTCTTCTGGCATAAAATCTCCTGTCACGGATTCTGCCAAATCATGAAGAAGTGCCATCTTGAGAATTTTTTCTGTATCTAGGTGGCGTACATCTGAGAAAACCATTGCCATGAGTGCAGTTCCATACGTATGGTCTGCCACTGATTCTGGATGTTCTATTCCTACCTTGCTCTTCCAACCCTTACGTGGTACTCTTTTTAGCTCTGTTGCAAGATAGAAAAAATCAAACAGCATTTGCGTGTTTTATTCTGTCTTGCCTGTTTTAATCTTTGAGTATGTCTAAAAATCCAAAAATGAGTCACATTGGCAAATAAGATTAAAATTGTAACAATTCCACAAATAAACATCTTTGAAAATCTACACTAAAACTGGCGATGATGGAACTACGGGATTAATTGGAAACAAACGTGTAAAAAAATCAAACCCAAGAATTGCATCTTATGGTGTGGTGGATGAACTAAATGCTTCTATTGGAATAGTGTTATCATCAAAATTAGGAAAAGACATCCATATCCTTCTTACAAAAATACAAAACGATCTTTTTGTGGTAGGTGCAGACCTTGCAAATCCAGACTTGAAAAATAAATCAAATCGAGTTACATCTGAGATGACAATCTATCTAGAAAAAGAAATAGATCGTCTGGAAGAAAAACTAGACCCGATAACATTTTTTATTTTGCCAGGCGGTGATTTAATTGCCTCACAAATTCATCTGGCACGAGCAATATGTAGAAGAGCAGAAACAAACATGGTTAGTTTGTCACAAGTTGAAACAATCAATAATCTATGTTTAATCTACATGAATCGATTATCTGATCTTCTTTTTGTAGTGGCAAGAACAATAAACAAAAGAAAAAAAATTTCTGATGTTGCATGGAAAAAGTAAGAGACACACTTTAATTCCCCGATAATTGGATAATGGAATGTGCCGCCGTAGCTCAGCCCGGGAGAGCACTCGGCTGAAGACCGAGCTGTCGCATGTTCAAGTCTTGCCGGCGGCACCTCTAAGTTATGATATCGATAATCTAACGTATTTTTGATATTCTATACGTAAAAAGTTCTACATTTGGTCATGTACTTTGAGATATTTTTCCTAACTTGATTTTTCTATCTTGGCAGTTCTGTATTGTCTGAGTGTAATACCATTTGTTATGAGCAATAATGCTTGCAAGACATAACCTCCTATGATTAACACAATTGCATTGTAAAATGGGTGTAATGTAGACATGATTTCCAGGTGTTTTGGAGACAAAGTATTGCCTGCAATGACTAGACACGCAATAATAAAATTTGGAATGTATGCAAATCTGAAATTTTTTAGCGAAACTATTGTTAGTGCAATAAATGACGATTCTAGTATGAAAGCTTGAATTAGAAATTTTGGATCTCCAAGTGGTATGCCAAAGGCACCAATTATACAAATTGATGCAAGAACTGTAACTAGATATTTCTGGATTTTAGTCATTTTAATTTCAAGTCTGTTGCTATATTTAATAAAATTAATCATATCAACCAAACTCTAAAACATGTCTTAAATAGGGTATTTTGACAAATGCGTTTTAGATATGAGTGTGGATGCTACAAATTATTGTAAAAAAATACTAGCACTAGATCCAAAGATTAGATTTGCTGGCAAGATAGTAGATGAAGAACTAGTGTCTACAGCACGAAAGGATGGCGTCATACCACTGCTTGACAAAGATCTTGCTGCCTTGGCACATCATCAGGTATCAGTAAAAGCAATGATGGACAAGATGTTCACTGATAAACTTGGTAATACCGATTGGATTGTAGAATCTAAAGGCAAAGTGAAACTATTGACTATATTCCAAAAGGATGGAATACTCATTTTATCAACCGAGCCAACATCTGATCATCATTCCATAATTGAAAAAATAAAAAATCTGAGTTAATATAATCTGATAATTTCATTGGCATGCGAAAATCGGCTTTTTGCCTCAAATTGTGAAGGAATTATTTAATATTGTAATAATAAGACAAGTTTAAAAGGACGATGTTACTTGTTGGATAATCGTCTTATGACAAAGGACAAGAAAAAGGAAGCAAAAAAGCCAGCTAAAAAAGAGGCCTCGAAAAAGGAACCATCTAAAAAAGAAGTGGCAAAAAAGGAAGCTCCAAAGGTCAAACCAAAAGAAAAGACCAAACTCAAAGAGGATATAGTCCACGAAGATGATGGCATAATTGTTGTCGAAGATGATGCAGGTCTTGACAAGGAAGCAGAACTAGAGGCAAGAAAGGCATACTTGGAAGAAGCACGTTCGCAAGAAGCAAGCGACGATTAGACTTTTCTTTATACTTGATCAAAAAGACTTATCCATCATCGTACCAATACAGGATTGATGAGATCTCTCTGTTTGATAACTGTCAAACCGGGCAAAGTTGATCCTGTTATTGCATCACTGAAAAAAACAAGAAAGATAGTCAAAGAAATAATGGTTGTAACAGGGAGGGCAGACATTGCAGTAGTTTTACAGGGTACAATCGACGAAATCAACAATATCGTAATTGATTTTAAAAAGATCAAGGAAATTGTTTCAACAGAGACTCTAATCGAAGTGGAGGTGGATATGGGTTGGTCAAAGCCGTAGTACTAGTTAAATCTCCAAAAAAACTCATAGCTGCAAGACTTCGCATGGTAAAGTCAGTCTATGATTCATTTGCCGTGAGCGGACAATTTGATGCAGTGGCACTCATAGATGTAAAAGACTTGTCAATAATAAAGGACGTTACAACGGAAATTCAAAACATAAAAGGTGTAGAACGCACTGAAACGATGGTACAGGTAATCTGAGCATCACCATAATCTTTTAACACTGCGAAGACTTACTGTGTACATGAATATTAGACACCTTGGGAGCGTAATTCTTGCTGTCTCGGACCTGCCAAAATCCCTAAAGTTTTACCATGAAGTGATTGGCTTGCCAATCAAAAACAGTAGGGAAAATTGGGTAGAGTTGGCAAAAGAAGGTGCTACAGTCATACTGCATCCGGCAAGTAAACCCATCAATACTGGAACATCAATTGATAATGGAATAGTCATGGGATTGGTTGTAGGGGATATCGAATCTGCTGTAAAAGAACTCAAAGCAAAAAATGTCCCAGTCTACAGGGATGTCATTTCACACAAGGCAGGCAAAAACTGTATTGTGCTAGATCCTGACAAATACATGGTGTCATTATTTGAGCCTTCATTTGATGATGGTGCAAAACAAGCCCGTGGGTTCCATGGATTTGCTCCACTCTAAATAATTTTTTTAATTTTTGTAATAATTTTGTTTACGTCGTCAGGTGTTACAGACTTGTTAACAGAGATATAGTAAATCCCCTCTTTTCTCTGAAATATGATGACTGTCACTTTGTCGTGCTTGAGGATGACACTATCCATGTTTCCAAGTGCAGTACTTGCCTTGTTACGCATTGTAAGCATTGTAGAAACAAGAAAGAATTCGTTTCTTGTAGATTCGTTAGATAATAATGTTGCAAGACCTGGCCTGAATATTCCAGTCAAGGTTCGACCATATTCATTTACTAGTCCTACATATCGAATTGATTTTGATATCTCTAAAACGCCTTGACATTTTTTTCTATATTGTGTTATCTGTTCAGCCCATTTTTGACTGGGTGTTTTTTGCACAGTTAGTGTAGCAAGTTTATGCTTTATAAAAGTTGGAATTACTTTTTCTTTTCTTTACCAAGGTCAGATTTCAAAGCCAGGTTTTCTTTTCTGAGCCTTTCATTTTCTTCATGCAGTGTATCAACTGTTTGTGTTGCCATATGCATTGGATGTCCTGGATTAAATCGATTTGGTGTCATGTTAAACAAGCCTGCTGCATATCTTTGAAACATGGTATGATGACCTGAAAGTCTGTTCATCATCATATCTGCATCTTGTACTATGCTGTTCTTTACCATTGCAGCACTTGCTATTCCTTGTGGAGGATTTGCACGTGGTGGCAATCTAGGAAATGCAAATGGAGAATTGAGCATATCAGTTGGATGTCCAAAAGATTCCATCATTTTTCGTACATCATAAGGCCACATGACTAGAATTCTTCCCGTCCTCTATTTCATGTTTACTCACAAAATCATGTATTAGATATAGCACGGTGTCAAGTGTGAGTCATTTCTTATCAAATTCTATCGATCGCCGATCCTTATAGAATGGTCTGATCGACACCAGATTAATGTCAAAAACAATATCAATGCATTGTATAAAATGCAAAAAAAATATCAGTTCAGCTGATTTATACAAAATTGTAATGTATATTGTTGATCAAAAGTTCACAGATCATCATTATGAACATGTAGAATGCCCTGACAAGTTTACTGTCTAGGTATGCATGGCATAAACTTTGTAAGTTTTGCCAGTCTTTTTGTCTTGGTATGACCATCTATTGTCAGCCCACTCTATCTTCTCAAAAAGACTTTTCAGGGAAGGGTGAAGTTTATCATAAATGTCATCACCAACTAGAATCTGGTTTGGTTTTGCAAGTGCAGTAATTTTTGCTGCGATACTTACTGCAGGACCCAGTATGTCCACATGTGATCTGACCTGGTCTGCACCATATCTGACAACCACATTCTCACCAAAATCCATGCCTATCTTAACGCGTAACTCTGGATAATCATATTCACTAAGTATTGGATTTATTCCTCGTTCAATCACATCTATCATCGTTCTTGCACAGTTTACAGCACTATCTGATACCACAAGTGGGCTTTCTTCTGCAATAAAGTATCCAATCACTGCATCACCTACATATTTTAGAACATATCCGCCATGATGACGTATTACAGACCGCATCTCCTGCGAAAATGAACTGATTATTATTCCGAGTTTTTCTGGTGGAAGGAGTAAGGCCATATCTGTTGAGCCTACAAGATCTACAAACATTACAATCATGTGCAATTTTTGTGCTACATGTTTTCGCAAAAACGTATCAGATTCGTCTACAGAATAATCATACTCGTATCCTTTTTTGAGAGAACTCCATACCCTTTTCTGGGTCTCCTTGATAAGACTCTCGCTGTCCAAGGTCCCAGACTTGCCGCCTCCTAGCATCATGTCTATGATGCTTTTGGCATTTGCCTTTTCGTCTCGTTGTTGTTCTGGCTCTTCGCTCATTTCTTACTCATTCCAACGGGAAATTGGCGCCGCATACAGGGCATACGCCTCTTTCCCCCTTGTATTTTATATCAAAGTATTGTATTATCTCCACGTTGCAATTCCAGCAGATTATCTTCTTAAAAGATGGCTTTGTCATGTCTAAATCCAATTAAAAATGGTTTTATAGAGTATTTAAAGTACATACCGATTTTATGTGGAGAGTTTTAAAAAATATCTAATGCAGATTCCTACTAGCAATCCTGATCCCTTCATCAAAATCATGAGTGAAAAGGCCGAAAGCATTAGGCTTGGATACCTTGAACACATTACTGCACTTACAAAAAAAGTTCCTCTAAAGGTAATGTTGGGAGATGGCACTGTGACAGACCAGGAATCATTTGATCCCGCACTTGTAAGACAGTTTTTTGACAATGTCTTAAAGAAACTGCCAGAGTGGGAAAACCAAGGTGTCTCTGCAACTGCTGAAAAAGACCTACGAAGAAGTTTTATAAAATTTGAGATAAAAGAAGGAAACTATCTGCTTTCTGGACACATGTCATTACAATATCATGCATTATTGTTCTACAAACTTGATCATCGTGTGATTGAGATCCAAAAGGAACTCTCAGACATATCTGACATGATTACAAAACTCCAGGTTCAGGTGGGGCCAGAAAATGACAAGATAATCGAAGAAAAATTACGACAAGAAGGATTTCAAACTCTGGATGAACAAAAACTGTTTGAAGTATTGTTTAATCGAGAAGACATTACACAGGACATAGTAAAATCAATCGAAGTATCCCATGCAGAACATACAAAGCTTGTATCAAACCGAGACAGATTGTTTGGAGAACTTGATAATATGTTGATAGAACTATACCAAACAACTCCTGTATTAATTGACGAAAACAAAATGATTGCTGCAGAAGAAGGTTGCCTGTGTAATTTTAATCTGGAATATCTCAAGAACAACACAAGACAAGGAAACATAAACCTCACAAGAATTTCAGAGCAGACAAAGACAAACCTGTTGGCATTACTTGATAGTATCATAAAAATTATAAAAAATTAAAAAATTGTTTATATCAAAGTATTTTAAAAATCTCATATAATTAGTCAAGGGGCTGCCGTAATCGTGGTGCCAGAGTTTGGGGAGTTGACACCATGGTACGCTGATGCCCCTTGACTTAGATCTGACATGTTCGCAGAATATTATTTAGCCCTTTTTGATCCTTGAAAATCTTATTAATTTATGATATAATTGTGAGATTTCTAGTTAAAACATATGATTATAATCAAGAATATATATCGATTTTTGGGCAAGTATTGTTCAAAAAACCAAATATACCAAGATGGGGCTGGAAATTCTGTTGAATGTAACTTTTGAGGACATAATAAAATCACAAAAAATACAACGTAACGTAATCCGTAGAACACCACTGGAAAGTTCGCACTCGTTTAGTGTCATGACAGGTTCCAAGGTGTATCTCAAGTCTGAATGTTTGCAAAAGACAGGTTCATTCAAGTTCAGGGGTGCATATGCCAAGATTGCAAGCCTTTCAAAATCTGAAAAGAAAAAAGGAGTCATTGCGGCATCTGCAGGAAACCATGCACAAGGTGTTGCATATGCATCATCACTTGAAAAAATACCATGTACGATCGTAATGCCTGTGACTGCTTCACCTGCCAAAGTTTCTGCCACCAGATCATATGGTGCAAATGTAATTTTGGAAGGTACTATCTATGATGAATCTTATGCAAAGGCTGCAGACCTTGCACGAAAAACAGGTGCAACAATAGTTCATGCCTTTGATGATGAAACAGTAATAGCTGCACAAGGGGTGATAGGACTAGAAATACTTGAAGACCTTCCAGATGTTGACGAGATTTATGTTCCAATAGGTGGTGGGGGACTAGCAGCTGGAATTCTAAAAGCAGTCAAGACAAAAAAACCACGAGTCAAAGTGATTGGTGTCCAGTCATCCGGTTTTCCTGCAATGAAAAAATCATTTGATCTTGGCAAGCTACAATCTGTCTCAGGACACAGAACAATAGCTGATGGCATATCTGTAAAAACTCCTGGCCAATCTACATTTAAAATCATAAACGAAATGATTGACGATATTGTTCTTGTTGATGATTCCTCAATAGTAAAGGCAATGTTTCTTCTAATGGAAAGATCAAAGACAGTAGTAGAACCAGCTGGAGCAGTTGGCCTTGCATACCTTCTTGATAAAAAACCTGCCAAGGGAAAAAAAGTGGTCCCGATTCTATCAGGAGGAAACGTGGACATGTACCTATTGGGCCAGATTGTGGCAAAAGGACTGACTGAGATGGGAAGAATGGTCAAGATCTTTATCCTTTTGACTGACAAACCAGGTGCTCTCAAGGAGGTAATCGACCAGATATCATCGCTGAGTGTGAATATTGTAGACGTGATTCATGATAGGCTGAGCTCAAGCATTCCAGCAGGCACAGCAGGTGTTACATTGAGCCTTGAGACTCAGGACCAGGCACATGCTCAACAACTGATCAACTTTTTGAAGAAAAAGAATGTCCAGTTTAAGGTAGTTACCTAGTGTAGACAATCTAGTTTCAAAAATGGTACATCATTGTATCCTCAAATGTGTTTTACTTTGAAAAAACACGTCGCATTTTATTTTATAAAAATTGGTTAACTAGAGAAAAAATGTTGAGTATCAAAACTATCCCTACAAAAACACATGCTATTACCGTTGTAATTTTTCTGTTTACAAATTCGCCCATTAATTTTTTGCTTGTCGTAAGGATAACAACTGGTATCACTGCAACTGGTATCAGTAAGCTGAGTATGAATTGACTGTACACAAGTATGTGTAATGGATCAAAACCCAGCAGTACTGCAATAGTTGTTGGAATTACATTTACAAATCTTGTAATTATTCTTCGTAACCATACGTTGACTTTTTTTCCCAAAAACCCCTCCATTATTATCTGACCTGCCAATGTTCCCGCAGCAGATGAAGCAATTCCTGATGATAACAAGGTGACAAGAAAGACTACTCCTGCAGATACTCCAAATATGGGTACAAGTGTCTTGTATGCTTCGGCAATTGATGCAATTTGAGAATTGTGTGGGTAGAATGCAACTGCTGCCATTAGCAATATTGCGGCATTTATCATGGCAGCTATTGTGAGCAAGAATACTGTCTCTGCAAGATGTAGTTTTCGCATCTTTTTTCTCTCATCCAATGTTTTGCCGATTGCTTTTTCTTTTGTAAGAAATGAATGCAAAAATACTACGTGAGGCATTACTGTAGCACCGATTATGCCTACTGCAACAAACAATGCACTAGCATTTGCAAAGTGTGGAGAGAATGATCCTGATAACACTCCATGAATATCTGGCGGTGCAATTAGCAATTCATATGCATAGCCAAAGCTTATGATGGACACAAAAATCAAAAAGAGTTGCTCCAACAGTCGGAATTTCCTAGATGTTAGGGCGAGTATTATGATAACGTCGGCAGCGCCAAATATTGCAGCATATATCATGGGTACGCCAAATAACAGGTTTAATGCGATAACTGTCCCAAGGTATTCTGCAAGATCTGTTGCAGCAGCTGCAACTTCAGAGCTTAGCCAATATGGGATGACAAATAACTTTCTACCTAACTTTTCGCGTAAAATCTCTGCCAAGCTCTTCTGTGTTGCAATTCCTAATTTTCCTGACAAGTACTGCATAAGCATTGCAATGGCACAAGAAAGCCACACAACCCAGAGCAACGAATATCCAAAAGCAGCTCCACCCTGTAGGTCAGTTCCATAATTTCCAGGATCCATGTATCCTATACTTACAATTAACGCAGGTCCGGAATACGTGATAAACCGTCTAAGAAAATTTGTAAAACGTGATATTTTGGAATTTGGCGATATCATCTCGATGATTGCGGAATGTTTTCTCTTCATATAAAAGTTAGCTAAGGCTAAATTATTTAGTTTGGTCTAAATTTTGGGAACTCTACAAAATGATTAATAGACAACAAAATAAACTACAGCAAGTTGGTTTTAAAAAATAATTGGAAAGGCGAGTCTAGTCTCACGTGGTCGGATATCGAGTCACAAGTGAAAGTACTTGTAACCAAGATAAGGAAAACAGGTTTTGAATTTGACACAATTGCCACGGTATCAAGGGGAGGTCTAGTACCTGCAAGGCTAGTTGCTGATCATTTCAATATCAAGAAAATTCTGGTGGACAAAAACAAGATTCCTTCTAGAACCCTTTTTGTTGATGACATTTATGATTCAGGTGATACTTTCAACAGAATATTTCCGTTAGTCTTGGAGCCTAAAAATTTCTTGTATGCTACACTTGTTGCAAGAAAAGGCATGAAATATCCAAAACAACTAGTCTGTGCTAAAAAAACTCGTGGTCAAGAATACATAGTGTTTCCATGGGATAGGCTCGAGTCAAATAGAAACTCTAAGATCATCAAAGATTAAGTATCACAACATTATTTGTACCACATGAATCCATTTGCATGCTCAAAATGTTTTGTTGGATATAGACCAGGAGAACTAATATCATGCCAAAAATGTGGCCAAGAATTCTGTGGCACTTGCTTTAAACAACACACTCACTAAATCAAAAAAATAAGTAGTGGTCATGGACCAATAATTCCATCATGGAATTTGGCGGAGACGATGTAGATACACTTGCCCTAATGTTTGATAAACTACAGTATATTTTTCGTGGATATGATCCATACATTCAGGCATTTATGGAAATGCATGAACTCTACAAGCAGGGTAAACTGGCTGAACGAGATTATTACTATGGTATCACTGATGCAGTTCTCAAGTATTCTGCCCTAGATTTTTTGGGATTAAAGGCCATGTTTGAGATAAAAAAGGCGCTAAACAGGATGAATAACCCGTCCTCTCGTTCCTCAACGCAGGGTTTGACAACGGGCAACGTATCGGGTCAAGCAACTGGCCCACAAAACTCTATTGCATCATTCATTTCAGCAAAGAGTCTACCCGGCAGAGATAACGTTGTGAATCAAATATCGGAAGATGAGAAAAGATGTACATCTTGTGGTAAAACCATGTCAAAGATGGCAAAATTTTGTACAACATGTGGAAACAAGATGTGATGTTGTTTAATTCAAGAACTAAATAATCCCACTTTGAAAATAAATTCGCGGATCGGTAGTCTAGCCTGGTTAGGATATCGCACTCACACTGCGGGGGTCGCTGGTTCAAATCCGGCCCGATCCATGTTTTTTAATCTAGAAGAATAATTCCACTAGTGAGTCTTACAGGATTCCGCCTAAGACAGAGTTGTGGCAGATGCTGTGTTTGATGGAGAACTAGTACCGATTGAATTTATTGCAGATACTCGATAAGTGTATGTTGTATTTGGAGACAATCCTGCATCAGAGTATGTCGTTCCAGTGGAATTTGTGTTTGATATTATGACAGACCATGTAGAACCATTGTCAGTTGATCTTTCTATTTCATATCCTGTGATTGGTGCCCCACCGTCATCATTGGGTACTGTCCAACTAAGATCGATTTGAGAGGAATTGAAAGCATTTGCTATTAGACTGACTGGTGCTGATGGTACTACATTGTATGTAGTTGCGCCTGCCCAATTAGATGGAGAACTTGATACTCCCAGAGTCACTTCGGATACCCTGTAAAAGTAGGTGGTACTACGTACAAGGCCGGTATCTGAATAATGGCGTGTGGTAGAATTTGTGTTTGCAACCAAAGTAGACCATGTAGAGCCGTTATCTGTTGATCTTTCAATCTTGTATCCTGGAACTAAGCCTTGTTGATAATTAATTATAGGTGCATCCCATCCTAGATTGATTTGTGACGAAGATACTGCATATGCATAAAGATTTCTAGGTGCATCTGAAGGAGGTGCTACTACGGGACTATCTGTCCAAATTAAAAAGTATGATGTCTGGCCTGCATAATTTGGTATACCGCTGATAGCTGTACCCCAAGAAGTTAATCTTACATCACCTTCAGGGAGATAATACTTGTCAGTAAATGTAGGAGATGCAATGTCTTGATTCGGACCCGCAGCTACACAACTGCCTTGCATGTATCCCAATCCCTGATCAGCCGAATTCCAGAACCATGTGGTTCCAGGATTAGTGTTTGGACCATATGCGGATTGATTGTTTATTCCAAACCAAGTGTTGATACCTACGCTGACCGGAGATGTATGTAATGTATAGTTGTACTTGTAACCCACTCCATTCTGCACGGGAATTACAACACCTGGAGTTAAAATGGGGTTGTAAGTTATGCCGCCACTTTGTATCCATATTGATGTAAATACACTATCGTAAAGATTTTTGCATGCATATGGAGGTGGTCCCATTGCGTAAGCATTATCATCTATTATGACAAATAATAGAGAAAAAACTGAAGCAAATGTTACGATGAGAAAATACTTGCCATGAGGTGTGCTTTCTATGCTAAACAACTTTCAGACAATTTGTATGGTATTGGGCTGCATATCTGAATATGCTAAAAATATTCTGTATTGATTTTATGGAATAATTCACGCATATTCAGATATGTAATGTGAACTACTATGAATCGTTAATTCGTGACAGAAGAACATGAAAACCATCATGACAAGTACATTCCTACGCTTGTTTTTGCATCGATAGTGTTATTCTCATCTGGTATACTTGCACACAATGCATTTGCAGATACTATTGTAAACACAATATCTGTTCCTTCCTGTACTTGTGGTATTGGGTATGGTCCATATGGAATTGGAATAAATCAAAATACAAATACAGTGTATCTTGATGTAAGCGGCGGTTTTGGGGGCAGGAATGGTGGAGTCTTTGTAATCAATGATACTACAGACACTATAACAGGCAAAATTGCGACAAATGGAGGACCTGGAGATGTTGCAGTAAATCCCAACACAAACAAAATCTATGTGGCAGATGAGGGTTATTACTCTACAAGACCTCAGTTTTATCCAAATCATACAGTTTTTGTTATCAACGGATCCACAAATAGCCTCATAAGTACAATAACAGTTGGAACTGGACCATATGGTGTCAGTGTAAATCCAAATACAAACAAAATTTACGTGACTAACCTCAACAGTAATACAGTTTCTGTAATTGACGGTTTAACAGACACTGTTGCAAATACAATATCGGTTGGAACCAATCCTGGAAGTATTGGGGTAAACACAAATACAAACAAAATTTATGTGACTAACCTCAACAGCAATACAGTATCTGTAATTGATGGTTCAACAGATACCATTACAAGTACGATAACAGGTTTTAGTGGACCTAGTGGCATTGCAATAAATCAAAATGCAAACAAGATCTATGTGGCAAACTCAAAGAACGGTATGCTTTCAGTGATTGATGGTGCTACAAACAATATTACAAATTCAATATTTGTTGGAAATGGTTCCTCTGAAGTTCGCATAAACCCAATCTCAAATAAAATCTATGCAGAAGTGGATGGATCTTATGGGAGCGGTAATACAATATCTGTTGTTGACGGCTCGACAGACACTTTCATGCAGGCCATCCAAGTACCATTACGACCAAGCGGTATGGACATAAATTCAATTCTAAACAAGATCTATGTATCAAGTTATAATTCTGGAGTAGTTTCTGTAATTGATGGCAGCTCATCAAGTACATCTCCTGAGCCAACCGCACCATCCACCCCGCAAAATCTGACAGCAACATTAGTGATAGGGCCAGACAATTACAATTACCTTACATGGTCTGCACCATCAACAGACGGCGGATCTCAAATCACAAACTACAAGATATATCGTTCCACTGTTTCTGGCGCAGAAACGTTACTTGCGGTAAGCAGCAATGATCTGTCATATTATGATTACCATCCTGCCAATAATCAGACATACTACTACAAAGTAAGTGCTGTAACCTCATTTGGTGAATCTCCCTTGTCAAATGAGATCAGTGTAAAAGGCCCAACGCCTCCGCATCCGCCGACTGAACTGACAGCCACTACAGTATCATTCACTCAGATTAATCTAGCTTGGAATGCACCAGTAGACAACGGTGGACATTCGATTACAAATTACGAAATATATCGAGGAACCATGTCTGGTGTTGACTTTTTTGTTACACAGATAGGCAATCTTACAAGTTATAATGATACTAGATTAACAAGTGGTCAGACATACTATTACACAGTAAAGGCTGTCAACTCGATAGGTGAGACTTCAGGACCATCAAATGAGGCAAGTGCAACTACGGTAGCACCGTCACCAGGCGCATCAATAGTATTGAATAATGTCAAGCAAACATCAGGCAATGCAGATTCCTCAAACCAGATGACAATTTCAAACTTTAATGCAGGAAGCGGCAGCAATCAGCTCCTAGTCGTTGGGATAAGTGCAATCAAAAACAATGTAGCATCTGTCACATTCAACGGCACTCCATTAACACAGGCAGTCTCCTCATTTACAAATTATGATGCAGAATTCTGGTATCTAAAGAACCCCAGTGGTGCAGGAAACATTGTGGTTACTTTCAACGGTCAGCCATTAACACAGGCGGTAGTAGGTGCGTATTCTTTCTCAGGTGTAAATCAGATAAACCCCATAGACAACACGGTAACAAACCACAGTACTGTTTCAAGCAGCCCATCAATATCAATCACTGCAACATTTGCAAACGACTGGATCCTTGACCTCCCCTCTATCCGGGGTGGCGCTGAACTTTTTAATCCAACATGCACAGAACAGTGGGACGAGGACGTCGTTGGTTTCATCAATGGCGCATCAAGTTCCACTATAGCCTATTCACCTGGAACGGTATCATGTGGCTGGACTGCAAACAATGGTGGAGACATGTGGGATGACATTGCAATCGAACTAAAAGCATCAGGGAATACAGAACCACCAATTACACCAGGCGCACCAACAAATCTTGCGGCAAATGCTATGTCATCGTCTAAGATTGACTTGAGCTGGAATGCGCCAACAAATAATGGCGGCTCTGTCATAACAGGATACAAAATTGAAAGATCAATTGACAATGGCTCTACCTGGTCTACCGTTGTATCAAACACAGGAAGTATTGAAACAACATATTCAGATACGGGACTTGCTTCAAACACGACTTACACATACAGAGTATCCGCAATCAATTCCGTCGGAACAGGCACTCCATCTAATACTACGTCTGCAACAACAATGGCCGTACTTACTGTAAAGGCAGTAGATGTATTAGGTAATCCAATTGCAGGAATATGGATGGAATTGCATTCTGCAAATGGGGATACAATCGCTACCGGATACACGCCAGCAAAATTCAATGTGGTTCAAAATACCCAGTACACAGTATATGCTGCAAATTATCTAAACTATGTATTTTTACACTGGGATGATGGAAGTATGAACAACCATAGAGACATAACACCTACTGGTAATGTTGTCATCACAGCCGCATATACACCATAAATCAGAAGACCCTGACGTCATTTTTACTAGATGATGACCTGTTCCTGGATAAATTACACACAAATGGAACGCAAAAATGCACTGCACAGTAGCGTGTCCGGCCCGTCCATCCCCTTAATCTCCAGAATGTGATTCTGATAAAATTTAGAATTTCTTCATTTAAGATGTTTTGACTTTGAACCAAAAAATGTTATTCCTTTTGTTACTGCCAGAGATCCTGAAATTATTCCCAATATTCCACCTATGAAAAAACCCCCACTCCCAAAGAAACTCAAGCTGGAGAAGAACCAAATTAATACTCCCCATTTTCTTATGTGGAGAGGTTGTATGTAGATCATAATGCCACTTGTGATGATCATGATGCCGCTTACAATGCCAATAATGGATGTAATCAAAACGTGATTTGATAATTGAGGACCCATCATCCATTGCATGGTAGGAAAAAATGAAATGTGCAAAAGAAATAAGATTGCTGCACTGAGTATGATTGCACCGGAAATTAGTGATATTTCTGATGAAAAACGATATTCCAATCTCTTTGACATACGTACACTATGGCAAGCATTGTATTTCTACAAATATCAAATAGATCATGATTTTCAGATGTGATAGTCATGTGTCTTTCTTAAATTTTGGTTCATTGTTTTTATTCACATGGGTCTAGGAAAAAAGACAAGATCAAAAAAGGAAGAATCTACAAACCGTGAAAAGTCAATAACTAAAGCAAAGTTTTCAAAGAGACTTATTGGAAGACAAAATAAAAAATCAACATGAATCACATGAAGAATGGACATATTGGTTAAAAATGGCCGTAAAATGCCAATGTTCAGATTGCAATTGTACTTCCCAACTTTTCACCTCAAACAAGGATGGAAAATACCTCTGTTCCTCATGTAGACTTGGAAAACATATGCATAAAGTCTAACCTAGTAATGATTTCTATTAGTTTTTTAATCTCGATGTTTATCACAGATAAATTCAGGTTTTCAAAATACGTCATCTGATAACCCATAAGATCCTAAGGAATATCCATAATACCTACTACTTTCTGACTCAACGTGTTGAACAAATATGTCATAATTCCAATAATTGCAGTAATTGCAATTTCTGCATTCATGATTGGACAAAATGTTGGCAACTCGACAGATTCTCAGACAAGTGCATCGTCAACTATGCCCTGGCCAAACATTCATCAAAATGTACAGACTGATTTTAACAACAAAGTCAATTCACCCCAGATTGAAAATGATTCGTTCATACATCCATTTGCAGTTGTCATTGGAGACTGCCACATTGGTAAGATGGTGTTAATGGCTCCAACTTCTGTATGTAGAGGCGATGAAGGTACGCCTATATCCATTGGTGATTATTCTAATGTTCAAGATGGTGTGATTTTGCATGCATTAGAAACTACGATAGATGGACAAAATATCGATAACCGAAGATTCTCTGCAAGCGGAGACAGCTTGCTTGCAAATGATTCAAGATTTGATGGAGGGTATGCAATATTTGTTGGATCTAAAGTTAGTCTTGCACATGATTCTATGGTGCATGGACCTGCATGGGTAGGCAACAACACATTCGTTGGAATGAAGAGTTTGATATTTAATGCAAAAATAGGAAACAATGTTGCAATTGGTGTTTCAAGTACTATAACAAACGGAGTGGTAATTGGAGATAACAAATTTGTTCCGCCTGGAAGCGTAATTGTGACACAAGAACAAGCCGACGCATTGCCGTCTCGCATAGGTAGTGCATATGAGAATATCAACAAAGATGTCATTCATGTTAACGAAAACTTGGCAGACGCTTACAATCATCAAGACATAGAAAAAATAAAGCATTATCGTGAAATTCTGATGGAAGAAGAAGGAATGATTACCACGCAGCCTTCACCTTGAGAGATTAATTTTTAAATTAAAAGTTACATGTGTTATTTTTTATTATTTACTAGACCGCTTTCATTCTTTTAAACGAGTATGTACCCAAAGCCCCAAGCACACAACTGTATAACAAAAGAATAATCAGATCAAGACCTAGAGAATGACTTCCTATTCCTAGTATGATATTTCGAAGAGCATCGACTGCATAGGTTACAGGATCAACAGTTGTCAAGATAGAGAGCCATTGTGGAAGTTTGTCAATTGGAAATAGCGCACCACTGAGAAAGAACAATGGAAAGACTACAAAACTGATTATCATTTGAAATCCCTCAAGGCTTGTCATGTAGCTTCCAAGTGTAAGACCTAGAGATGTGAGAGCAAACGAGAGAAGTAAAACAATCACCACTGTCTGTATTAGTGCCAGTGGACTGAATTGCACTCCGATGATGAGGCCCACCACTAAAAGTATTGATACCTGGATCAAAGAATTTGTCATGCCCCCAAATGTCTTTCCAGTAAAAATAGTAGACCGTGATACGGGTGCCACCATGACACTTTTTAAAAAATCAAATTTCCTATCCCATATTATGTACGAACCAAAAAATACGGATGAAAAAACAACCGACATGCAAATTATTCCAGGAAATATGAACTTCTGATAATCCAAGTGTGTGGCAACAGAAGTTGATGAACTAAATCCACTGCCAATGACAAACAACCATAAGAGCGGGGTAAAAGTTGATGCTACCAGTCTACTTTTTTCTCTAAAGAATACCTTTACTTCCCTTAACCAGAGAGCGTAAATCTTGTCCGCGTACACTCTAATGCTTGTCATATTGTACATATCTCTCCATAAATCCACCTTCAGCTTGTTCTTTGATGTTTTTTCCAGTCAATTTCAAAAAGACATCACTCAGTGTTGGACTGGACGATTCCACAGATTCCGCCTCAACATGTTTTAGAATTTCTGGAATGTTCTTTTTTGCATCATCTACACCCAATATCACATATCCATCAAGTAACTCTATCTTCTTGACACATTGAAGATCCTTTAAGATTGAAATGTCTGAATCTTGTTTTTTTAGTTTAAGTTTGACAATGTCTCCACCCAACATTAATTTTAGATTGGTTGGTGTGTCAAGTGCAATAATTTTTCCCTTGTCCATGATGCCAATCCTATTGCACAACATGTCTGCCTCTTCCATGTAATGTGTTGTAAGAATAATCGTGAGTTTTTCTTGTTTTACAAGTTGTTGTATGTACTTCCACATTGTTTCTCTGCTGGAAGGATCAAGGCCAAGAGTTGGCTCGTCAAGAAACAATACTTTGGGGCTGTGAATCAATCCTCGTGCTATTTCCAGTCTTCTTCGCATTCCACCAGAATATTTTTTCACCTGATCGTCTTTTCTTTCTGTCAAACCAACCAGTTCAAGTGCATCTTTGATACGTTTTTCTCTCATGTCAGGGTCCACACCGTAAAGCATAGCATGAATTTGGAGGTTTTCATAGCCAGTAAGGAGATCATCGCTGCTTGGAACTTGGAAGACAATTCCTATGCTAGAGCGTACTTTCTCAGGCTCCTTTTGTATGTCAAAACCATTTACGGTTGCAGAACCTGATGTTGGTTTGAGTAGGGTGGAAAGCATGTGGATTACCGTAGTCTTGCCTGCCCCATTGATACCTAATAGCCCAAAAACCTCGCTTTGTTCAATGTTTAATGACAGATTGTCTACTGCAGTTAATTTTTCATATCGTTTTGTGAGATTATTAATCCGTATCAAGTAATTCTATAACACATCAACCCCATATTATGTTTAGATTTGAACCATGAAAAATAAGATGTGACAAGAAATTTGTTGATTGATTTATTCTCAAAAACTGGATAAAAAATCACAATGATTGTTCTATGTGTTTTCTAATTGTGGCACCAATGATATTTGAAAGTTCAACCAATCTCAAGGATTCCAAACTACGTTCACATGTAATACAAAAGATTAGGTCACGCACATAAAACATCAATATGTGCATCCTTTCCCTCTCAAAATGTACAAAAGTTGTTCTTCCCAATGATTCATCAAACATTTTGAAAAGTTGTCGTAGTATGTGCAGGTCAGTTGGAAGATTTGTTACCTGATCCTCCTTTTTGACCAATATGGTTTTACCTGGAGCCATTTTTCCATGCAGAGCATTTCCTTTAGAGTCTATAACCAACACATATCGGATCTCATTACCTAACTCAAGTATCGTATCAACAATTTTTCCAAAATCAACTGGATAACTAAATCCAATTATGTGCAAATCTTTTGCAGCCACTCTTACATGTATTGTCTTTTTTTCCGTGAGTCCTGTAACCAGTGTTACTATGTACACATCATTTTCAAGCATGATATCTTTTATGGATACGTTATTATGATATTGCTCTAAAAACTTGGTTGCAACATCTCTTGCCTTTACTTCATCCATGGACACATTACTTTCACGCAGCATACCATACTGTCTTTAGTTTACCAATTAAGTTCAATGTAATAATATTCTAGAACAATGTACTGTATCACAACGCAACCGTTTTTATAATTGCCAATTACAAAATTAACAATGTCTACCTCAGAATCAAATTCTATTGCTTGTTCCTTACTCATAGACTTGAAAGGATGCCAAGAATTGAAAAAACTCAAGACTGGAACCCAGTATTCAATAGATCTAAGCAATGAACCTAGCATAATCTTCAAAGATTCAGTTGGAAACAAAAAAGAGATGAAATTCAAGCAAAATTGTACTGTTACAATAACTCCTGAAAAAATACTCTACAACCGTGACGATGTCACAATAAAATCTGTTTAATCCCCATGAGAATACTTATGGATGCCTGAAAATCAAGTATCATATTCATGGAAAATCTACTTAACAACGAAGAGATTGACTGGCTAATCAAGTTCTTGGCAGGCAAGGGTAGCAATGACGAGATAATTGATAAAATAGTCAGAATAACTACCAAGCTTGAAAAAATGAAGCGCCGGTAAGAATATCCCGTATTCGCAAGACATTTCAAGTTTTTTCAAATATTTTATACGGTCAATTTATTCAACTTGGCATAAAGTTTAATTCAACAATTAAAACAAAAACAAAACATGCGAATATTGCAATTACACTGTGATTATGTGGAATATACTCCTGTAAAAAAAGAAATAAAATCTGCCGAAGATCTTGAACCAGAATCAAAACGTTTTGAGGAGATTGTAGTTGCATTTGTGGCAGTAGAGGAATCCGATAATGAAGACGTTGCAAAAAAAGCAATTAATGAAATTTCTGAATCAATGAAAAAAATTGGCTGTGCCAAATTATTATTGTACCCTTATGCTCATCTAAGCTCAAAACTAGCATCTCCTACCACCGCATTGTTACTACTTCAGGTAATGGAAAAAAATGCTCAAGGTCTTGAAGTAAATCGTGCCCCCTTTGGTTGGACAAAATCATACAAACTCCAAGTCAAGGGTCACCCACTGGCTGAAAATTCCAAATCAATAACTGCTGGCGAAGAAAAAGAATCATCTTCTAATGCACTAAAAGCAGAATCGAAGATCAAATCATATTGGCACATACTCACACCTGATGGACAATTACACGAGATTGACAAGTTCAATTTTGCAAAATACCAAAATCTAGAGGTATTGGCAAAATACGAGGCTGCCAAAAAAAGAGCAGTCGACGAGCCTCCACCACATGTGAAATTAATGAAAAAGCTAGCCATTGCAGATTATGAACCTGCATCCGATGCAGGCAACATGAGATTCTATCCAAATGGCAGGCTCATGAAATCATTGATTGAGAGATATGTAACAGATAAGGTGATGGAGTATGGAGGATTTGAAGTTGAAACACCAATCATGTATGATTCCCATCATCCAAGTATGGAAAGTTATTTCCACCGATTTCCTGCACGACAGTATAGTATAGACTCTGAAGGAAAACATCTCTTTCTAAGATTTGCAGCATGTTTTGGCCAGTTCTTGATGGCAAAAGACTTTCAGTTGTCATACAAGAATTTACCGTTAAAACTGTACGAGCTTACAAGATATAGTTTCAGAAGAGAACAATCCGGTGAACTGGTAGGTCTTCGACGATTGCGTGCTTTTACCATGCCTGATTGCCATGCAATGTGCATGGACATGAACCAGGCAAAAGAAGAATTTCGAAAAAGATTTGATTTATCACGTGATGTGATAAAAGGACTAGGTATTGACGATAAAGATTATGAAATGGCAATAAGATTTACTGAAGAATTTTACAATGAAAATAAATCATTTATTGAAGAGATTGTAGCAAAACTTGGAAAACCAGTGCTTGTTGAAATGTGGAAGGAGCGATTCTTCTATTTTGTACTAAAATGGGAGTTCAATTACGTAGACAATCTCGGAAAAGCATCTGCCTTGTCTACTGACCAAATTGACGTGGAAAACGGAAAAAGATATGCCATTGATTTCATGGATGAGACCAACAAACCACAAAACCCTATAATCTTGCACAACTCGCCTAGCGGTGCAATTGAGAGAGTGATATACACATTATTAGAAAAAGCAGCAACTGATCAAAGAGAGGGAAGAAAACCAATGTTTCCGTTGTGGCTTGCACCAACCCAAGTACGATTAATTCCTGTAAAACCCGAATTTTTGGACCATTGTGAAAAACTTGCTGACAAACTCACAGAAAATAACATTCGTGTAGATGTTGATGACAGAAACGAAAGTGTGGGAAAGAGCATTCGTGATGCAGAGACAGAATGGATACGATACATCATAGTGATTGGTGAAAAAGAAGTCAACTCCACAACATTATCAATCCGGGATAGAAAATCAAAGGATCCTCAAAATCTATCAGTTGAGGAATTTATGGCAAGTATTCAAGAAGAGACCAAGGGAAAACCGTTCATGCGGATAAACATGGGCCGTAGTGTGGCAAAAAGACCACAGATAATGGTATAACGGTACAGTCAGGACGCATCCAGATCTCTTGGGTCAAGTTGCAGTGATTTATTGAAACATTCTAGAGCTTCATCATATCTACCTAGGCCACGCAGCGCAATTCCTTTCTTGTTTAACAGACCAGGATCATTTGGTCGCATTATGATTGCTTGCTCAAAAAAACTCAGTGCTTTTTCAAAATCTCCGTCAATTATAAACTCGTCTCCTTTTTTTACAAGATCTGAAATGTCGGATTCCACTGGAAATAATATGTTGTATCTGCCTTAAGTCACTTGCGGGACAAGTTCATTGCAATAACTTCGGACATTAGTTTTGCTGCAACTGATGCAGTTGCACCATTGTCATACGGAGGACATAGTTCAACGATATCCATGCATCTTATGGTATTTCCCTCTAATGCATATATCATATCAAACAGTTCGCGTGAGGTGATTCCCATGGCCTCTGGGTTGCCAACTCCAGGTGCAAATGCTGGGTCTAGTACATCCAAGTCAATGCTTACATAGATCTTGTCAAAAGTTGACATGAAATCTTTTACCATTTTTGGACCCCTGCCCTCTCGAATGTCTTTGTCTGTTACAACATTTACCTTGTGTTCTGTCTTGAATGCAAGTTCTTCTTTAACAAATGATCTTGCACCAACATGGACAATGTTTTCAGCGCCTCGTTTTTCTATGATTCTTCGAAGATAAGCTGCATGGCTTAGTTTGATATCTGCATACTCGTCTCTTAAATCATAATGTGCATCAAATACAATGTAACCAGTCTCTTTTGGAAATGCCATGTATGTTCCATAAGTAATCAGGTGTTCGCCTCCCAAGATTATCAACTGTTTGTTCCTTGCAGCAAGCTCTGTAGTTATTTTACCAATCATGTCAAGAACTTCGGTTGCAACTACAGTGTGGTATGTATTTCCAAGATCTTCAATATTAACACTTTCCAAATCTACGTTAAATCTTGTTGAAAATATTTCTATGTTGTTGAACGCTTGTCGTACTGCATCTGGACCAAATCTTGTTCCAGGCCTAAAGGAGTGTGTGGAATCAAATGGAATTCCATAAACTATTGCAGATACTTCACCGTCTTCACTAGGACTTGTAATTAGCGGATTTCTATTCATGTATAAATCAAGAAAACTCATTTGTGTATCGCTCATCATTTTGTGGTGATATAATAATATTTCAGATCAATGATTTTTTGGATAAATAAAAAAATAGAGTCTTTTGGAGTTGACAGGATGACTGGTTACTCTAAAACCATTTTGATGCAGATTTGAAAGTATAGTCGATTAGCAAGTAAAATTGTTTGAATCCTGATTAGTTGAAAATAACCCTAGTTGCAGACAACGTTTCTTGCGATCAGACTACATTTCAGGTGAACCTGCTCGTCGCTTGCCTTTCTGCAATGAGTACAGGCAAACTGGTTTACCTCACTACATACGGTGCAACGTTGAAATTCTTGCATAGTAACTCCACAGTTCCTACATGAATCTTTTCGCATACATGTAATTTCTACAACTTTCTTTATAAATTTTAGTACTGATAGACTTGACATACTAGTATAAACATTTGAGCACTTTTTGCCCACGCCAGGAGGGATTTTACGCCTTTTGATGGCTAGGACAGATCAATGTTTCTGCTAATCTATTTCCAAAAGAACTGGTCAAGCCCAGTCTGTTTAGGTTCCCCAATAAGGCCTGCAAAATCAAGGTCCATCGAAGATAAGATCTGATCAAATGTACTTTCCATAAATTCCATGTATTTTGGAGTATCGACCTCATCAGGTCTTGCCAGTTCTACCGGTTTTACACCTGGTTTGTTGATTATCTTGACGTAATCTATAATGTCACCTTTTTTTACTTCACGTATGTGTTCCAACAACTTGGCAGCTCTGATGTGTTGTGGTACTGTCTTGACATATTCAGCAGGAGCCTTGCTTATCATCACATGAAATGCAAGTTCTGCAAGAGGAATCTGTCTTGCTTTTAGTCTCTTGGCGTATCCTGATATCATGTCACCAATTTTTGTCTTTGACTGGATAAACTCTTGTTCATTTTGTACCTGTGACAAAATTCCAAGTATTTCATAAAAGAGATTTCTAATAAATGGAGGAGTGTGTGATTTTTTTCCTGTTAGGCCCTTGACATCTACCTTACCATCTTTTTGTACTCCAAGATAATTTTTCTTTCGGGTGCTAAATACAACATAACGGTACTCCTTGTCCAAGTCAAGGTCTACTCCAAATTCAGTCTTTGCCCATTCAACTACTCCATACACTTGATCTTGTGACGGAGCTTTCAAAAATATGGAATCAGTATCTCCATACAAAACCTCGATTCCAACTGATTTGCATTTTTCAATTGTTTGCAAAATTGTAAATCTTCCAACTGCGGTAGTTGCTTCTGCAACAGGCAGACAGTATAATGGAAATATTTCTGCACCCATGACACCATAACTTGCATTCAAAATGACCTTGAGCGCTTGGCTTACTACAGTATACAGTTGTTTTTGGTCATCTGAGAGACTGGGGTTCTTTGAGAGACTCTTGTAATAGTTTACACGTAAATCCCTCAGCGAGCCAATCAATGTAGCAGTAAGACCGTTTTTCTTTGTACAAACCCAGTGCGTAGTTCCTGGTATCATGTTTGTTTTACATTCATCATGGGTACATCGTACTGTCTCATACGAAAGATTTCGTACCTTGATGATACTAGGATACAGGCTTGCAAAGTCCATCACAGAGACGTTAAAGTGGATTCCCTCTGTTGGTTCTACAACCAGACCGCCGCGATATTTTTTGTCTTTTATGACTGCCTCTGTTGATGCTGCTCCGGATTTTTTGTCAAGCTCTTCTCTGCGCGGTATCAAAAAGTTGTGTTTTCGATGTTCATAGTAAAACAGACTTCGAATCCATTGGGATACTCCCATCCTGGATATGTCATCAATTGGCATGCGGCCAATTCTTGTTATAACTACAAGCAGATTCATCAGCAGATCATTGTTAAAACTGGTAAGTTTCTGGGTGATTCTTGCATCGTTGAAACAATAATTTGCAAGTTCATAAAGCGAAAGATCCTCAAGCTCTCCTTCATATTCTGTCTTTGATTCATCAATCAGCCCTTCACATATGCTGTTCAGTGAAAAATCATTGTACTTGTGGGAAAAGGCATAGATTTGAAATGAGCGATTTGAAAATGTTCTATACAAGTCAATATGCACACCTTTTTTGAGCGTGGCCGAATCTCTCATCATTATCAACGGAATTTCTTTTAGCGGAACACCAAGCCTTTCTGCCCGGTTGTACATGAACGGCATATCAAATTCATCGCCGTTGAATGTTATAACAAACGGATAATTCTCTAGAACTTTGAATGCGTCGCGTAGCATGTCGGCTTCTTTACCCTCATCATAGAAAGTCACCTTGACATCTTTTGGAAGTTCGTCTTGGCCCATTTGCAGTCCTGGACGTTTTAGGACAAAGACTGCCTTGAAATCGTCACTTGCACAAAATCCAATTGCGGTGATTTTTTTATCAGCAATCTTGGCATCAGGAATTCTTCCAGTCTCAGACTCTACTTCAATATCAAAAGTTATTCTTCGTATGTTAGGCACAGGCTGATTGAGAAGGTTTGCCCATTCACTGATGTGATTTTGAAATTCTTTTGTGTCTATGATGCCAATGTTTGTAACCTTGTCAAACAAGAGGCCTTTTAGAGCAAGCTGGACTTCATCTGGTATCTTGTAAGAGTATTCTTTGAGCTTGCCATTATCAATTGTGTAATATCTGCCAACAATTAGTAAATTGTCATATAGGTAATTTTCATAATATTTTATGTCAGACTCCCAGGTCTCCATCATGTTTCTTATGCTCTTGTCAGTCTGGGTTCCACCTATTGCAAGAGGATCTGTTACAACAATTTTTGTTAAATCTATTGTACGATCTTTTAGCAAATCCTCACGCTTGACACTTTCAAGTTTTATTACATCAGTTCTGCTTGATAAAAATTTTAACTCTTCAGGATCTAGTTTTGAATAACAATATGGTTTGTGTCCCGTGTTATCATACCAAAGTTTTAGCGTTTTGGACTCGGGCTCATAAAATTTTAGCACCGCACATTTTTTCAGCCCATCATATGCTGCAGAGACCAGTAGTGCAGGTGGCATAGTGGTTGTTACTTCTTCTACTGCATTTGACATCTACATCATCACTTTGGCATTAACTTGGCATTTGGTTCTTCAAGAAGCACCTTTATCCAATGATTTATCCTGTTTTTATCCAAAACTACGACTTTCAGTCCAGCTTCATGCAATAATTCATAATCTGTTTCAGGATAGCTTCCAAGGCATACAATTTTTTTAATTCCAATTGTTATTGCCATCTTGCTGCACTCCAAGCATGTGACAAATGTGGTA